>UQVH01000012.1 GCA_900544535.1 uncultured Bacteroidales bacterium | reverse complement strand
TTTCTTCACCAAGGGGAGGACAGCGCATTTCACCGGAGCGAGGGGAGCCGGGAAATGGAGCACCACGCGGGAGTCGCCCCCCTCGAGCTGCTGCTCCTCGTAGGAGCTGCACATCACGGTCAGGAACATGCGGTCTACCCCTATGGAGGTCTCTATGACGTATGGGGTGTAGCTCTCGTTCAGCTCCGGGTCGAAATACTTGATGTTCTTGCCCGAATATTTCTCGTGCTGGCTCAGGTCGAAATCGGTGCGCGAGTGTATGCCCTCCACCTCCTTGAAGCCGAAAGGCATCTTGAACTCTATGTCGGTGGCCGCGTTGGCGTAGTGGGCAAGTTTCTCGTGGTCGTGGTAGCGGTATTTCTCGTCGCCCAGACCCAGGGCCTTGTGCCATGCCAGACGCGTCTGCTTCCAGTAGTCGAACCATTTCAGCTCCTCGCCCGGACGCACGAAGAACTGCATCTCCATCTGCTCGAACTCCCTCATGCGGAAGATGAACTGGCGGGCCACTATCTCGTTGCGGAACGCCTTGCCTATCTGCGCTATGCCGAAGGGGATGCGCATGCGTCCCGTCTTCTGCACGTTCAGGTAGTTCACGAAAATGCCCTGGGCGGTCTCTGGGCGCAGGTACACGTCCATCGCGCCGTCAGCCGTGGAGCCCATCTCGGTCTTGAACATGAGGTTGAACTGGCGCACGTCCGTCCAGTTTCTCGTGCCGCTTATGGGGTCCACTATCTCGTAGTCAAGTATAATCTGCTTCAGCTCGGCCAGGTCATTGTCGTTCATGGCCTTCTCGTAGCGGGCATGCAGCTCGTCGCGCTTGCGGGCGTTCTCCAGCACACGCGGATTGGTCTGGCGGAACATCGCCTCGTCGAATGACTCGCCGAAACGCTTGGCGGCCTTTTTCACCTCCTTGTCGATTTTCTCGTCATATTTGGCGAGCTGGTCTTCGATGAGCACATCGGCACGATAACGCTTCTTGGAGTCGCGGTTGTCGATCAGGGGATCGTTGAAGGCATCCACATGGCCTGAAGCTTTCCAGATGGTCGGGTGCATGAAAATAGCGGAGTCGATGCCGACGATATTCTCATGGAGAAGGGTCATCGAATCCCACCAGTAGCGCTTGATGTTGTTCTTGAGCTCGACACCGTTCTGACCATAGTCATAGACGGCTGAGAGTCCGTCGTAAATTTCGCTTGACTGAAACACGAAGCCATATTCTTTGGCATGGCTTACTATCTTTTTGAAAACTTCGTCTTGTGTTGCCATTTTTAAGAATTACTTATCTGTATTTAGAAGTTGCAAAGATACAAAAAATTTCCGACTACGGTCTGTCCGGAGGGCATTTTCGACTGAAAATGAGCGTTGGAAAGGATGCGATGGTCTACAAAATATGCACATCCGTCGCAAAAATGAAAAATTTCCTTAATAAATCTTCACCAATTGCTAAAAAATGCTTATATTTGCAAAAATATAATACGATTGCAACAAATTCCGACTGTGTTGTTTTCTACTATATAGTTTTTTGAGACATGCGAAACACAATCAAGATATCCATACTTACGCTTTTTGTCGGAGGCCTCATCAGGCTTCTGAGCGCCTGCTCGGCGGCTCCGGCAGAAGCTCCGATAGTCACCGTCAGCATCGAACCGCAAAAATATCTGCTCGAACAGATCACGGGTGACAAGGTTGACATCCGTACCCTTATCGCCAACGGCGCCAATCCGGAGAACTATGATCCGTCGCTGACCCACATAATGAACCTGCGCAAGTCGATAGGATTTCTGCGGATGGGCAACATCGGATTCGAGGCCGCCCTGCTCGACAAGATCCGCGAAGAAGACCCCGAACTGCCGATATTCAACACGTCGGCGGGTGTGGTCCCTATTACCGGAACCCACAGTCATGGCGGCATCAAACATGAGGAGGTCGATCCGCACACATGGACTTCAGTCAAAAACGCAAAAATAATCGTGAAAAACATGCTTGATGCGATGGTCACGATAGACCCTTCGAACAAGAGCTATTACCGCCGCAACTATGAGAAATTCGTGCAGCGGCTTGACTCGCTCGACCGCGACTTCGAAAGCCGTCTCGCTCCGCATGCCGGCGAACATTTCATGGTCTGGCACCCCTCGCTCAGCTACTTCGCGCGCGACTACGGACTCGAACAGATTTCGGCCGGAAATGCCGAAAACAAGGAAAGTTCACTGTCGATGATACGCGAGACCATCGACCATGCGGACACAGACCATGCCAAAGTCTTTTTTTATCAGAAAGACCTCGACAACCGCCAGGCAGAGGTAATGAGCCGCCAGTTAGGCTTGCGCCGCGTCAGCATCAATCCCCTCTCCTACGACTGGGAATCTGAAATGTGTGCCATCACCGACGCGCTCACAGCAGCCGAATAGCCGCCAACAACCGGATTTTACCGCTCTATGGACAATTCTGAAAAAGAGATCATCATATCGCTCAGCGACATCAGCAAGAAATGGGATGACAAGACCGTGCTCGACAACATCAATTTCGATGTGCGCCGCGGGGATTTCATAGCCATCACCGGACCCAACGGAGGAGGCAAGACCACACTTCTGCGCATAATCCTGCGCCTGCTCAAACCCAGCCGGGGAAGCGTCACATATTACCGCGACGGCGAGCCGGTCCACGATCTCTCGATCGGCTATCTGCCCCAAAAAAACATGATCGACTCGCGCTTCCCGATCAGTGTCGAAGAAGTCATAGCCTCCGGACTCATAGCCGAATCACCGGGAAAAGAAGAGACCCGCCGGAGGGTGGAAGAAGTCACCCGCCTGATGGGTCTCGAAAATCATTCCGGGGCAAGCATCGGCAATCTGTCGGGCGGACAGCTGCAACGCGCCCTGCTTGGCCGCGCGATCATAGGACGGCCGAAAGTATTGGTGCTCGACGAGCCTCTGAGCTATGTGGACAAGCGTTTCGAACACTACATCTACGACTTAGTGGCCGAGCTGTCGCAAACCACTACCCTGCTGCTCGTATCGCACGAGATGTCGACAATAGCCGGAATGGCCAACCGCCACCTGATCATAGACCACACGCTGACGGAGTGCCATTCAAGCCACCATCATGTACATTACGACTGCGAAGAGGAGCCGTCCATGTGAAGTGAATGGCCCATGCGCTGCTGTTTGGTGAGCATGTAGCGGCGATTGTAGTCGTTGGGAGCAATCTCTATACCGACATTTTCCACCACTTCAAGGCCATAGCCTTCAAGCCCGATGCGTTTGACGGGGTTGTTGGTGATAAGGCGCATTTTCTCTATGCCGAGCATACGGAGTATCTGCGCGCCGACGCCGTAGTCGCGCTCGTCGGCCTTGTGACCGAGATGAAGATTGGCATCGACGGTGTCGAGACCCTCTTCCTGGAGCTTGTAAGCCTTGATCTTGTCCATCAGACCTATGCCGCGGCCCTCCTGGTTGAGGTAGACGACCGCTCCGCGGCCCTCTTTCTCGATCAGCTGCATGGCGCGGTGAAGCTGCTCGCCGCAGTCGCAGCGCATCGAGCCGAAAATGTCGCCGGTGGCGCACGAAGAATGAACTCTGACAAGTACGGGGTCCGGCCCGCTGACATCACCCTTGATCAGAGCGATGTGTTCAAGTCCGTTGCTCTTCTGACGGAAGGGAATGAGGCGGAAATGGCCGTAGGCGGTGGGCATGTCGACCTCGACACCCTCCTCCACCAGTGATTCCTTCTGCAGACGGTAGGCAATCAGGTCACGGATGGAAATGAGTTTAAGTCCCCAGGCATCGGCTTTCTTGCGCAGCTGGGGCAGACGTGCCATAGTGCCGTCCTCGTTTAGAATCTCTATCAGCGAGGCCGCGGGCTGGAGACCGGCGAGACGCGCGAGGTCAATGGCGGCTTCAGTGTGGCCTGAACGGCGCAGGACTCCGGCATCTTGAGCATAGAGCGGATGGACGTGGCCGGGACGACCGAACATGTCAGGGGTAGAGGCCGGATCGGCAAGTGCGCGGATGGTGGCCGCGCGGTCGTGGGCCGAAACGCCGGTGGTGCATCCGGGCAGAAGATCGACAGTGACGGTAAACGGAGTGCCGAGCATCGAGGTGTTGTCCTCAACCTGACGGCTGAGACCGAGTTCATGGCAGCGCGACAGCGACAGCGGAGCGCAGAGCTCGCCGCGGGCGTTGGTGATCATGAAATTGACATGATCAGGTGTCACCTTCTCGGCCGCAATTATCAGATCGCCTTCGTTCTCGCGATCCTCGTCATCGACAACTATCACGAATTTGCCTTCACGGAAATCGGCAATCGCGTCCTCTATACGGTCTAATTTTATACTATCCATGTTGTAAATTATGCTTGTGAAAAGGTGTATTTCAGGTGTATTTTACCGGTTGATCAGGATTATCAGTTCATTGTCCACTTTGGTGACGGCGGCAAGTTCGGCACGGAGAGCGGCCTGGGTCTTGCGCCCGTAGAACCACACGGGCAAGCCTATGGGGAAGAGCACGATCATCAGACGCGACAGCCACAGGCTGTGTGATGGCTGCTGAAACCAGAGGCTGCGGAGTATCGGGAAATCCATCAGCTTGAGCACTACAAGCTTCTCACGCGAGTTCGACAGATATTCGACGGTCGCCTCGATGTGGTCGCGCAGCTGATGGAGGGCGTCGCGGTCATAGCCGCGGAGCCAGTAGTCGGAATAGCCCTGCTTCTCCGGATTGGCGGCGAGATATTCGGCAACTTCAATCTTGAGGGCCTCAAGACGCTGGACGGCGGCTAGAGGCTCAACCTCGGTCATGACGAGGTCTTTCATCTCCACATGACGCACTTCGCTGACTCCGAAGAAACGGCGGAAGAAGTTGAGATAGGCGTCCTTGTTGAACACGGCCGAGTCATTGACGGCCTTGTAGGTGAAGAAGATGCCGAGAGGCAGAAGTACGGCGGCGCTGAGCCACATACCTTCCCACACTTCCCACTTTCCGTCGCGGGCAAACTTATAGCCCATGTTGTCGATGATGTAGTAGAAAATGAAGAGGAAAACCGAGATGACCAGCGGAGTACCGAGACCGCCCTTGCGGATGATGGCACCGAGCGGCGCGCCTATAAAGAAGAAAATTATACAGGCAAAGGAGAGGGTGAATTTCTTCTGAAGCTCGATGGCATGGCGGCGGATGAGTTTCTGCTCGTCCTCCATCGCGTGGCTTTTGTATTTGTATTCCTCCTGAATGCGTTCGGCCTTTGAAAGTGCTTTGGAGAGATAGTTGATGCGTACACCTGACGATGAACCGCGGAAGACGGAGTCAACATCGACAGGCCGGGCTAACTGCACGTCAGGCTGCCGGACTTTAGTCTGTGTGCCGTCCTCGGCGGTATGTGTGTTGTAGCGCCGCAGTCCCATGTAAGGATATTCGCGCAAGGCTTCGCCGTAGATATTTCCGATTGAGTCGACACGATGGCCCATCGAGTCGATCGAAGCACGGAGTTCGGCCATGTTCTTGCCGACATACTGACTTCGCATTCCCTGCTCGTCCATACGGTTGAAGTTGGCGTCGAACTTAAGCATGATGTCCTTGCGGCTGAACGACTCGCGCCGGTAAGGGACATTGCGCATGTTGGATGACCCGGCGGCATCGCGGAGATTCTCGAACGATTCGCCGTTCCACAGACGCAGAAACAGATGGGTCTTGTCAGGAGTTATCGACATCTTGCCGGAATCGGCGAGGATGATCGAGGAGTTTTCAAAGCCTTTCGAGACGTCGTAGATCATCATCTCGTAGAGCACACCGGTGTCGCGGTTTTTCTCCTGCACAAAAAGGTTGTAGCCTGGGATCTGATCGTAGAACACTCCTTCGGGAATCTCCAGTTCGGGCGATTTCTGCCTCATGGAGTAGAGGAGGGTCCACATCTTGGTCTGAGCTATCGGCAGGACATCGTTCTGAAAGAAGAATGCGCCCGTGGCGATCATGACCATAAGGACAATGAGCGGCGCCATCGTGCGCAGAAGCGAGATTCCCGACGCTTTCATGGCCGTCAGCTCGAACTGCTCGCCGAGATTGCCGAAAGTCATAAGCGACGCGAGCAATATGGCGAGCGGGAGGGCCATCGGGATCATGGTCAGCGCCGCATAGAAAAAAAGTTCGGCTATGACGTCGACGCCGAGTCCCTTGCCCACAAGGTCGTCGATATAACGCCACAGGAACTGCATCAGCACTATGAAAAGACAGATGCAGAACGTCATCAGGAACAGAGGCAGAAAGCTCTGAAGGATGAAGATGTCCATGCGTTTGATTCGTAACATAGCGATGACTGGTGTGGGGTTGGGTGGGACTGTGGTGTATAGAATGTCTGACGCCCGCCATGCGCCCTGCGGTTTGACTGCGTCAGGGGAGCATGGCGGACGACTGTGGGGTTTATCCGTGGAGTTGTGTCAGCACCGGATTACTTTATGCCGAGACGGGCTTTTACGAGAGGTGTGACGTCGGTGACATCAGCGCCGGTGTAGAGCGACATGCCGTTCTCGAAGATGAAGGTGTATTTGCCTTCGGAACCTACGCTCTGGATGGCCTTCATGACGTTTTCCTGGATGGGAGCCATGAGCTGCTGCTGCTGACGGCGGAGATCCTGGTCAGCGGTTTCGCGGAATTTCTGGATCTTGGCGTCGAGTTCCTGCATTTCCTGCATACGGCGCTCCTTGATTGTCTGGGGAGTGCTTTCCTCAAGGCCCTGGAATTCCTGATATTTCTTGTTGAATTCTTCCTGAAGTTTTGTAAATTCGTCCTGATACTTGTTGGAAGCAGCGGTCATCTGTTCCTGTACAGTTTTCATTTCGGGGAGTGATTCCATGAGATCAGCAGTGTTTACAGTGCCGAATTTCTGTGCGAAGACGCTCATGGGAAGCGCAATCATGATTGCGAGCAAAAGTTTTTTGATCATCGTTGTATTAGTGCGTTGAATTTATATTTTACAAATCAGTCTTTCATATTCACGCTGCGTTGTTAACTGTTTTAGATAAATTTAACGAACGCGGCTGTGAAGCGGTGCAAAGATAGGGATTTTATTTGGAATAACCTAACTTTTCAAGAACCTCGTTGGAGACGTCGATACGAGGCGAAGCAAAGATGATGTCGGCGGCGGATGCACGATCGAATATGCACTGATAGCCACGCTCCTCGGAGACTTTCTTGACGGCGTTATAGACGTCCTCCTGAATAGGCTTCATCAGCGACTGGCGCTTCTTGTAAAGTTCGCCGTCAGGACCGAAATATTTCTGCCGGAGTTCGGCAGCCTGCTTTTCTTTAGCAACGATGGTCTCTTCTTTCTTTTTTTTCTGTTCGTCAGTCAGAAAAACCATCTCATTCTGATAGTTTTTATAGAGTGTCTCGGCCTCTTTTGCCACGGCCTCGACCTCTTTCTGCCAGCGCTGGGAGATCTGGTTGAGCTGTTCGTTGGCCATTTCATAGGCGGGAACGTTGGAGAGAATGTAGTCCATGTCGACCAGCGCGAATTTCTGTGCCGAAGCCCCTGCGAAGCAGGCAAGGATAAGTGCTAATGTCAGAAATATTTTTTTCATAAGCAAATGTCTTGTTAAGGATTAGAGGGTCATTGTTGTGTATATTATATATGACGCTCCGGAGGATAAAAAGTTTAATCATGCGGCCGATCTGCCGTCAGACTGGCCGCACGGATATTTCTTCTTAGAATTCCTGACCGAGGATGAAGTGGAAGTGCGAGCCGCCTTTGGTTCCGTAGACCTTGTCGAAACCGTAGGCCCAGTCGATACCCATCATACCGATCATCGGGAGATAGATGCGGACACCGGCACCGGCGCTGCGCTTGAGTTCGAAGGGCGAGAAGTTCTTGACGGAAGTCCAGGCATTACCTCCTTCGATGAATGTCAGACCATAGATGGTGGTGGTGGGCTGGAGCATGAAGGGGAAGTGGAGTTCCATACCGAAGCGGGTGTAGGCATAGCCGCCGCCGAGCTGATAGGGGGTCAGCTGACCGTTATCGTAACCGCGGAGGGCGATGGTCTCCTGAGCGTAGGTATAAGAGCCTGACATACCGTCACCGCCGACATAGAATGTCTCGAACGGTGATTTCAGATATTTGTTGTAGCTGCCGAGAAGGCCGACGTCGGCTCTGGTCATGAGCACGAGAGTGTATTTGCTTTCGGGATCGTTGATCGGAGTATAGGTGCGGGCCTTGAAACGGAGCTTCCAGTATTCAATCCAGCGGTAGAGTTCCTTCTTGGCGGCAGTGGTATTTTCCTCGGAGAGTTTCTTCCAGTTCTTGTCGCCGAAGAGCGAAACGGGAGGAGTCATCTGGAGGTTGAGCGAGATGTTGGAACCGGAACGGGTGTATAGCGGGTTGTCGATGGAGTTTCGGGCGAGTGTCAGGCCGATGGTGAGGGCGTTTGACGTACCGTTCTGCATATAATAGAGGTATTCCCAGTTCTTGAGGTAGTACCAGCTGTAACCCAGCTCGGCCTGGAAAGTGAAGTAGTCGTCAGGCCAGTTGAGGCGCTTGCCGAATCCGACCGACACGCCCACCATCTGGAGGAACTTGTTGGGGTCGTAGGCGTTTTCGTAGGAATAGTTATTGTCGTAGCCGTAGCCGGTATTGTACAGACCGCTGTAACTGTAAAGGTAGTTGTTCATGTAGTTGCGGTTGTAGTACGAGGAGTTGACACCTGTCTGACGGCTGTACCATGCCGAAACCGAGAGCGAGTTGGGTCGCTTGCCGCCGAACCAGGGATCGAGGAATGAGATGCTGTAAGCCTGATAGTAGCGGGCGTTGGTCTGCGCGGAAATGGTCAGCTGCTGGCCGTCGCCCTGAGGCACGAGACCTTTGTAGCTGTTGGGATAGAAGAGATTCTTGATGGAGAAGTTGGTGAACTTGATGGCTACCTTGCCGATGACACCTGTCTGCCCCCAGCCCATCGAGAACTCGAACTGGTCGTTGGATTTCGATTCGAGGTTGAAGAGGATGTCGACGGTGCCGTTTTCCTGATTCGGTTCGGGACGGATGTCCATATTCTCAGGGTTGAAGTGGCCGGTCTGGGCGATTTCACGCGCCGAACGCATGAGGTCGCTCTTGCTGAAAAGCTCGCCCGGCTTGACACGAAGCTCGCGGCGGATCACCTTTTCATACAGACGGTCGTTGCCGTTGATAATCACATTGTTGATGCGGGCCTGCGGACCTTCGACGATGCGCATTTCAAGGTCGATGGAGTCGCCGCGCACGTTTTTCTCGATAGGCACGATGTCGAAGAAGAGATAGCCGTGGTCCATGTAGGCGTTGGCGATGGCGTCGTCATCCTCGGTGGTGCGCTTTTTGAGTAGCTTCTGGTTGTAGACGTCGCCCTTCTCGATGCCGAGGAGCGCGGCGAGGTTTTCAGTGGGATAGATCGTGTTGCCAACCCAGGTTACATCGTTGACGAAATACTGCTTGCCTTCGTCGAGACTGATGTAAACATCTACGGTCTTCTCATCATAAGGCACTACGGAGTCCGCAAGGATCACAGCGTCGCGATAGCCTTTTTCGTTGTATTTCTGAATGATGCGGTTAAGGTCATCCTCGTAGTCCGACTCCACGAATTTTTTCTGACGGAAGAGATTGAGCAGATTGCCTTTCTCGTTGGTCTTTTTCATCACGCGCTGGAGCTGACGGTCGGAAAGCACGTTGTTGCCGTCGATATAGATCTTGTGGACCTTTACTTTGTCGTTCTTGTTGATGTTGATGTCGACGATCACTTCGTTGGGGTGCGAGAGGTCGTCGGTCAGATTGATCTTGACAGCCGCATTGCCGAAGCCCTTGTTCGAGTAATATTTCTTGATGATGCTTTCGGCGCGGTTGACGATGTTCTGCGTGATCTGGTTGCCTTTCATCAGCTGAAGGGCTTCTTCAAGATCCTGACGCTCACCTTTTTTGATACCGTGGTAGTTGATCTCGGAGATTCGCGGCTGCTGACGCAGGTTGAGGGTAAGATAAGCCTTGTTCCCGACCACCTTGTCGACAGCGATCTGCACTTTCGAGAAGAGGCCCTGACGCCAGAGACGTTTGGAGGCATCGGTGATTTCGGCGCTTGGGATGGTGATGAAATCTCCGACTTTCAGCCCCGTGTAGCCGATGACGATATAGTCTTCATAATTGTCGGCACCCTTGACCTGAATATCGGCGATCTCATAGGTCTTGGGAAGTCCGGTGAAAAGAATTTCGGGGTTATAGACAGTGTCAGTGGGCGCCTGAGCGCAGACATTGGCTGTCAGAGCTGAGAGGAAGAGCAGGAATGTGATAAATCTAAAACGCATGATGGTGATACAACGTCTATGATGTGTTGTGGAGGGAAGGTTCTTTATTTCAGTTGCTCGGAAGTCAGGCCGAAACGCCGTTCACGGCCTCCGAAATCCGAGATGGCGCGGAGGAAGTCCTCGCGTGAAAAGTCAGGCCAGAAAGTGTCTGTGACATATATTTCCGAATATGCGATCTGCCAAAGCAGGAAATTGCTGACACGATGGTCGCCGCCGGTGCGGATCAGCAGATCCGGGTCGGGCATTCCGGCGGTGGAGAGATAGGCCGAAAACGCTGCGTCGGAGTCCATGTCGGAAGCCTTTGCCTTTCCGGCGGCCACGTCGGCGGCAAAGCGGCGACAGGCCTCGGTGATCTCCCAGCGGGCCGAGTAGCTGATGGCAAGTGTGAGGACCAGCCCGGTGCAATGAGCGGTGTCGGCGATGCACTGCATCAGTCTCTCATAAGCCTCGCGGGGCATACGGGAGGTGTCGCCGATCAGGTTCAGCCGCACATTGTTCTTGATGAGGTCAGGGGTCTCGCGCTCGATCGCTATGACGATCAGATGCATCAGCGCATCGACCTCCGCCTGGGGGCGGTTCCAGTTTTCGGTCGAGAATGTATAGAGTGTAAGATACCCTATGCCGAGCTCGGAAGCCACTTCGGTGATGCGTCTCACCGTGTTGACTCCCTCGACATGGCCTTCGCTGCGGTCGAGACCGCGCGCTTTGGCCCAGCGTCCGTTTCCGTCCATGATGACGGCCACGTGGCGGGGAAGGCTGTTCTTATCTGTTGCGTCTGTCATATTATATATTGTGGGGTCCTGCATGGACCTGGTGGTTTATCACTATTCTTTTCCCGGTTTCATCCGGGATGGCCGGTGGTATCAGTCGATTCTGTGACAGGTGACACAGCGCTCGCCGAACTCATAGCTGATCGAGACCATAAGCGACGAATACCAGTCGGTGTTCTTGAGAAAGGAGCTTTTGATCCCGTAGAGGTCTTTCAGCTCCCGGCTGTCGAGATTGTCGCCGAAGACCTTGGTCATGGTGAACTCCATGCCGAGATTGACCCTCGGACGGAGCTTGAATTTGACACCGAGTCCCATCGGGAGTGTCATGGCCACGAAATTGTCGTCGCCGCTGCGCGACATGGCCACTCCAAGTCCCAGCGAAAGATAAGGGGTCACACGGCTAAGCTGCTTGTAGGACTCCCCTATCCCGTAGTTGAAGAAGTTAAACTCGGCACGGGCACCGAGATCATAGATCCACGACTTGAAATCGTAGACCTTTCCTTCGGGCAACACATTGTCCATATCGGCCGTCGATCCGCTCAGCGAGGCTGCCGTCAGCAGACCTCTGAATGCCCAGCGGGTATTGACCAGATAACGAAACGAAGCATTGAGTCCCACTCCGGGATGAGCGAACATATTGCTTTCGTTGGCATCGCCGAGATAGCCCGACATGCCGAAACCGGCACCTATGTCAAATTTATATGTCTCGACGCTCGCTTGCGTCTGAGCGGCAAGCCGTCCGGTCGGGTAAGCCAGGCTTGCGAGCATTATCATAATCAGCAGGAGAGAGCGCATGTCTGCCACATTATTAATATAAGGGGCGAAAAGAGAAGCGGCGGATCACACCACGCCAGAGACTGTCATGCAAAGTCCCGTCGGCATCCTCACCCCCGAACAGATAGATGTAGGGGCACTCCCAATCGGTCACCGGAGTCGAAACACGGCTGACGGCAAAAGGCACGGGTGCGGCGAATACCGGCAGGCGGTTACCGCCGGTCTGCTGCCAGCCCGAAGCCACAGCAGTTCCGGAGACTGACATCTCGTTTTTGACAACAACGGCCTGAGCCGATGCGAACGCCGGAATATATTCGGGAAGCTGAAGATAGCTGTCGGCTTCGTTCCAGGTGATACCCTGATCGTAGGATACATATACGGTTTTTGACACGATCTCACCTTCGGTCGACTCATAACGGCCGCCCATTGCGATGAGAGCCGAACGTTCGGATACGCGCCAGGTGCTTGTGTTGACTCTCGGAGTAAAATACGGGAAGAGCGTCATGTCTTCGCGCTCGTCGATGTCGCGGTTGCTGAGCTTGGCCCAGGCGGTTCCGTCATAACCCCAGGCGGCACCTGTGATCATGCCCGAAGCGTCACGGCCGCCGACAAAGAGAGCCAGAGGCGAAGAGCTCCATTTTGTCTCGTAGACGATCATCTGGCTTGTCCCGCTGACAGGACAGGTCGGAACTACGGCGGTTTCCGTCGTTGCGGGATAGGTCACATGCTTCCACCCGTCGGCATCATTGCGGGCGCCGAGGATCATATCCGTATAACCGCCATAGATATATGTCATGCGTTCTCCCGTTGATCTCCAGACGACGGCATCCGTCGAAGTATAGAGATTTCCGTCAGCAAGGATATAAAACGCATTGTCGCTTGCTGTAAACGAGTTCACGTCGGCATTGGCCGGAAGCACGACATTCGAATGTGTCCAGCGGTCGCTGTAATAGGGATTTTCACTGACCGCCACACTTGCCGTGGAGCCGGATGCGGTCAGGCAGTAGACTTTTCCGTCAAATTCGACGGTTTTCTGTACTGTGGGGGCAGAAATACCTGACGGGAGAGCTGTTTTGGCGCCCTCGGCCCAGAAGAGAGTATCGGTATCGACTTTATGGACATTGACGTCAATGGTATATTCGCGCTTGCTCTGTCCGTTGTAGGAGGTCACCGAGAGTTTGATGGGACCGTCAGAGAAATTTATACTGTCATTCGGACTTTCCAGATAATTGATTGTGGTGTCCCTCGAAGTGCCTAATTTGCGGAATGTAAGTTCGCAACCGCTGGCGGAGGAGGTGCCGATATTGATCACCAGTTTGCTGACATCGGTTCCTTTAGGCAGTGAATCGGCATTGAAAATGCGGGCATTGACAAGATCGATCGAAAAAAATACCGAGTCGAGTCCGGTCAGCACCTTATCGTTTTTCTTAATACTGAACGATGACACCGAGCAGTTGCCGAAATCGCCCTCGGACGTGAATGAGCTTGATTCATCGTCGTTGCATCCGGCAACAAAAACCGTCAGCATCAAAGCCAACATGGTGTATAATGGAAATCTTTTATTCATAATGTGAACATACGGCGCCGGCGAAATGACGCCCATTATTAGCATTTCGTTGTCTAAAAGCCGGATTCTCCTCCTGACACTTTTACAAGTTGCAAAGTTAACAACATTTTCGTTAACCACCGACCGGAGAACGTAAAAAAAACATAACAAATCTAACTGTCAGTATTTTTGTATTGTTATTATGATAGTCTGAACGCGCCCGGATTCGCGTCCGGCGATAGTGCAAAATCAGGCAAAATATAAATTTCAGACCCCTGTATTTGCATTTTTATTTTATTTTTCATATTTTTGCATTATCGGAAACGAAGATGTTTCCAATCATGCTGAATATACATCAATTCTGACTCTCTCCCCCCTCTCTTTCTTTTTTCTGTTCTGCGCTCATTGAAAACAATGTAAGCTCATACATTATTAACCGCCGTACTTCCAACAGCGGTTAAGACTTCATTTCTCTATTTTACAATCTGGAGCCATATCATTGGAATCTACGACTCCGGCAATCACATCTGAATCTGGAATCTTATTCAATAATATATGTGTGTTACAAGATTGTAGATTAGACAAGGGGGAGAGGCCGTGAGGCTCAACCCCCTTATTTTTTTTACCCTTACGGAATGAAACATCAGGATGGACGCTTTTAAAAGCGTCCGGATCACTTGCGCGGCACTATCACGCGGTCGCCTATAAGTTTGGCCAGCTCCGAACGGGCATTCTCGATCTCCTGCATCTCTTTCATCAGCTCGATCGACCGGTCATAATCAGCCCCGCAAGCGGCAAGGCGCGATCTGGCATCCTGAAGACGGGTCCAGAGTATCGCATCCTTAAGTTCATGAAGCGCACGCGGCACAAGTTCTCCCAAAAGATCCTGTTCGGTGTCAACTTTGGCATACTTGGTGTGGACCTTGCTCAATATATGACGTTCGATCACCAGATCGGTGGCCATATTGCGCACATTGTCGTCGGGCGAAGAGCACATCAGACGCCCAAGATAGGCAGAGGAAAATTCATCAAGCCTGCGGGCATAGTCGGCATCGACCGTCTCCTGCAAGGAACGTTCCATTGCCGAAATGCTCCCCACATCGGTAGCCTTCTGCCTGATCACCTCCACACCGGCAGCAAACTCGGTGCGGCGCATCTCGTCGAGCTGCACCCGGCGGTTTGCCAGATCCTCATCCCACGTAGCGCGGCTAAGTTGTATGGCCTCGTCCATGAAATGGGCTATGTCACGGTTCTCAAACCGGATGTCGTCGGCGGCTAAATCGTCCGCAATATATTCAAGCACCGTCATCGGGCGGCTGCTGCCATCCTCATCGAGCCCCTCGGCAAAAGCATAGTTGCCGTATTTGACCACAAGGCGCGCTATCGCCAGTTCGTATGTGCGAAGGAACTTCATACGTCGCAGCTGCGCCGGATCGGCCTCCCCGCTACCGGCGGTTGTTTCAGCTGCGGGCTGCTGCTCCCCGCCTTCGGCATCTTCCTGCACGGGATATTCCGCCAGAGCCGTCAAGCCGGCCTGACGCTCGCGGTCCTCGCGCGATTTCAGGCGATATTCATTATAATATTTCCCGATCTCACGGCGCAGCACGTTTTCGTCAATAAAAAGCAGACGCGAGCATTCCTGCGCGTAGACACTGCGGGTAATCTCGTCAGGGATCATAGCGATGGTCCTGACCACACGGGTGATGACCTGCGCGCGGCGAGCCGGATCATCAGCAGCCTCGCCCATCAGAGTCCTGGACATGAAACTGATGAAGTCGGTTTCGTGAGTCCGGATATACTCCTCGACCTCCGTAGAACTGTGACTCTGGGCAAATGAGTCGGGGTCCTCGCCTTCGGGCAAAAGAAGCACCTTTATGTCCATCCCGTCCTGAAGCAGCAGCTCGATACCGCGCAGCGATGCCTTGATGCCCGCGGCGTCACTGTCGTAGATCAGCGTGACGTTCGATGTGAAACGTTTGATCAGCCTGACCTGCTCGACTGTCAGCGCAGTGCCCGACGAGGCCACGACGTTGCACACTCCTGCCTGATGCATGGAGATGACGTCCATGTAACCCTCGACCAGAATACATTTCTGAGCCTTGGCGATGGCCTGTTTGGCCTGATAGAGGCCGTAGAGTTCGCGGCGCTTGAGATAGATGTCGGACTCCGGCGAGTTGACATATTTGGCTATTTTCTTCTCCTTGCTGAGTGTGCGGCCTCCGAAAGCCACCACTTTTCCCGAAAGCGACAAGATAGGATAGATGACACGGCCGCGGAAGCGGTCGAATACACGCCCGTCGTCGGTGCGGGTGCAGAGGCCGGTCGACATGAGATATTTTTCGCTGTAACCGCGACTGACAGCCTTTTTGAAAAGCGCGTAGCGCTCCTCAAGCGCATAACCGAGATGGAAGCGGCTGACCATTGCGTCGCTGATGCCCCGGTAGCGGAAATACGACAGCCCGACATCCCTGCCCTCGGCCGTTTCCGCGAGATTCTGCTCGAAATAACGCATGGCGAAATCGTTGACCGCAAGCATGTTCTCGCGGTCGGTCTCCGCCTGGCGCTCCTCGTCGGTCATCTCATGCTCCTCGATTTCGATATTGTATTTTTTAGCCAGGTAGCGCAGTGCTTCCGTGAACGATAGCTGTTCGAGCTTCATGATGAAGCTGACCGGGCTTCCGCCCTCTCCGCAGCTGAAGCACTTACACATCCCCTTGGCCTTCGACACATAGAACGACGGGGAGCGGTCATTGTGAAAAGGACAAAGACCTACATAGTTGGCACCCCGACGCTTAAGCGTGACGAAGTCGCTGACGACCTCGACAATATCGGCCGCATCGAGGATGCGCTGTACTGTGGCATTGTCAATCTTTTTCATAGAGAGTACAAAATTAGTAAAATTGAGAAATATTTCCTACCTTTGCCAACTGAATTTACAGGAGTCGTCCGTATGGCTCCCTAACCATCCACATTAATTAATAATGGCAAACATCAACATCACATTTCCCGACGGGAGCGTAAAGCAGTTTGAGAGCGGAGTCACCCCCCTGCAGATTGCCGAGTCACTCTCCCCTCAGCTCGCCCGCGACATTCTCGCGGCTTCTGTCAACGACAAGGAGTGGGACATCACCCGCCCTGTCACCGAAGACGCTTCGATCCGCCTCTTCAAATGGGATGATCCCGAAGGCAAACACGCTTTCTGGCACTCGTCGGCCCACCTGCTCGCCGAAGCTCTCCAGGATTTGTTCCCCGGAGTGAAGTTCGGCATCGGCCCGGCTATCGAAAACGGTTTCTACTACGACATCGATCCGGGCGACAACACAATAACCTCCGCCGACTTCCCCCGCATCGAAAAACGGATGCTCGAACTCGCCCAGCAGAAAAATCCGATCGTCCGCGCCGACATCTCGAAGGCCGACGCCCTCAAACTCTTCGGCGACCGCGGCGAAGAATACAAGTGCGAGCTCATCAGCGAACTTGAGGACGGCCACATCACCACCTATACACAAGGTTCTTTCACCGACCTCTGCCGCGGTCCGCATATCGCCAACACAGCTCCGATCAAGGCCGTGAAAGTGACCTCGCTCGCCGGCGCCTACTGGCGCGGCGACGAAAAACGCAACCAGCTTGTCAGAGTCTACGGCATCACTTTCCCCAAGAAAAAGATGCTCGATGAATACCTTGTGCTCCTCGAAGAGGCAAAAAAACGCGACCACCGCAAACTCGGCAAGGAGATGGAACTCTTCGCCTTCTCGCAGAACGTAGGAGCCGGTCTTCCCCTCTGGCTTCCAAAAGGCACCGCCCTGCGCGACCGCCTCGAACAGTTCCTGCGCAAGATTCAGAAACAATACGGCTACCAGCAGGTGATCACTCCGCACATCGGAAACAAAAATCTCTACGTCACCTCAGGCCACTATGCAAAATACGGCAAGGACTCCTTCCAGCCCATCCACACCCCGGAAGAGGGCGAGGAATACCTGCTCAAACCGATGAACTGCCCCCACCACTGCGAGATATTCCGCGCGCTGCCCCGCAGCTACCGCGACCTGCCTCTGCGCCTCGCAGAATTCGGCACCGTCTACCGCTACGAACAGAGCGGCGAGCTCCACGGCCTGACACGTGTGCGCGGCTTCACGCAGGACGACGCCCACATCTACTGCGCTCCTGACCAGATCAAGGGTGAGTTCCTCAAGGTGATGGACATCATCTTCTACATCTTCAAGGCTCTGAAATTCGACAACTTCGAAGCGCAGATCTCACTCCGCGATCCCAACAACAAGGAAAAATATATCGGATCGGACGAAAACTGGCACCTTGCCGAGCAGGCCATCATCGACGCCTGCGCCGAAAAAGGCCTCAAAGCCCGCAAGGAATACGGCGAAGCCGCTTTCTACGGCCCGAAACTCGACTTCATGGTCAAGGACGCTCTCGGCCGCAAATGGCAGCTCGGCACCATTCAGGTCGACTACAACCTCCCCGAACGCTTCCAGCTTGAATATACCGGCTCGGACAACCAAAAACACCGTCCGGTAATGATCCACCGCGCCCCCTTCGGCTCGATGGAACGTTTCGTGGCCGTGCTGCTCGAACACACCGCAGGCCGTTTCCCCCTCTGGCTCGCTCCCGAACAGGCCGTCGTTCTCCCGATCTCCGAGAAGTTCAACGACTATGCCCGCGAGGTGGCCGACCGGCTCAACGCCCTCGACATCCGCACCCAGGTTGACGACAGAAATGAAAAAATCGGCAAAAAAATCCGTGACAACGAGCTTAAGAGAATACCCTATATGCTCATTGTCGGTGAAAAAGAAGCTGAAAATGATGAAATTTCTGTAAGAAAACAGAGCGAAGGTGATAAAGGTTCGATGAAAATTGCTACCTTTGCAGCCGAATTGGCTCGTGAAGTCAATGAAATGATCAATCAATAACAGAAAAATAACAGACATTTAATCCCCTGAATGGAGAAAAAACCTTTCGTCCCGCGCCCTCCGCGCCCCAATAACGGCCCCCGCCGTCCTCTCCCCACCGCCCGTAAGGAGGAACCGTATGCCATCAACGAACATATTCGCGCCCGCGAGATCCGTCTCGTCGGTGACAATGTCGAAAATGGTGTCTATCCCATTCAGGAGGCTCTGAAAATTGCCGACGAACTTGGGCTTGACCTCATCGAGATCTCTCCCACCGCGCAGCCTCCCGTCTGCCGTGTGCTCGACTACCAGAAGTTCCTCTACCAGCAGAAAAAGCGCCAGAAGGAACAGAAGGCCAAAGCCACGAAAGTCGTTGTCAAGGAGATCCGTTTCGGACCTCAGACCGATGACCACGACTACAACTTCAAGCTCAAACATGCCATCGGCTTCCTTCAGGAAGGCGCTAAGGTCAAGGCCTATGTGTTCTTCAAGGGCCGTTCCATCCTCTTCAAAGAACAAGGCGAGGTGCTTCTGCTCCGTTTCGCCAACGATCTTGAGGAATATGGCAAGGTAGATCAGATGCCTGTTCTCGAAGGAAAGCGCATGATCATCATGCTCAGCCCGAAGAAAAAATAAACCCTCCAATCCACCGCGCTGACCGGCGGAGCCTCCGGGCCGAGCCGTCACCATACGAATTAAAATCATTATTTAACAACACCACCAATGCCAAAGATTAAGACTAACTCCGGTGCCAAAAAGAGGTTCGCCCTTACCGGATCAGGAAAGATCAAGAGAAAACACGCTTTCAAGAGCCACATCTTGACCAAGAAGACCAAAAAGCAGAAACGCAACCTGACTCACTTCTCGCTCGTTGCCGGCTGCGACGCTTCAAACGTCAAGTCACTCCTCGCTCTCAAGTAAGGAAGTTTTCACTATCTTAAAATCGTGATTTCTAATTCAATTCTTTAAACCGAACGGTCAGCCACCTAAAAATGAAATTAAGTGCAATGATGTGCCGCTGACGTTCACAACTCATTTTTCAAAATGCCAAGATCAGTAAATCATGTAGCTTCAAGAGCTCGCCGCAAAAAAATCCTGAAACTCACCCGTGGTTACTTCGGTTGCCGCCGCAACGTCTGGACCGTAGCCAAGAATACCTGGGAAAAGGGTCTCACCTACGCTTACCGTGACCGCAAGGACAAGAAGCGCAACTTCCGTGCCCTCTGGATTCAGCGTATCAACGCAGCCGCTCGTCTTGAAGATCTTTCTTACTCCAAGCTCATGGGCCTCATCCACAAAGCCGGCATCGAGATCAACCGCAAAGTTCTCGCCGACCTCGCCCTCAACAACCCCGCAGCTTTCAAAGCTATTGTTGACAAAGTAAAGAACGCCTGAGGAATCATCCCGAAGGCAATCTCAAAGCCATAATCAAAGATCAGAGACTCCGGTCGGCCTCACAGGTCCGGCGAAGTCTCTGATCTTTTTTCATCATCTCTCATTACTGACTCACTCATGTCACTGCTCAGTAAACTTAAGGCTCTGCTCTCCGACACGCGGGCGCCGGAACCCGACGACCTTGTCACGGTGCGCACATTCGACACCGCCGGCGAGGCCTACGTCGCCAAAACCACTCTCGAAGCCAACGGCATTCCTGCGATGGTTGAAAACGAAGGCGAGAACTACGCCCCGCAGATCAAGACCGGAGTCACTGTCGTCATCTTCTACCGCGACCTTGACCGCGCCCGCAGCCTGCTTTCACATATGGAGTGATGTCCCCACTACACCTTATTATATATAGGGACTTGTTCATTATTTTCGTACCGGTTTTCAGGATTGTCACTTATTGTGGCGGAACTCGTAGCTGAGGATGAACATGAAGTAGCTGCCGATGACCATCGAGCGCGATTCGTAGACGCCGGTAGACGAGGCGCCGCGGCTGATGCTCTTCTTTCGGTTGAGAATGTCATTCCACTCAAAACGTAGCTTCATCGCCTGCCGCTTGAGGAAACTCCAGCTGCAGTTGAGATTCAGAAGTGTCTCTTCGTCGTTTCGCGCTCCCGGCATTGAACTGTTGCGCAGGGAATATCTGACACTGCCCCCGGCCTCGAAGCGCTTCAGAAAACGATAGTCTCCGCTGAGCCCGAAGTCATAGTCCCGCATATAGCTGCGGGTGCCGCGCAAACGGTTGCAGGAATTGTTGAACCGCCATCTGAAATCGGCCCTAAGAAAACCGTGCTGGGACATGTAAGTGGCATCGAGATTCATGTCGCATGTGCGGCCGAGAGTTACGCTCCTTGTCGGCTCTGCGCTCTGTCCCTCGTTGACAAGGGAGACCTGATGGCTGTAATTGCCTCCTATACGCCCCGACAATCTCACCCGCTTTATCCTCTTGGAATACCACAGAGATGACCTCATCGACCAGTTGCCGTTGATGTTGACGGGACAGACTTCGCTCACACCGGTTTCCGGGTTGTAGAACACAGCCTGAGTCAGATCGTTATATACGTCGGAATATGACAGACTGAAGCTGAATTCCTGGCGTAAAAGTCTCCCCGATAGACTGAAATCCTGACGGTAAGACGGTTTCAGAGTCGGATTGCCGTGTGTGATGTAAAGCGGATTGCTGTTGTCGGTCATGCTCATCAACTGGCTCAGCGGCGGCTGGTCTGAGCGACCGTTGTAGACGAATTCCAAATTAAATTTGCCGGTTTCGTAAGAGGTATTGATCATCGAAGCCATATTAACTGACGAGCGCACGGTGTCGCCGGTAAGAACTCCCGTTTTCTGATCCAAAGTCTGCCTTTGAGGCGTAGCCCCGAACATACCGGTCACACGTATGTGCTCCGAACGGTAATTGAGGGTAAGATGCAGCTGATGGCCGGTGGTACGGCTGTAAGTATGGTTGCTAAGCGAATCGACATAGCCGTCAAGATAGCCGGACGGAAGCTGAGTGGGAGAGGCGTCCGGGATGCCGTCCATGAATGGCGACAGATCATAGGTGGACCTCTCGCTGCGCTCGCGCGACAGTTCGTAGGAGTAACCGGCGTTCAGCGAGAAGTGTTTCCCGATTGTCTGACTGAACGACACACCGACAGACTGACCGCTCGAACGTGTGGGACTCAGATTGTACTGGTTGCGGAAGAGCACCGAGTCGGCGCCGGTCCAGCTGTGGAGCTGATAGTAGAGTATCTCTGAGAGATTGAACGTCCGGCTGCGTCCCGAACTGTTGCGTGTCTCGGCTGAAAATGTAAGCGCAGAACCCGATTCATTGAGACGGCGTGTGAGGCTGACCGACGCACTGTTCTGAGTGTGCCGGCTTCTTGAGGCTGATGTCGACCGGTTGTCATTGACACGGATGCCGGTCGGAACACGGTCAATAGCATCGCCGCCGAAAGGATCGCCAATGTCAAGTCCCGGATCGGCATTGAAAGCCGCTGAGCGGTTTGTCGAGCCGCTGCGTCCGGTGCTTCCGCCGATCGAACCGCTTACATTCAGATGTGTCCTGTCAGAAATCTCTCCGCCGAGGGAGCCCGAAACGTTCCACGAGCGGTTTCGCCCGTCGCTCTTGCCGGAGGTGTAGTCATATCGGTTGTCGGTGATCATATAGCTTTCACGATACGAACTGCGGGCGTCACCGTCACGGCTGTTGTTGTAAGATGCGGATGCATTGACAGAAACTTTACCTATCTTCTTGTTGAGGGAACCGTAGGCCGAATCATGGCGGTTTGTCTTATAACCCTGAGTGATGTGCTTGTTGCCGGTATCGCCGCTCAGCGAAAAACTGTCGCCGCCGGTTTCGAACGAGAAAGCATGAATGCGTCCCTGATGACGGTCCTCATTGCCGCGCGAGAGTTCTGCTTCAGCCATTATCATGCGGTTGAAATCCTCTTTGGTCTGAATGTCAAGTACCGGATTCTTCCCTCCGGTCCTCACACCCGTAAACATCTCCTCCTCCGAAGCCTTGTCGTAGATTTTGAGCCGCCCTATAAGCTCGGCCGGCATGTTTTCGAGCGCCGTCAGTATATTGTTGCCGAAAAACTTCTCCCCGTTGACCATCACCTCCGTAAGTAGAGTGCCATAGTAAGTCAGACGGCCCGACGACTCGTCATATTCCAATCCCGGCACGAGGCTGACCAGCTCCTTGAGATAGGAGCCGTCGCGCAGCCGGTAGACACCTGCATTGATGACTGTCGTGTCGCCATGAATCTCGACCTCCTTCATCGGCGCCGTGACCACCACCTCATCAAGGTTTATGGCATTGAGAAGCGAATCGACCTGCGCCATAGCCACGCTGTCGGTCGCCAATGCCAGACTGTCGGACGTTACCGACACAAGCTTAGAGCCTGCCGCTCCCTTGCGCATTGTACCAGAAATCACCGGAACCCACACAAAAGAAAGCAGCAACACAAGCAATATCGTCCGGATTATTTTCATTACGGCAGTCGTTCGCAGTCCTGTGTCAGCATGAGAGTTGAATCTGCTGACAAATATACATCTTTTAATCCGAAATCCTGCACGATCTTTCTCCTTATCTCAAATAAGCCGCGAATAGTTTAAAATAGTTCAGTTTCGCCATATTTTGGTTAAATTTATTATTTTATTGCGCCGTTTTACAAATAATTTATAACTTTGCAAACAATTATCATGCCGCATCTTTCAGCGGCCCGGCGTTTTAGGTCAGGTTTCCAATAAAACAATACATAACATATTCATATATAGACCACTTATGAGTGACAGGCTGTTTATTTTCGACACGACACTTCGCGATGGAGAGCAAGTGCCAGGATGTCAGCTCAATACCGTAGAGAAAATCGAGGTCGCAAAGGCCCTTGAAGCCCTCGGCGTGGACGTCATCGAGGCCGGATTCCCGGTATCGAGTCCCGGCGACTTCAATTCAGTAGTAGAAATTTCAAAAGCCGTCACGTGGCCCACGATCTGCGCCCTTACACGCGCCGTTGAAAACGACATCCGCGTGGCTGCCGAAGCCCTCCGATATGCCAAGCATCCCCGAATCCACACAGGTATCGGGACCTCGGACTACCACATCAAATATAAATTCAACTCCACCCGCGACGATATACTCGAACGCGCTGTCGGCGCCGTGGCTTTCGCCAAGAAATTCGTCGAGGACGTGCAGTTCTATGCCGAAGACGCCGGCCGCACCGACAACGAATATCTCGCCCGCGTGGTCGAGGCCGTTATCCGCGCCGGTGCCACCGTCATCAACATCCCCGACACCACCGGCTACTGCCTCCCCTCGGAGTTCGGCGCAAAGATTAAATACCTTATCGACAACGTCGATGGCATCGACAAGGTGGTCATCGCCACACACTGCCACAACGACCTCGGCATGGCCACGGCCAACACCGTCACCGGTGTGGTCAACGGCGCCCGTCAAGCCGAAGTGACGATCAACGGCATCGGTGAACGCGCCGGCAACACCTCGCTCGAAGAGGTTGTCATGACCTTCCGCTCACACAAGGACCTCGGTATCGACACCAACATCAACGCCACCAAAATCACCGGCATCAGCCGCATGGTGTCGAGCCTGATGAACATGCCCGTGCAGCCCAACAAGGCCATCGTCGGACGCAACGCATTCGCCCACTCCTCAGGCATCCACCAGGACGGTGTGCTCAAAAACCGCGAAAGCTACGAGATCATCGACCCCAAGGACGTGGGCATCGACGAAAACTCCATCGTGCTCACCGCCCGCAGCGGCCGCGCGGCACTCAAACACCGCCTCCACGTGCTCGGCATCGAGCTTGCCGGTGCCGACCTCGACAAGGCATACGAAGCCTTCCTCAAACTCGCCGACCGCAAGAAGGAGATCAACGACGACGATGTGCTCATGATCGCCGGCGCCCACCGCAAGGCCCTCAACCGCATCAAACTCGACTTCCTCCAGGTCACCAGCGGCGTGGGCGTCCACTCGGTAGCCAGCGTCGGACTCGACATCGCCGGCGAGAAGTTCGAGGCTTGCGCTTCGGGCAACGGCCCTGTCGACGCGGCCATCAGCGCCATCAAGATCATCATCCGCCGCAAGATGCTCGTCAAGGAATTCCTCATCCAGGCCATCAACAAGGGCAGCAACGACGTCGGCAAGGTCCACATGACCGTGGAGCACGAGGGCACCCCCTACTACGGCTTCTCGGCCAACACCGACATCGTGGCCGCAAGCGCCGAGGCATTCATCGACGCCATCAACAAATTCGTCAGATAACACAAGCATTCATCACCCCCCAGCCCGACAAACAACCATCATGGGAAAAACTCTTTTTGACAAAATCTGGGACGCCCACGTAGTCAACAACATCGAGGGAGGACCCTCCCAGCTCTATATCGACCGCCACTACTGCCACGAAGTGACCAGTCCCCAGGCTTTCGAGGGACTGCGCAGACGCGGTCTGAAAGTGTTCCGTCCGGAAAAGACTTTCTGCTCGCCGGACCACAACATCCCCACACTCAATCAGGACAAGCCGATCGCCGATCCCGTGTCGCGCAACCAGGTCGAAACCCTCACCCGCAACGCCAATGAGTTCGGCGTGACCCTCTACGGCCTCGGCCACCCGAAAAACGGCATCATCCACGTGATCGGTCCGGAAAACGGACTGACCCTCCCCGGCTACACTATTGTCTGCGGCGACAGCCACACCTCGACACACGGAGCGTTCGGCGCCGTGGCCTTCGGCATCGGTACCAGCGAGGTTGAGATGGTACTCGCATCGCAGTGCATCCTCCAGCCCAAGCCCAAGACAATGCGCATCAATGTCAACGGCGCCCTCCGCCCCGGAGTGACAGCTAAAGACATCGCCCTCTATATCATCGCCAAAATGACCACCGGAGGCGCCACCGGCTACTTCGTTGAATATGCCGGCGACACCATCCGCAATCTCTCCATGGAGGAGCGCATGACCGTCTGCAACCTCTCTATCGAGATGGGCGCCCGCGGCGGCATGATTGCCCCCGATGAAACCACGTTCGCCTACGTCGAGGGCCGCGAGTTCGCCCCGAAAGGCGAGGCGTGGGAAAAGGCCGTGGCCTACTGGCGCACCCTCCCTACCGACCCCGACGCCGTCTTTGACCGCGAAATCAATTTCGACGCCGCCGACATCGAGCCCCGCATCACTTTCGGCACCAACCCCGGCATGGGCATCGGCATCAACGACCCGATTCCCGCGCCCGACCCCGAAGACGAAGCCGGACGCATTTCCTATGAGAAATCGCTCGACTACATGGGCTTCCATGTGGGCCAGGTACTCGCCGGAACACCCGTTGACTACGTCTTCCTCGGCAGCTGTACCAACGGCCGTATCGAGGACTTCCGCGCCTTCGCCAACTTTGTGAAAGGCCGCAAAAAAGCTCCCGGAGTGACCGCATGGCTCGTGCCCGGCTCCTGGGGTGTGGACGCACAGATCCGCGAGGAGGGTCTCGACAAGATTCTTGAGGAGGCCGGTTTCGAGATCCGCCAGCCCGGCTGCTCGGCCTGTCTCGCCATGAACGAGGACAAGGTACCCGCAGGCAAACTCGCCGTCTCGACATCTAACCGCAACTTTGAGGGCCGTCAGGGCCCCGGTTCGCGCACCATCCTTGCCGGACCGCTCGTCGCTGCCGCCTCGGCTGTCACCGGTGTGCTTACCGATCCGCGCACTCTGTCATAATCCACCGCATTCTCCCCCACCACAAACGCAAATCATGAAAGAAAAATTCACCACCATAACATCCCCCTGCGTTCCCCTGCCGATGGAGAATGTAGACACCGACCAGATCATCCCCGCCCGCTTCCTCAAGGCCACCTCGCGCGAAGGCTTCGGCGACAACCTCTTCCGCGACTGGCGCTATGACAAGGAGGGCAATCCGGTCAAAGACTTCGTGCTCAACGATCCGACCTATTCCGGCTGCATCCTCGTGGCGGGCAAGAACTTCGGATCGGGATCGAGCCGCGAACACGCCGCCTGGGCCATCCACGACTACGGTTTCCGTGTGGTTGTCTCCAGCTTCTTCGCTGACATCCACAAAAACAACGAACTCAATAACTTCGTGCTCCCCGTCGTGGTCAGCGAAGGCTTCCTTGCCGAACTCTTCGACTCGATAGCCGCCGATCCGAAAACCGAGGTCCGCGTCGATCTTCACGCTCAGACCATCACCAACCTCGCAACAGGCAAAAGCGAGAATTTCGACATCAACCATTACAAGAAACAGTGTCTCGCCGAGGGCCTCGACGACATCGAGTATCTGCTCTCGCGCAAGGCCGACATAGAGGCCTGGGAGGCGGCCCGCTGATCTATGTACGTCGAAATAATGGACACCACTCTCCGTGACGGAGAGCAGACATCCGGAGTGTCGTTCTCGACCTCCGAAAAACTGGCCATCACGCGTCTGCTTTTGCAGGAGCTTCACGTGCCGCGCATCGAGATTGCCTCGGCCCGCGTTTCGGAAGGGGAACGCGAGGCCGTCGGCAAAGTCTGCGCGTGGGCGGCCTCGACAGGCTATATCGGCCGCATCGAAGTGCTGGGTTTTCTCGACGGCGGACGCTCCGTCGGCTGGATCAACTCTGTCGGGGGCAAGGTGATCAACCTTCTTGCCAAAGGCTCTGAAAAACATTGCCGGCTGCAATTGAAGCAGACTCCCGAAGAGCATTTCAAGGCCATAGCCGAAGAGGTTGCGCGTGCCCGTGAGGCCGGCCTGGAGGTGAATATCTATCTCGAAGACTGGTCGAACGGCATGAAACATTCGCGCGACTATGTCCGGGCGCTGATGGACGCCATCAGGGATCTCCCGATCCGCCGCTTCATGCTGCCGGACACCCTGGGCATCCTCAACCCCTACGACACGCTGGCCTACATGCACTCCATGACCGTGCGCTATCCTGACCTGCATTTCGACTTCCACGCCCACAACGACTACGATCTCGCCACCGCCAACCTCTTTGCCGCACTCAAAGGAGGCGCCAAAGGGGTCCACTGCACGATCAACGGTTTGGGCGAACGTGCTGGAAACGCCACTCTGTCAAGTGCCGTGGCAGTCATCCACGACCAGCTTGGCGACACAACCGACATCGACGAAAGCAAAATCAACAAGGTCAGCCACATCGTCGAGTCATTTTCCGGTATCATGGTACCGCCGAACAAACCTATCATCGGCGACAGCGTCTTTACGCAGTGTGCCGGAGTCCATGCCGACGGCGACAATAAAAATCAGCTCTATTTCAACGATCTCCTGCCCGAACGCTTCGGCCGCGAGCGCGAATATGCTCTCGGCAAGACCTCCGGAAAGGCCAATATCAAGAAGAATCTCGAAGCTCTCGGTATCGAGCTTTCCGAAGCCGACATCCGCAAGGTGACAGAGCGCATCATCAGTCTCGGCGACAAGAAAGAGATCGTCACTCAAGACGATCTGCCCTTCATCGTGGCCGATGTGCTCAAACATCAGACCATCCCCTCGAAGGTCAGGGTAGACAACTATGCCCTCAACCTCACTCAGGGTCTGCGGCCCACGGCCACCGTCAAGCTCATGGTCGACGGCGCGGAGTTTCAGGAAAGTGCCGTCGGCGACGGCCAGTTCGACGCTTTCATGTGCGCCGTCCGACGCACCTACAAGGAGAAGCTCCGGCGTCCTTTCCCCACCCTCGCCAACTATACGGTCAACATTCCTCCCGGAGGAAAGACCGACGCGCTCGTCCACACCACCATCACCTGGAATTTCGAAGGCTACATCTTCAAAACCCGCGGTCTCGACGCAGACCAGACCGAAGCCGCCATCCAGGCTACGGTCAAGATGCTCAACATTCTCGAAACTCTGCCATCACAATCCACGAAATAACAATCAATAACATCCCATACGATATGAATCTTAAAATTGCTGTGCTTCCCGGCGATGGAATCGGACCGGAAATCTCACGCCAGGGCGTCGACGTCATGACGGCCGTCTGCGAAAAATTCGGCCATGCCGTCGAATACCGCTACGCTATCTGCGGAGCCGATGCCATCGACAAAGTTGGCGATCCATTCCCCGAAGACACCTTTCAGACATGCCTCTGGGCCGACGCGGTGCTCTTCTCGGCTGTAGGCGATCCGAAATTTGACAACAATCCCAACGCTAAGGTACGTCCTGAACAGGGACTGCTCGCCATGCGCAAGAAACTTGGTCTTTTCGCCAATATCCGCCCAGTCGAAACTTTCCGGTGCCTCATCCACAAATCGCCGCTACGCGCCGAGCTGGTCGAGGGAGCCGATTTCATCTGCATCCGTGAGCTGACCGGCGGCATGTATTTCGGAGAGAAATACGAGGACAACGACCGCGCATACGATACCAATGCCTACACCCGTCCGGAAATCGAACGCATCCTCCACGTGGCTTACAGCTATGCGCTCCGCCGCCGCAAGCATCTGACTGTTGTTGACAAGGCCAACGTTCTTGCTTCGTCAAGACTCTGGCGCAAGGTCGCTCAAGAAATTGCCCCGCAGTATCCCGACGTCACTACTGATTACATGTATGTCGACAACGCCGCCATGCGCATGATTCAGGAACCGCGTTTCTTCGATGTCATGGTGACCGAAAACACCTTCGGCGACATCCTCACCGACGAAGGCTCTGTAATTTCCGGCTCTATGGGTCTTCTCCCCTCGGCATCGACCGGCGAAAAGACTCCCGTGTTCGAACCTATCCACGGTTCATGGCCGCAGGCCAAAGGGCAGAACATCGCCAACCCGCTTGCGCAGATACTCTCCGTGGCCATGCTCTTTGAATATTTCAACCTCATGGAAGAGGGAGCGCTGATCCGCCGTGCGGTCAACGCCTCACTCGACGCCAACGTCCGCACCCCCGAAATCCAGGTTGAAGGCGCTCCCCGCTACGGCACCGACGCCGTCGGCGCCTGGATCGTCAACTATATCAAAGAAGCCTGACAAGAGATCTAAACAATATTTTCAAGGAGCATATGATACCGAATCATGTGCTCCTTGAATTTTATTTATACGAATGAAATCAAAAAATTTTGCCTCGCTCCGCATTATCGCACTAAATCGGGGTGGGATGGTTGTATCTTTGTGATGTCGATCCCAAATCCACCAATCTTTAATCAACACGTTTTCGACTATGAATCCACACTTCCTCCTACGCAAACTTCTGCAAAATACCCACAGCAACTTGAAAAATCAGCCCGCTATGACACGAGCGCAAAAGCTGAAGCTCGGAGAGCTTGAATTTCAGGAACCCCAGGCTGAGCGAGTGCCAAAGCGCCAGCGGAGGCCGAGCGGTGCCTGGGGCCATCCCCGGCAGTCCAAGCGGCTGCATCGAAGATGCTGGTTAACAACAAATCTCTCCGATACATAGCTTCATACAACATGGCAAACCTCAGATCTTTACCTTTCCTAATTCAATGACTTCGAGACCGGTGACGGCGCCGCTGTCGATTGTCAGACGGACCAGAGTACGCTCTTTCTGCCAGCCGTGATAGCCCGCGGCTCCTGGATTGACATGCAGCAGTCCAAGCTCGGCATCGGGCATCACTTTCAGTATATGGGAATGGCCGCAGACCATCAGCCCCACCCTGTTCTCGATCAACGCTCTCCTGATTCCGGGTGCATAACGTCCGGGATAGCCTCCGATATGGGTCATCCACACGTTGACACCCTCCACCTGAAAGTTCTCCACCTCCGGGCAACGGCGGCACACATCTCCGTGGTCGATATTTCCCCGCACAGCCCTGACCACCGGCACCACATCCTCAAGACGCCTGATAATGTCTATATCGCCGACATCACCGCAATGCCAGATCTCGTCACAGTCTTTGAAATGTGCCGCATAACGGTCGTCCCAGCAGGAATGAGTGTCAGAAAGAATGCCGATTGTCTTCATAATCGTAAATTGTGTCAGTGCGCTTTTTTCAGCAGGGTTATTTTATTGAGCAGCATCGTGCCCCCGATATAAGTCAGAGCTATTTTATTGGGTCCCTCGCGAAGGGTGACAACAACAGTGTTCGACGGGCGCACCGTGATCCAGTCATCGGGACTGAGTGCCGGACAGATCACCGTAGCCACATCACGGTCATTGATGCTCAGTATGCGCCGGGCCATGCGGACTGAGCCGTTGGAATAGCCCACTGTCAGAAAATACTCCCCGGCCACGGGGACATTAGCATAGCAAGTGATGCGGGTATTGTGGCGCGCCGCAAGCTCTATGTAGTCGTCAGCCGTACGGCGGTCCTTTATAAAATGTAGAGGCGGACGGCGCGGAGTGACCGAAGAAGCCCTGACCGTAATCTCCGACTGCGCGGGGGCATAGACATGGCTGCGCGGTGAGAAACCGGTCTGCCCCCCGGCAAGCAGAGGCACTATCGCCGTAACGCTCACGCCCGACGATCTCAGGCGATAATCCGCCTTGTCAAGCGTCTCCGTCAAAGCCCCGTCCACATAAACGCCATAATGCAGCGACGGATCGAAATTAAGAATTTTCACCACCCTCCCGTCATGATCCCATCTCAGCTGAGGCAGCGGCGGCAGATCCGTCTGGTCGACGAGATTCACCCCCCTTTCGGAAAGAGCATTACCGGAGAGGACGATATCAACCTTATGGCGACCCTGAAGAGATGTATCGATATATGGAGTTCCGTAAGAAACCGAATCGATCATAAACGAGGCTATACGGTCACCGGTACCGCTCATAGAGATGTCAAACACGGCATCGCGATAGCGGAAACCGGTAAGTTTTTTCTGTCCGCGGAAAACCGCCGGTACCATAGGACTGAAATAAATCCCCGACGGTGTGAAATTCATGCCGAATAAACCTTTGCACACCACTGCCGGCCATTCGGAAACCGTCCGGCGGTCAACGCTAATATCCATCAGCGAGGCGGCGGCGAGCAGAAACGCCTCAGGATTGCGCACTTTGGCGGCGGCAAGAGCAAACAAGGCCTGCGTCGACGGCTCAAAACCGCGGGCGCCTGGATTGATGCGCGGACTCAGGCAAGGCACTCCGTCGCGACAGACCGGTGCGGCGGCGATGAGAGCCTCGGCCATCTCCGGAGTGGCAATCTCGTTGAGCACACACAGAGCATTCGCCCGATTGTCGGACACTGTTGAAAGTATCGGATAATATTCACCGTAGAGATATTGTCCATAGCGCTGCATCGCCGGGAGCCACAGCCGGTCATTGACCGCATTGCGCAAACCAGTGAACGAACTCAGGTGCTCGCGTTCGGCATAGAACCGCAATTCGCCTGCCATCTGCGAGGCCACATCAAAAGCTGTCGCCAGCGATACATTTACGGCTGTCGTGACTGTCTCGTAACGGTCTATGGCTTCCATCCAGACCGGATAGAAATCCGCAGCGGCAATGCCCTGCGGCTGACCTGCGCCCAGTGGCGCCTCGCGTCCCGCACCCGCCAGCTGCCACAAATGCAGCCACGCGTTCAATGCCTCGTAGGCTTCTTTGAGCCAAGATTTGGAACCCGTAACGCAATAGGTCTCCCACGCGCCGACCGCCCAAGTACCTATGTCTGTGACTTCCGGAAATTCCGCAGCCGCTATCCGGCCGTCTGTCAGAGTGGATCGCATCAGCGCCAACGATTCCTCAGGACGCAGGAATGCAGCCGAAAGGCCGACATCAGTCACTGAAAGGGCCGACGAGTCGACGAGACTGCGGGCAAACAGCGCGTCGGCCACACGGCAGGAAGAACTATAAATCGGATTAATGGCCGCGGCTGACGGCCGCAGCTCCGAAGCCATATATGTCCTGCCGTCGCGGACCATGCTGTCATCATAGATTTCAAACCGTCCACCGTCGTAAATAGCATTCTTTTCCACATTCACGCGCGTGCAGGATGCCGCCGCGATAAGCAGCATCATAGAAAACACAGACATAAACGGCAGACGGAACGACATATAGGATTTGGGTGGAATTTCAAGTCACAACAATAGCGATGAAGAATTGCTGACCGCAATCTTCACCGCCATCGGATATGGTTTTATCAAATAAATTCGGGTGATATATCCGGGTGTTTTCCTGACCTCCTTTCGGTTGATTGTATAAAGGCAGTTTTGATCGGGAAAATCTTATTCCTCGTTGGCACGAAGCTGCTGAACGTAAACAGCCTTCATCATTTTCTTACGGTTGGTCACAGAGGGCTTCTGGAAAGCCTGACGTGAACGAAGCTCGCGAACGATGCCGGTTTTTTCAAATTTACGCTTGAATTTCTTCAGTGCCTTTTCGATGTTTTCACCTTCTTTTACTTGTACGATGATCATTGTGGTTCTTTGATTATTGAAATTAAGTTATTTAATAGTGGACCATCCGTCTGACAGCTCCATGACAGAGCATCCCGACGGGCGCTTCACGGTTTTGCGCGGCAAAATTACTAATTCTTTTCCGTATTTCAAAACATTTTAGCATTTTACCCTTATAAATTTCCAAAATCCCCTTCTCCGAAACCAACAGACAGTCAGACCCACAAAGCAGCGGCGCCCTGCTGGACAGCGATGGAGCTGTCGGCAGGGCGCCGGTGTTATGATTTACGCTGGTAGTATGATTTACATGAAAAGGGTTTCGAGGGCGTAGACACCGATACCGGCAATGTAGCCTACGAAGGCAATCCAGGTGAAGCGGCGCAGATACCAGCCGAAGCTGATCTTTTCGAGTCCCATCACAACCACACCGGCTGCAGATCCGATGATAAGCATCGAACCGCCGACACCGGCACAGTAGGCGAGAAGCTGCCAGAAGAGACCGTCGCAGGCAAAGTCGCCGGAAGGTGCGATGGCATACATGTCCATACAGCCGGCCACGAGAGGTACGTTGTCAACAATACTTGAAACCACACCGATGACACCGGTGACAAGATAGTGGTTACCGTTGGATACCTCGTTGAGCCACTGGCCGAATGCGGTCAATACTCCGGTTTCCTGAAGAGTGGCCACGGCAAGAAGAATGCCGAGGAAGAAAAGAATAGTGGCGAGGTCGATGCGCGAGAGCAGGGTGGTCACCTTGAGATGAGAATTCTCTGTGAAAAGCGACATGCGGTTGGAGCGCCATTCGCTGACAAGCCAAAGCACACCGAGAGCCAGCAGGATGCCCATGAAGGGGGGGAGCCCCGTCAGCATACGGAAGATAGGCACGAATATGAGACCGCCGACTCCGAAGAAAAGAATGATCTTGCGGTCTGTCGGTGAATTTTTCAATCCTTCAGATTCGGAAACTTTCGGTGCGACAACCTCTCCCTTAAGGTACAGAGATACGCACAGAGCCGAAACCACGACCGAAGCGATTGACGGAATCAGAAGCTGCGAGATGACACCGCCGGTCGAAATCATACCCTTGATCCAAAGCATGATGGTGGTGACGTCGCCGATCGGAGAGAAGGCTCCGCCGGCATTGGCTGCGATAATGATGATACCGCCGTAGATCATGCGGTCCTTGTGGTCCTCGATAAGTTTGCGGAGCACCATGATCATCACGATCGAGGTGGTCAGGTTGTCGAGGATGGCCGAGAGGATGAATGTCATGGCCGTGATGCGCCACAGGAGGGCTTTCTTACTCTTGGTTGCCAGAGCGTCATGTACAAAATAGAATCCGCCGTTGGCATCGACGATCTCTACAATCGTCATGGCTCCCATCAGGAAGAAGAGGATTTCGCAGGTTTCGCCGAGGTGATGGAGCAGACGGCCTGAATAATCGGCGCTGTCACCGACTCCACAGGCATAGAGAGTCCAGCAGACAACACACATCAGCAATGCGGGGACGGCTTTGTTGATCTTCAGCACGCTTTCAAGAGCAATGCACAGATAGCCGAGTACAAAGAATGTGACAATAGCTGTTACCATTTCTTAAGTTTTTATTTCATGGATTATATTTAAAATTTCAATCTGCGCGGTTTAAGGCAATGACAAAACAGGCCCGACAGGGGCGACGGTTGACAATTCGGGCGCAAAGGTCGGAATTATCATCATCAAAACAAAATTTAAAATAATGAAATATTTCCTTAATTGTCGGCTACTTACATGCCGAGCTAAAGTTGCCAGCGGCCCGTCTCATTTCAGACGGTCCATGACATCGCGTATGACCAGCGAGGCAAGTGTCATGCCGAAAACGGCCGTGATGTGCATCATGGCCCCGCTTGTTGCGACTTTTCCGTATGACATGGCACCGCTTCCGTCGGCAAGACGGGAGGCGTCAGGATGATTGGCTACAAGTTCGTCGGAGTAGACACATTTGAATTTACGGGCGGGAAAGACACCCGATTTTTTAAATTTACGTCTCAGGGCGGCTGCCAGCGGGCAGCCTTTCACCTTCCAGAACTCAGCGACAGCGATGCGCGAGGGATCGAGTTTGAGCGCCGCACCCATAGAGGAATAAAACGTCACGGGCCGGTCGCTACGGGCTGTTTCGGCCATGACGGCGGTAGCGTTGAGTATGAGCAGCGCTTTGTCGGCCAGCGAATCTATGGCGTCTATGATATAATCATAGTTCCGCAGGTCATAGCGGTTTTGTGTTCCGGCATTATAAAAATCATGTATGGCTTCTATCGAAGCCTCCGGATTTATGTCGAGCAGATGCTGCCTCATCACATCGACCTTGACGCGCCCGACAGTCGATGCGGTTGCCGGGAGCTGACGGTTGATGTTGGAAGCAGCCACAGTGTCGGCATCGACTATTGTCAGCCGGGAGATCCCGCTGCGCACAAGAGCCTCGGCCGCCCAGCTGCCGACCCCTCCGACTCCGAAAATTATCACACTCCTGGATGCAAGCGCGTCAAAGGCATCCACACCGGTCAGAAGAGCCACGCGGTTGAAACAGTCTTTTATCATCTTTTGTCAGAAACAGGTAAAAAGAGCGGAATATCACCCGCGGGGCTTATCTGCGGCCACAAAGAATCGAATCTTTCAGACGCGACCAGACGGAGTTTTTTTCCATGCGAATATGGACATTGACATTGGAGTCTGACTTACTCAGAAACACGATCGAATTGCGCAACACGATGGCTATCTGATTTTCAAACTCAAATATTTCATGAATGTGTCTGAGGGGAATCCGAGCGAATGGCGACGAAGGGTTGACGCTTCCTATGAACAGTTCATCCTCATCGATGACAATACCATGATTCTCCAGAGCATAATCAAAGAGCAGTCCGAAATTCAATTCATCAATCGAAGCCGGAGGTCTGTTGTATTTCCGGTAAAGTGCGTCGATATGTTCTCGTGTTACCATAATTTGGAATAAATGGACAAATGGTTACGAACCGATTACTTAGGTGTAAGGGAAGAGCATGAGGTCTGCAATAGAAATCAAACGCATGTGTAATGTGATAATTTCTATTTATTAAACGTCTCAGCAAGGCGATGGTTTTCAGGAATAGCCATTTTTATAGTCTGAAGAAAAGAGTATTTATTTCACGCCGTTATCCAAACGGCTGTATAACCACAAACTATGGAACCACAGACAATTCAGCAGACAAATTTTTTCAGAAGTACTATCCGATAGCATCCGGAAAGGAAAATCGCAGGAGCATAAGTTTTATTCAGCTAAAATTTATGCCCCTGCGATTTTTAGGGTCAGACCCGGATCTTATCAGGCAAGGAAGCCGAGAAGCACACCGGCAGCCACAGCCGAACCGATCACACCGGCCACGTTCGGGCCCATGGCGTGCATCAGCAGGTAGTTGCTCGGATCATACTCCAGACCGAGGTTGTTGGAGATTCGCGCCGACATCGGGACAGCCGAAACACCGGCGTTGCCGATAAGCGGGTTGATCTTCTTGGATTTCGGAAGCACGAGGTTGAAAATCTTGACGAAGATGACACCGCTGGCCGAGGCGATGATGAACGCCATGAAGCCGAGGAGGAAGATGCGGATTGTCTCTGAGGTCAGGAACTCGGAAGCCTGGGTGGATGCGCCGACCGTCATACCCAGAAGGATGGTGACGATGTCGGTGAGTGCGTTGCTGGCAGTCTTGGCCAGACGGTTGGTGACGCCGCACTCACGCAGCAGGTTGCCGAAGAAGAGCATGCCGAGCAGCGGCAGACCCGAAGGCACCACGAAGCAGGTGAGGATCAGACCGACGATCGGGAAGATGATCTTCTCGTTCTGCGAGACGGCGCGCGCGGGCTTCATCTTGATGACGCGCTCTTTCTTTGTGGTCAGCAGGCGCATCAGCGGCGGCTGGATCACGGGGACGAGTGCCATGTAGGAATAAGCCGAGACGGCAATGGCACCCATCAGATTGGGAGCGAGTTTCGAAGAAAGGAAGATGGCCGTGGGACCGTCGGCTCCACCGATGATCGCGATGGCACCGGCCTGATCGGGAGCAAAGCCGAGAAGGAGGGCCACCATATAGGCGCCGAAGATGCCGAACTGGGCGGCGGCGCCGATGAGCATCAGTTTCGGATTGGCGATCAGAGCCGAGAAGTCGGTCATCGCACCGATGCCGAGGAAAATCAGAGGAGGATACCATCCGGCGCTCACACCGTTGTAGAGAATATTGAGCACGGAGCCCTCTTCATAAATACCGATTTCCAGGCCGGCGGTTGTGTTGAAGGGCACGTTGCCGATGAGGATACCGAAACCTATGGGCACGAGGAGCATGGGCTCAAAGTTCTTCTTGATGGCAAGCCAGATGAAGAACAGACCCACCAACAGCATGACAAGATGCTGCCACGTGGCGTTGTAAAAACCTGTCAGATGCCAGAACTCCTGAAGGTTTTGGGTTAAGAATTCGCTAAACATAGTTGTTGCTGTTACTTGAAAGTGAGGTTTTCAATTAGATTGTCGGGAACACTCACTCTTTTGTTATTCGAGGGTAATGAGCACTGCACCCTGGAGCACGGAGTCACCGGCAGAGACAGCGATTGAGGCGACTTTGCCGTCCTGGCCTGCATGGATGGCGTTTTCCATCTTCATGGCTTCGAGCACCACAACTGTGTCGGAAGCCTTGACAACATCGCCTACCTTTGCATTGACCGAGAGAACCACACCGGGGAGCGGGGCTTCGACAGTGTAGCCTCCGGCTGCTGTTTTGGGCTTGGCAATCACTTTGGCGCCGCTTTCAGTGCGGGGAGCTGCCGAGGGACGCGGAGCGGTTACGATGGTCACAGGCTTGTCAGTCTTTTCGAGTTCCACCTTGTAAGGAACGCCGTTGACCTCCACCTTGGCGATATTGTTGTCGATGTCGCCGACTTTGACGGTATAGGGGTTACCGTTGATTCTATATTTATATTCTTTCATTGTCGTGATAGTGTTTCAATGGTTGAAAGTGTTGAGTGGCTGTTTCGATCACTTGCGGTTAGGAAGTTCGCGCAGGCTGTAAATCTTCGAGCTCCAAGGCGAATAAGCGCGGCGCACCTTGTTGATGGTGAGCACGGTGCTTTCGCGGTCGTGGGCGTCGAGATGTTCGGCGAGAGCCGCAGAGATGGCGGCGATGACTTCGCCGGAATCCTGTTCGCGGTGGTGGTCGGCGGGTTCTTCTTCTTCAGAAGCGAGAGCCTTGATCTTGCGCGAGCGCGAGATGGATGCTCCGATGCGGTTGATGATGTAGAAGCAGATCGAAAGCACGAGCAGGGCCGAGAACACGATGCACATGGCCATCACTGCCATTGCGAATCCGTGAGGATCGTTTTCGGCGAAGCTATCGACCTTGTTGTTGGTGCTCTTGATGATGTTGTTGCTCGAAGGGGTGATGTACTTCGCCTCCGAACCGTCGCGCACTTCCCAGTCATCGGGATTGTTTGTACCACCTTCTCCGTCAACCTTGCGGGCATAGGACTGTCCGGGGAGCAGGCTGCCGGGAACCACGATCTCGTCGATGAGCGACAGGCCGTCGGCGTCATAGATGGCAAGATAGTTGTCCTCTCCGGGAGTGAAGACGAAATTCAGGTGGAAAGTGCCTTTGTTAGGCTCACCGTCAGCCCAGAAAAGCACGTGCTGACGGGCCGGAATCTCGGTGTTGACATCCCCTAAGGGCACCGGATAGAGTTTATTGTTGTTGCGGTCGTTGGTGAGGAAGACGCTCGAAATCTCCAGCGGGGCGAAGGTGGAGTTGTACAGCTCCACCCAGGCATTGTAGCGGCCGAAGTCATCCACCACACTGGTGGAGTCGTTGACGATCATCACCTCGTTGAGGCGCAGACCGCGACGACCCTGGGCCGACACTGCCGTGACGCAGGCGAGAGTCACCAGCAACAGCATTAAAAGTCTTTTCTTCATAACTTTTTTCTGATGATAGTTTATCGGTTTGAGTGACCTTTCACTTCCGCTCTGCCTTAGAGAGGAATGTTGCCGTGCTTCTTGGCGGGATTGACAACCTTCTTGGTCGCAAGCTGCTGAAGGGCGCGGATGATGCGGAAGCGGGTGTTGCGAGGCTCGATGACGTCGTCGATATAGCCGTAACGGGCGGCGTTGTAGGGGTTGCAGAAGAGTTTGTTGTATTCATCTTCCTTCTCCTGAAGCACCTTGGCGGGATCTTCGGCGGCTTTGGCTTCCTTGGCATAGAGAACCTCGACGGCACCTGCGCCACCCATAACGGCGATTTCGGCGGTCGGCCATGCGTAGTTCATGTCGCCGCGGAGCTGCTTGCACGACATCACGATGTGGCTGCCGCCGTAGCTCTTGCGCAGTGTGACGGTGACTTTGGGCACGGTAGCCTCGCCGTAGGCATAGAGAAGTTTGGCTCCGTGGAGGATGACGCCGTTGTATTCTTGACCGGTACCGGGGAGGAAGCCGGGGACGTCGACAAGTGTCACCAGAGGAATGTTGAAGGCGTCGCAGAAGCGGACGAAGCGTGCGCCCTTGCGCGATGCGTTGCTGTCGAGCACACCGGCGAGATATTTGGGCTGGTTGGCCACAACGCCGACTGCCTGGCCGTTGAAGCGGGCGAAGCCGATGATGATGTTCTTGGCATATTCGCGCTGAATTTCGAGGAATTCACCGTTGTCGACGATGGCGTTGATAACCTCATACATGTCGTAGGGGCGGTTGGCCGAGTCTGGGATGATTTCGTTGAGCGAGTCTTCGAGACGGTCGATCGGGTCGTTGCACTCTACCAGCGGGGGTTCTTCGAGGTTGTTCTGGGGGATGTAGCTGAAGAGCTTGCGAATGATGCGCAGGGTCTCTTCGCCGTCTTCTGCTGCGAAGTGAGCCACGCCGCTCTTCTGAGAGTGTACGGTGGCGCCGCCGAGGGCTTCCTGACTTACATCTTCGCCGGTGACGGTCTTGACAACCTTCGGGCCGGTGAGGAACATGTAGCTGATGCCTTTGGTCATGATGGTGAAGTCAGTCAGCGCGGGCGAATACACGGCGCCGCCGGCGCAGGGGCCGAGGATGCCTGAGATCTGGGGGATCACGCCTGATGCGAGGATGTTACGCTGGAAGATTTCAGCGTAGCCTGCGAGGGCGTTGATACCTTCCTGGATACGTGCGCCGCCTGAGTCGTTGAGTCCGATGACGGGGGCACCCATCTTCATGGCCATGTCCATGATCTTGCAGATCTTGAGAGCCATTGTTTCGCTCAGAGAGCCGCCGAACACGGTGAAGTCCTGAGCGAACACATATACGAGTCGACCGTCGATTGTGCCGTAGCCGGTCACAACGCCGTCGCCGAGATAGCTTTTCTTTTCCTGTCCGAAGTTGTAGCAACGATGACGGACAAACATGTCGATTTCTTCAAAAGAGCCTTCGTCGAGAAGCTGGGCGATGCGCTCGCGGGCGGTATATTTGCCTCTCTCATGCTGTTTCTGGATGGCTTTTTCGCCGCCACCTAAGCGGGCTTCTTCGCGAAGGGCAATAAGCTCTTTTACTTTTTCAAGCTGGTTACTCATTTGTTTTGAAGTAAAGTATGGATTCTTACTGTTGTTACTTCCGGTCCGTTTCCGGTCCGTGCACTCTTACTTGTTGGGGTCCTCGCAGAGTTCGATGAGGGTACCGCAAGTCGATTTCGGGTGAAGGAAGGCGATATTGAGACCTTCGGCACCCTTGCGAGGAGCTTTGTCGATGAGGCGGCAGCCTTTGCCTTCAACTTCAGCGAGAGCGTTGGCCACGCCGTCTTCAATTGCGAATGCGATGTGCTGGATGCCTCCGCGACCGCCGTTGTTGGCGATGAACTTTGAGATGGCGCTTTCGGGAGAGGTGCCTTCAAGAAGTTCGATCTTGGTCTGGCCTACTTTAAAGAAGGCTGTGCGAACTTTCTGATCCTCAACTTCTTCAATGGCAAAACATTTAAGGCCAAGAGTGTTTTCGTAAAAGGCGATGGCTTCCTTCAGATCAGGAACAGCGATGCCTACATGCTCGATGTGTGAAATATCCATGATATGAAATAATAAATGATGCTTATAATAAGTTGTGATTAAATTGATTTCGGGCCAATTACGCGAGCGCGTTCTTAGCCCTTGCAAAATTACTCATAAAAAATTGTAAACCAAATTTAATCCCGACAAAAAAATCGCCGATAGTTCCGTCTGCCTGCATGAATTTCCACTCGCAATTCTATTCAGACGCCCTAAAAATTTCATTATCCACAAACAATAGCAACCGTGGTTGCGGAAACCACGGTTGCTATTGTTTAGAGGTTGCTTAAAGACACGACCCTCTTAAAAAGTAACTATTCAACGATTCAAGCAGCTTGATTGCAAGTAAATTGTAGGGATGCTCCACGGAGCATCCGCCGGTTTTATGGTTCATTAACCTCGCGTAGGGATGCACCATGGTGCATCCCTACCCTGATAACGAGGCTCTTTTATTGGCAATATTCGCTGAATAGTTACCTTATTGGTTTAAACAGGCATTACGGTAATGGAGTGTGCAAAAACAGACCGGGCCTTCCTGTCGGTGGCGGCAGGAAGGCCCGGTCTGTGTTGTTTGCGTTGGGGAACGGGGAAAATGCGGGTGCTAATCTTCCTGGGTCCGGTTCTTGGCTTTTGCTTTTGATTTGGAGGCGGAGGAGTCCATGTCTTTCTCTTCCTTGAGGTCAATCTCGTTGCGGTCGCGGTCGAGGACGCGATACTGGAGGTAGGCCAGCGATTCGTCGGGTATGATCCGGAAGTTGAATCCGAATTCGAGCTGCCAGCGACGGTAGAGCGAGGGGAAGCCTTTTTTCAGATAGGCTGAGACGAAAGGATGGACATAGAGCACGAAGTGCTTCACCTTAAGAGTGTTGACAAGATAATCGAGCTTTTCGTGGAGCAGGTCGGTGAAGAGCAGCGAGGGACGCACTTCTCCTTTGCCGTGGCACGAGGGGCAGGCTTCGGAGGTGTTGATGTCGAGCACGGGGCGCACTCGCTGGCGGGTGATCTGCATGAGGCCGAATTTACTGAGGGGCAGAATGTTGTGGCGGGCGCGGTCGTTGGCCATCACCTCGCGCATGTGTTCATAGAGTTTCTGCCTGTGTTCGGCCTTGTTCATGTCGATGAAGTCGATGACAATGATGCCTCCCATGTCGCGCAGACGCAACTGGCGGGCGATTTCGTCGGCGGCCCGCAGGTTGACTTCGAGGGCGTTGCTCTCCTGGTCGGGAGCGGCTTTCGAGCGGTTGCCTGAGTTGACGTCGATGACATGGAGTGCCTCGGTATGTTCGATGATCACGTAGGCGCCTGACTTGAACGATACAGTCTTTCCGAACGACGACTTGATCTGGCGCGTGATGTTGAAGTGGTCGAAGATGGGGACATCGCTTTCATAAAGTTTGACAATGTCCTTGCTCTCCGGCGAAATGAGGTTGACATACTTGGAAATCTGGCTGAAGATCTCCTTGTCATTGACATGAATGCTCTCGAATGTGGGGCTGAATACGTCGCGCAGCATCCCGACGATGCGGCTCTCTTCTTCAAAGATGAGGGCGGGGGCTGTCGCTTTCTGCGCTTTGGCCACGGTCTCCTCCCAGCAGCGGAGGAGGGTCTTGAGCTCGTGATGCAGCTCCCTGACGCTTTTTCCTTCGGCCGAAGTGCGGATGATGACTCCGAAGTTTTTCGGCTTGATGCTTTCGATTAGCTGCCGCAGACGGAGTTTCTCCTCTGTGGTCTTGATTTTCTGCGAAAGGGAGATTTTGTCGCCGAAAGGTATGAGCACCATGTAGCGCCCTGTAAATGTGATCTCCGTGGTCAGACGGGGGCCTTTCGACGAGATGGGCTCCTTGACGATCTGGACCATGAGTTCCTGACCCGGCTGGAGGACGCTCGTGATGGCGCCGTGTTTGTCGATGTCGGGGAGGCGTTTGATCTTGGGGACCGTCGTGTCGGATTTCTTGTCGACGAGTATGGCTTTGAGAAAAGCCGAATAGGTGGAGAACTGGGAACCGAGATCCAGATAGTGAAGAAAAGCATCCTTCTCGTAGCCCACGTTGACGAAAGCGGCGTTGAGACCGGGCATCAGTTTCTTGACCTTGGCAAGATAGATGTCTCCGACAGCGTAGGCGATGTTGCGCGACTCCTTCTGCAGGGAGACGAGCCGCGAGTCCTCAAGCAAGGCAATGGATACCTCGCCGGGCTGTACGTCTACAATCAGTTCACTTTTCATTTATAATCCGGATTAATTGAAATGACGCAAAGAACAAACCTTCTGCAGGCCGCTTTGTTCAAGTGGCCGGCAAAAGAGCCTGTTCTTCGTGTTCATTACGCAACTACGCAAGAATTATTTCTTCTTGTGGCGGTTTTTGCGAAGGCGTTTTTTACGCTTGTGGGTGGCCATCTTGTGACCTTTTCTTTTCTTTCCGCTTGGCATGTGGTTGGTATTTATTTTGTTAAACTAAAAGTTCGGATTTGCGGCAGGGCAGATTATTTCAGGTCCTTCACCTCTTCCATGAACACCTTTGCGGGCTTGAAAGCGGGGATGCGGTGTTCGGGGATGATGATGGTTGTGTTCTTGGAGATGTTGCGGGCAGTCTTTTCGGAACGGACCTTGGTGATAAAGCTACCGAAGCCACGCAGATAGACATTTTCGCCATGTGAAAGGGATTCCTTTACGGTTTCCATGAATTTCTCGATTGTTTCGAGCACATTGGCCTTGTCAATTCCGGTTGATTTTGAGATCTCGTTAACGATGTCAGCTTTAGTCATTACAATATGAGTTTTATAATTGGTTAATATCTTTATTGTTGCGCTAAAAAACGGTGCGATTTTTTGCAAGTGCAAATATCGGAACTTTTTTTGGATTATCAACTATAAATCCGACAAAAATTTCGCTTAAATTTCACTTTCTCACCACTTTAGAGAGTCCAAAGCAAAAAAATGCCTCACAGAAGCCCTCTGAGAAGGCCCAAATCAGGGGTTGTCAGATATTTACCTCCCGACATAAGCGCCGGTGCGCTGCGGTCGAAATGGACAGCGCGCCACCCGGCGCCGAGAGCGCCGCCGATGTCGGCCGCAAGATTGTCGCCCACCATCAGATTGGCCTCCGGCACGGTGCAGCCCGCGCGTCCCATAGCGTAGGCGAAGAGGCGCGGATCGGGTTTGTTGACACCGATGTCATCGCTCAGCACCGTCAGATCGACCATACGGTCAAGTCCGGAGTTGCGGAGCTTGCGATACTGGACATCACGGAAACCGTTACTGAGCACACCTATATTATAATAATGCGCGCGAAGGTGCGAGAGGAGGCTGACGGCGCCGTCGATCATCACGGTCTGTTCGGCCAGACGGTCGAGATAAAGCTTGTCAAGCTCCCAGGCGAAGGCCTCAAGTTCCTCAGGAGTGCCCGTCCAGCTGTCGCGCAGCGGAGTTGCGAAGCGGTCGACGCGCAGAAAATCCTGCGTGATCTCCGCGCGGCTGTAACGGTCCCACAACGTCTTGTTGTGAGCTTCGTAGGCCGCAATCCATTCCTCCGGAGAGGGACAGCAGCGGTCAAGACGCGCCTCACGGAAGAGCAGGCGGTTGGCCAGACGGGAATTGGCATGGAAGTCCATCAGAGTGTCGTCGAGATCGAACCACACCCATTTCACACCGTCAAATCTCATTGATCCTCCACCATTTATAAGAAGTGAGTCCGTTGTCGGTGACATCGCCTCCCTCATGGTCACGCAGCATACGGACCACGCGCATGGTGACGGGCAGGATGAGCACCTCGTAGAAAGTTTTCAGAAATGTCTGGGTGACGATGAGCATACCGATCTCGGACCACGCAAGGATTCCCCCGAAAGCGATCGGGAAGAAGATGACCGAGTCGACACCCTCGCCCCAAAGCGAGGAGACGATGGCGCGCAACGAGAAACGGCGGCCGCCGGATGCGACTTTCATGCGCGACATGACGTAGGCATTGACCATCGAACCGCATAGAAATGCGATGAAACTGGCGGCGAAGATGCGGGGAACGGCACCGAAAACCACCTCCATCGCTTCCTGTCCCTCCCACGAGGGTGCGCCCGGCAACCATATGCCGAGCTGGAGGAGAAGCGAGACGAGAAGATTCATGCCGAAGCCGAGCCAGATGACCAGACGGGCCTTGCTGAAACCGTAGACTTCGACAATGCAGTCGTTGAGTATGTAGGAGATCGGGAAGACGATGACTCCGGCGGTGATTGTCAGCGGGCCGAGGTCGACGGTCTTTATCTCCATCAGATTGCTGACTATGAGGCAGACACAGAAAGTGACCGCCAGCAGCATGAATGTCACCGAAATTCTTATATTTTTATTGTTCATTTTACCGTTCATTGTGTCAGTTATGTGTGTTTTCATTTTAAGAGGGTGCAAAATTAGTCAAAATTTTTCATATATCCATCCTTAAAAATAGCCGAATTCTCCGTAACTTTGCAGTCGGAAATCAATTCATTATCAAATCATAACTCTTATCTTCCCACTTTATGCAGGAAAAGATAATCATTCTCGACTTCGGATCGCAGACCACGCAGCTCATCGGACGCCGTGTGCGCGAGCTCGGTGAGTATTGCGAAATCTTGCCCTACAACAAGTTTCCTTACGACGATCCATCGGTCATCGGCGTGATCCTCTCCGGCTCTCCGTTCTCGGTCTATGATGAAAAAGCTTTCCGCACGGAGCTTTCGCGTCTGCGCGGCAAGCTGCCGGTGCTCGGCATCTGCTACGGCGCCCAGTTCATCGCCTACACCTCCGGAGGCAGCGTCGAGCCGGCGCCCTCGCGCGAATACGGCCGCGCCCATCTGACCAAGATCGACACAGCCAATCCGCTGTTCAAGAACATCCCCGTAGGATCGCAGGTGTGGATGAGCCACGGCGACACCATCACCGCCATCCCCGACTCGTTCACCACGATTGCCTCGACCGACAAGGTTGCGATCGCAGCCTATCAGGTAAGTGGCGAACAGACCTGGGGCGTACAATTCCACCCCGAAGTCTACCATTCGGAGCACGGCACCCAGCTGCTGCGCAACTTCGTCGTTGACATCTGCGGTGGCAAGCAGGACTGGACAGCCGAATCATTCATCGAATCGACCGTGGCTCAGCTCAAGGAGCAGCTGGGCGACGACAAAGTAGTGCTCGGACTGAGCGGCGGCGTCGATTCGTCGGTGGCCGCAGTGCTTCTCAACCGCGCTATCGGCAAGAATCTGACCTGTATCTTCGTTGACCACGGCATGTTGCGCAAAAACGAGTTCCGCGACGTGCTCCACGACTACGAATGCCTCGGTCTGAATGTGATCGGCGTCGACGCATCGGCCAAATTCTTCAGCGAGCTCGCCGGCGTCACCGAGCCTGAACGCAAACGCAAGATCATCGGCAAAGGCTTCATCGACGTCTTCGACGAGGAGGCCCACAAGATCAAGGATGTGAAATGGCTTGCTCAGGGCACCATCTATCCCGACTGCATCGAGAGCCTCTCGATCACCGGCACAACCATCAAGAGCCACCACAATGTAGGCGGGCTGCCCGAAAAGATGAATCTGCGCCTCTGTGAGCCACTGCGCCTGCTTTTCAAAGACGAAGTGCGCGCCGTAGGCCGTCAGCTCGGCATGCCCGACCATCTGATCAAGCGCCATCCTTTCCCCGGTCCAGGTCTCGCCGTCCGCATTCTCGGCGACATCACTCCTGAGAAGGTGCGCATTCTTCAGGATGCCGACGACATCTTCATCCGCGGTCTGCGCGAATGGGATCTCTATGACAAGGTATGGCAGGCCGGAGCGATTCTCCTGCCCGTGCAGAGCGTGGGCGTCATGGGCGACGAGCGCACCTACGAACGCGCCATCGCACTCCGCGCCGTCACCTCGACCGATGCCATGACCGCCGACTGGGCCCACCTGCCCTACGATTTCATGGCCAAGGTCAGCAACGACATCATCAACAAGGTCCGCGGCGTCAACCGCGTCTGCTACGACATCTCCTCCAAACCACCGGCCACAATCGAATGGGAGTAACAATTCTCTGAAAATCAATCTCGTTAAGCGGTTTAAGGCAATTTCTTAAGCCGCTTAACGTGCTTGAATACCAACACATCACACACAAATTTAACCTGACACTTACTTTGTATATGAAACTACTCGGCACCGCCACATCTGAGTCTGCTTCTTCTCGCAAGATTGCCTGCGCAGCCATCACTCTGCTGCTGGCCGCAAGCTTATCTGGATCGGTCAACGCGCAGACGGCTGAAGAACCTCCGGTCGTGCGCTCGGAGACAGGCGACAGGGCGTCAGCACCTGACGGCGGCATCACCATCACCAACGTAGGCAAAAAACAACAGTTTGACGCAGCCGAGCGGTCGTCATTCGACACTGACATACATTCACCGAAATCGGCCGTCTTTCACCCGGACGGTACGCGGTTCTATGTAAATTCGCTTGAAGGATGCCGCACCATAGTCTACGACGCCCGCGACATGCGCAAGCTAAAAGTGATCAGCCACCGTTTTAAAAACGGCCGCGGCAACAACTGGACAACGTCGCGGCACTACACATGGCAGCACTATCCCGACGGTCCGCAGCGCGCGTTCAGCGGCAAACCCGTCGAGATGACCTTCTCGCACGGTGGCCGCTTCCTGTGGGTGCCATATTACCGCCGCACGTTCGACATCAACGCGCAGGACCCCTCGGCGATGGCTGTGATCGACACCCGGACAGACTCGATAGTCCGGATGTTTGACACCGGTCCCCTGCCGAAAATGGTCTCCGTCTCCAATTCCGGGCGCCTGTTAGCCGTCACCCACTGGGGCGACAACACGGTGGGTATGATCGACATATCGTCACCCGATCCCGCCGGATGGCGCCACCTGACCCCGGTGACAATCGGCAACAAGCTGAAATTAGACTTCCCGCTCGATGAATCGGTCAACCGCGACGCAAATTCAGGCTATCTGCTGCGGGGCACGGTCTTCCTGCCCGGTGACCGCCACATGCTGATCGGCTGCATGGCCGGCTCGATAGCCGTCGTGGACCTCAAGACGATGAAACACATCGGCTTCATCAACAACATTTCCAACGTCCGGCATCTCACTGTACACGGCAACGAACTGTTTGCATCATGCAACGTCAACGGAATGGTGTGGAAAGTTCCGGTCGACAGCCTCAACAGCGCCATCCGCATAGCCTCGGCGACCCAAAAGCGGTCTTTCAGAGCCAACGGATGGAAGGGCTGCAAAGTCGGCGCCGGCGCCCGCACACTCGAAGTCTCGCCCGACGGCAAATATATATATGTGGCATGTAATTTCGCCAACCGCATTGACATTGTCAATGCCCGGACCATGAAACTGGAGACCTCCATCCGCTGCGACTCCTATCCGGTGGGACTCGGTCGCTCGCACGACGGGAAATATATCGTTGTCACATCCCAGGGGCGGAAGAAACGCGGAGGAAATTCAGTCAACATATTTTCAGTAAGTGAAAAATAAACGGCACCGCGCCAATATATTTATTAACACAACAGTTAACATCTATAAACAAAATCTACCAGCAATAGCGACTTGCTAAAATAATGTTAACTTAAAGATGTTTTTAAGCATAACAATTTGGAGTGTCATAAAAAGTGCCTACCTTTGTATCAGTTTTTCATGGTATTAGATTTAAGGTAAGAAGATTATTCGTCGAGATGACGGATAATTTTTTTTATGCGCAAATTTTAAGTAAATTTGCAGCCACATTATGAAAAAGCATATCCTCGTCATTTTCACCATAATTGCAGCCGGACTCCAGGGGTTCGGCAAGAACGACACGCCATCCGACTCGCTGTCATATTGCTGGCGCATCATCCAGCCGCTCGGCCTGCGCGAACGCGTTCCTATGGACACACTGCTCCACAACTACTATCAGACAGCAGTCCCTTCAGCCGTCAGTCCGGCATTCGCCACGACAGGCAACCAGGTTTCCGTCGGCAAAAACATGATCTACATGGAAAGCCAGCCGATGAGCGACTTCTTTTTCCGCGACGCCAAACAATTCTGGATGCCTACCACCGAGCACATGCGATTTTTCAACAGCCGCATCCCTATCACACAGTTGGGCTACAACACCGGCGGCGGACGCGAGATTGCCCAGGACTATCTGCGTATGCTCTTCTCCGGCAATGTCAACAAGCGCACACAGATAGGCGCGCGCCTCCACTACCCATATTCAAAAGGCAGCTATGAATATCAGGCTGCAAAGGGATTCTCGTGGGGACTTTCCGCCTCCTACATGGGCGACCGCTACGAGTTGCAGACATTTTTCAACACCTACAACTTTCTCAACAAGGAAAACGGCGGTATCACCGACGACCTTTATATCACCGACCCGGCTGAAGTTCAGGGCGGCCTCTCGACCATCAACCCCAAAAACATACCCACAAGACTGTCGAACGCCCACTCAAGAGTGCGCGGACAGCAGTTCTACATGAACCACCGCTACAAAGTCGGCTACTGGAAAGAAACACGCGACGAAACCGACTCGGTCATAGCCCGTGAGTACATTCCGGTATCGAGTTTCATCTGGACTCTCGACTACAAGGATTCGCGCCACCGCTTCACCAACACCAATGCCTCTCAGGGCAAGGAATTCTGGACCAACCACTATCTTGACGCAAATTCCACCTGCGACTACAACCACTATAACTCGCTGCGCAACACCGTGGGCATCTCGCTGCTTGAAGGTTTCAACAAATATGCCAAAGCCGGACTGGCCGCCTTTCTGACTCATGAGGTACGCCACTACTGGCAGACAGCCGACACCCTCCCCATTATCGGCGACGAACGTCCGGCCGACCTCACCCCCTATCCTTTCTCTTCACGTCTCAGCCCCAAAGCGACCGAAAACCTGCTCTATGTCGGAGCGCAGCTCACCAAGCAGCAGGGACGTATACTGAACTACGAGGCCACCGCCACAATCGGACTTGCCGGTCCGGCTGCCGGAGAAATCAAAGTCGACGGCAACGCCTCGACCCATATAAGGCTTCTCGGCGACACCGTGTCCGTCAAAGCCTACGGACACTTCAGCAACACCTCGGCGCCATATCTGATGAACAACTACATTTCGAACCATTTTGCCTGGAAAAATGATTTCGGAAAAATCCGGCGCCTGCGCCTAGGCGGCATTCTTGACCTCCCCCACACCGGAACCAACATCAATGTCGGGGTCGAGAACGTTCAGAACCACATCTATTTCAATGCCGACGGACTCCCGACACAGGCCGGCGGAAGCGTGCAGGTGTTCAGCATCCATGCCCAGCAGAATCTCCATTGGCGCGCACTCCACTGGGACAACACGATCATCTATCAGACATCGACCGACGAAGCAGTAATCCCACTGCCGAAACTTGCAATCTATTCCAACCTCTACCTGTTCTTCCGAGTGGCCAAAGTGCTCAAAGTGCAGCTCGGAGTCGACTGCGACTACTACACAAAATACAAGGCCCCCGCATACCAGCCGGCTACAATGGCCTTCTGCAACCAGCGCGAGATCGACTGCGGCAACTATCCGCTGATGACAGCCTACGTCAACATGAAACTGTCGCGCGCAAGATTTTTCGTGCTCTTCTCCCACGTAAACCAGGGACTCATCGGCGACAACAACTACTTCTCGATGCCCCACTATCCGCTCAACCCCCGCCGTTTCCAGATGGGCGTGATCGTAGATTTCGCCAACTGATCCCGGATTCAGACCTCCCGCCATCCATTACCGACCTTTTTTCGCGGACCGATTGTTTATATACTTGAATGTATCAGACAATCAGCCCGAAATGACACCTTCAGACAAAGACAAACACACACAGGCCACACACCGTCACGGCAATCTCGCCGATTCGCTCAAAGGTCCGCGCGGCGGCATACTCCTATCACTCATACTGATCGCCGTGGGAGTGATCGTATCCATCCGGAGCTGCTCGTCGCCGGTGAGCCACAACGGCTATGAGTACACACGCGCAAAAGGCGACACCATCAACGTCGCAATCGACTACTCCCCGATGTCGCTCTACCGCTACGGCGACTCTCTGGCCGGGTTCAACTACGAGATGATGAAACAGATGGCAGCACTCTATGGCGACAACGTGAAATTCTACCCTGTCTCATCTGTCACCGCTGCACTCGAAGAGCTCAAGCGCGGTGTCTACGACGTAGTCATCTCCGACTACCCCGTGACAGCATCGAAGCGCGACAGCTTCCGTTTCACCGAGCCGGTCTATCTCGACCGCCAGGTGCTCATCAGCCGTGACACCACTCTGCGCTCGCGGCTCGATCTTGCAGGCAAGGAAGTCTGGACCGTAGGGGGTACGCCCATCGCCGAACGCCTGCGCAATCTGAGCCATGAAATAGGCGACACGATCATACTGCGCCACGACTCCATCCACAGCGCCGAACAGCTGTTCATGCTGACGGCAATGGGCCGTGTGCCTCGCGCCGTTATCAACGAAGCCAAAGCCGAACGCCTCGCCGAAGACTATCCGGGCATCAACATCACCACACCCGTCTCCTTCACCCAGTTCCAGTCGTGGGTGGTAAACAAAGACAACACGGCCCTCGCCGACACTCTCGACTCGCAGATCCGCCGCTTCAAAACCACGCCGCAATACGCCGAACTTGTCAGCCACTATCTCACCTCGGCCGCCGAAACCGCCGCCGAAATCCCCTGAGACAGTATGGGAGAAAAACAATCCGAAGAGCAGAGCTATTTTTCTCAACAAATTTAAAAGACCGGGTGTTATTATATTACAATGAGTGACCCGACAGACTGACCACACGTTTCAGCATTGTCACTTATGGACAAACACACGAATTTATAATCGCAAAATCAATTTCAACTATTAACAAAAAACACAAGTCGTTATGAAAACGCTAATCGAAAAATTCTGGGGACAGACCCGCTATTGGTGGGTGATCCTCACAGCGGGAATCCTCATGGTAATCTGCGGTTTCGCTTATTGGTTCTGGCCGGTAGCCGGCTATGCGGTAGCTTCTCAAATCTTCGGATGGCTCCTCGTTCTCGTAGGTATCGTCCAACTCCTTGTATCTTCAGGCCCTGACCGCGGCAAAGGCTGGGGATGGTGGCTTGCCGGAGGCGTGATCGACATGTTCATCGGCTTCCTTATGGTCCGCAGCGTGGTACTTTCAGAAATGGTTTTCCCCTATTTCATCGCCTTCATCTTCATCTACTGGGGCATCAGCGCCCTTTGCAGCGCAGTCAGCCAAAGCGCACGCCGCTACTGGTGGCTCCAGCTCATCAACGGCATTCTGCTGATGCTCATCGGATTCTTCTTCATTGAAGCCGGCTGGGTTCAGGACATGGCAATGACAAGCTTCCTCACCTCTCTGGCCTTCATCTACTGGGGCTTCACACTCGCAATGCTTTCCTACGACATGAAACCCGCCGAACGCCGCTAACTTTCTTAGCGTTGATTAAATGATATGCCTGAGGCCCCCGCAAACCGCGGAGGCCTCAGTTCGTTTTTTATGAAATCCTGTCTGACAGCCGGCGGCTGTCTTTGCTTACAGTTGCCGCAATTTACCGGACGATGACTTTAGCGGCAAACCGGGCGCCGTCGGCCGGAAGCACGCTGACAAGATACAGTCCCGGAGCAATGCCGTCGATCTGCATTTCAGCAGCGCCGGCGGTAGCGGTGCGGACACACCTTCCGTCCAAAGTATAAAGGCTGACAGCCGAACCCTCAGCGATGCCGCTCACCGTCAGACCGCCCTGACGCGGGGTCACAACCGGCGTAGCACCGTCGGCAGCAATATTCCCTATGCCGGAACCGTCATCGCCGAGTCTGAAACCGGTCGTGCCGATAAACTCTCCGGGGTGAACACGGCAGCTGCCCTCCTCCGTCTGCAGATAATTGAACTGGATGTAAAGCTTGGTGCCGATCAGGTCAGGCTCGCTGTCAACCGCGCGGTAGAGTATGCGGGCATGGGCTTTCGTCTTTTCGCCGGGAGCGAGTTCGGTTTTATCGAAAGTCACATTTGCAGTGGTGAACGAATCCAGCCACCGCCCGCCGCGGGGCGACCTGTAAACATCGACCGATGTAGAGCCGTCAGTATTGATTTTCAGGCCGGTCGTGGTCATGAACTCAATCTCGACATCGAAATAGGTCCAGTCTACAGCCTCGACCGGGCGGCCATTGTTCACAACCACCGGAGCCGAAAGCTCCGCATACATCGTCGCGTCGCTCGCCGTCAGCGTAAATCCGGCGAGATTGCCGTCGCCGTCCATCACTTTGATATTGCCGTCGGCGTCGGTATATTTGATATACGCCTCGTATTCGCCAAACGGCTCATACCACACGACATCCTGGTCGCTCCAGTCGAGGACGCTGAAAGTGTTGGAGCCGGCATAAACCGACTGGCCGCTCTTCTTCAACAGCATGAACTCATAGCCGTCGGTGCTTCCTTTCGGACGCGCCCACAGCTCCATGTCGGTCGTGAAATAAGAACCGGGATTGTTATAGGTGAAATCGACACCGAGACGGATATAGGTATTCCTGCAATACGTCTGCTTGTTGAGTTTCAGGGCGCTGACCATACACAGCCGGTCGGTCGGCATTTCAAGCACATCAACATAGAACGGCTCGTCAGACGGCATAATCATCCTTGACTGAGTCGCAGACGAGTAACGCGACAGATACACTCTGTAACGGCCGGGAACATCGGGAGCGGCCCAGCATTCCATAGCGATTTCCCTCTCCACACCCGGATAAGTAAAAATATTTCCGCTGGCATATGACTGATAGCTGTCCAGACTTATATCCGGTTTATCCTCGCTTTCAGGGACGAGGTAGACATCATAATATTCCTCTTCGGCGATACTCGACGTGTTCCGGACAGTCAGAGTGAACTGATTCTGAGCCTTGGCATAAAGATTTCCGCTTGTCCGCACGTCGGTCAGTTTCAGAGCCGGCGTAAGCGGGTTGCCCATCATTGACATGTCTTCGAGATATACGTCGCCGTTCTCCACCTTGATTCTCACGCAGTTGAGGTCACCTGAGTTGAGCGGCAGAATATCGGCCGGTTTGGCGTCCTGACCCTTGTCGTTGGGAACAAGCACTATGCTGACAGAGTAATGCCCGTCGGGCAACATGCCTTTCTTCCAATCCATACCGACGTATGACTTACGGTAATATCCGGCCTCAAGCGACCCGACGCTGTTAGGATTGTAGACACCGACCGGATTGCCTGACGCATCGCTTATCATCAGAGCGAAAGCCAGTGTGTAGGACTCAATCTTGAAGCCGGTTGAATTTGTAGCCTGGAAATTGAAGCCGATAGTTACATTGTCGTCCCAGCTGTTGTTCGGGAGGAAACGTCCGTTTTCATCGAAAGCGGTGTTGCCCACCGACACTTTGTCGATGGACACAGGCGCGCGCCAGGCGAGATTGTCGGCGTTCGGGTCGCCCGGACGGATATTGAAAATCATGTCCTGCTCGCGGTAATAGGCACCCTCCTCACCGGCGCCGATGCCGAGATATTCGGGCGAAAGGATGTTCATGTCAAAATATCCGTCGCCATATCCGCCCCAGCCCCAGTTGATGTGAAGCATGTCGTCGGAGTCGATGCCGTCGCACACGAACTGGTGGCCGGAATTGCGGCCGTCGACACCGCCATACAACACAGGCTCCGAGCGCAGAAGACTCGCGCGTATCTCGTCGATCCAGCCCTGCGTCGAATAGCACGAACGGAACACATATTTAATATCAGTAGAATAGTTGAAATGACGGCACATCGCCGCAGGAATATTGGCGGTCGGCGCGCTTGATGCGTTGTAACCGTAGTCCATGTTCACGGAGTAGCCTACATCGCGCATAAGCGTAGCCACGGCATCGGCCTGAGCGTCGCTGTAAGCGCCTGTTTCATACTCATCGAGCATCGCGTCCCAGTCATAAACGTGACCTAACTCTATTTTCTGGTCAGAGTAGTTGTTTTCACCTGCCACACCGCGTCCGGAAGCAGGGAAACGGTGATATTTCATCACCTGCGCGATAGCCGTAGCGACGCAGCCGGTGTACGCTTTGGCAGACCCCTTGTCAGGGGCAAGCCGGTTGTAAGGATCGTCCTGGTTCCACTTCACGGTCATCAGCGGAGCGACGGCCTGACCGCCACGCGTGGAGCGCTGATATTTGACCGCGCCGGAACTTATGGCCCCGACCACCCGCGAATAGTCGCTCAGATAGGCTTTAAGGGCCAGCGGAAGGCTTGCAGGGTCAAAAACGGCGTCATCGGAATAGCCGACGACAGGGTTCACTCCATCGTCAGCCGCCACAATCACAAAGCCGCGGGCAGACGGGGCCGCAAACACATAGTAGGCCTCTGTCTCGGCAAGACTGACGAGCTCTTTATCAACACCCGTCGACTGTTTGTTACCCCAGAACGGCCCATCAGTGGAGTTACGCCGGTGCAAATTCAGGAACTCGGACGCCGTCTGCATAGCCGACCTACGGCTGATGCGTGCCGCCGACACATCAAATGCCGTCAGCAGAACCAAGACAGTACAGAATACTGAAGTCAGCCTCTGTCGCAAAATCCGGTAAAAATTCATTGTCATAGTTAAGATTTATTGGTTATCATTAGAGAGATTTTAACTATTGTTTTTAAACAACTTCTTATTATTGCAAAATTATCATTCCGGCGCACGTGTGTCAACTACGGAATTCCGTAGTTTTATATCAGATTTCACACTTACCCGCACCTTGCAATCCACCGGCGACCGCACCCGGTTTACAAAAAAGTTTGTATCTTTGCCGATAAATGGACCCACTACTCCCAATCACATCAGCCGCCGAGCTCATCACATCGAGAGAGCAGACCCGAACCGGTTTCATCGAAGCCGCCTTGGCAAAAAACGAAAAAGCCCGTCCTCACATCGAACAGGCCCGCACTTTGCGCGCATATGCGCAGACCGCATCGACACCGATAGCCCTGCTCGACATTCCGGCTATTCGCCCGGCATTGCTCACAGCCTCAGGGCTTTCGGACAAAGCGTTCAAATACTTCACTGACGACGATAAGACCAAAGCCATCCATGAGCTGATAAAGAATTTTCTTGAGCCGGCAGGCCAGGACTTTGCCGACGAGCTGACTTACCGCTTTCTCCTCATCAAGGGTGATTCACTCGGAGGTTCGATGCGCAACTATGTCGGAGAACTCGCCCAAACAAAATTTGTACGAAAGCTGCTTTCACTTCTGACTCTGCGTGAAATCGGCTACTCCATTCTTTCCAAAAACAAAAAGAATGTCAATAACTGGGAGCCCGGCGACTATGAGACCGATTTCGCAAACGCAGCCAAACTTGCGGCAATTCAGTGGATTCACGAGTGCAAGAATCGACTGCTCTTTTTCAATACAACCATCCCGGTAGTCAACAAGAATGTGGACATCTGCCTTTTCGACGGAGACACCCACGACTTTGCCGGAGGCAAAATTGTCAGACAGACTCAGAGAGCACTGATGTTCGGAGAACTCAAAGGAGGCATAGACCCAGCCGGAGCTGACGAGCACTGGAAAACCGGGAATACCGCTTTGACACGCATCCGAGCAGCTTTTCACCCGGCTCCGATTCAGACATCGTTCATAGCGGCTGCCATCGAAACTAATATGGCAAAAGAAATCTGGGCTCAATTGGAGGATTCAAGGCTGAGTTTCGCTGCAAATCTCACAGTCGATTCACAACTGACATCTTATTGCGATTGGATTATAAGTCTCTGACAACAATGACTCCGAGTCTTTTTACTGAATACCCCGCACAAAGCGCCTCTGACAACTGGAAACTCACATCCTTTTCGGCAGATGGCTTCGCCTCAGATACTGAAAGAATACATCTTGAAGAAAAATATTGGCCGCTGATTGAAATCACTGACAAATTCGACCGGCGCAGCGTCAGTTTCCAACTGAGCAAAAACGATTGCATACACGGCTGGCTGAAATACAAGGAGGGCTTTTCGGCAGAACTCGTCAGAAACCTCATCAGTGAATTTCGTCTCATGCCCGGCGAAACTATTCTTGACCCTTTCATGGGCTCGGGCACAACAGCTCTGGTTGCCGCATCGGAAGGGCTTGACAGCCTGGGCTATGACATCCTTCCCATGTCGGCCATCGCAATCAAAGCAAAAAGCGCGGTCCGCGACTATGACCTTGAAGAACTCCGCCGCATGGTGGAATTCATCTGCGAGCAGGAAGTCCCGGCAGACTATCAGACCGAGACCCCATACATAACCATAACAGAAGACGGCTATCCGAAAGCGACAGCCATAGCACTGAATTACTTCACCGGCCTCATCGCCTCCTCTGCTTTTTCAGAAATCAGCAAAACTCTCTTCCGGCTTTGTTGTGTGAATATACTGGAACGTATCAGTTATTCGGCAAAAGACGGACAGTATCTCCGATGGGACATTCGCTCACCCAAAATAATCCGGGCCGTCAAAAAGCGCAAGGAAACCGGACGCAAGCCAATGGTCGTAAAATTGGACAAAGGGGAAATTCCTTCATTCAAAAGCGCGATCCTCGCCGAGCTTGACCATGTAATATCCGACATCGTCCTTCTCCGCAACACCCCTCCGCCACAACGGGACACCCGATGTGATTTCCGCGAAGAAAACGTGCTGTTCAATATTCCCTTACAGCCTGCCGGGACTGTCGATGCAGTTATCACGTCGCCCCCCTACTGTAACCGCTACGACTACACACGCACCTACGCCCTTGAGCTTGCCTATCTTGGAGTCACCGACGATGGTATTCGCCGTATGCGTCAGGATCTGTTGTCATGCACCGTAGAAAACAAACCGAAAATCGAGACACTCAAAGACTTCTACACTACCATCGGCCGCCCGACCGATTTTGAGAAGATCTCCGGTATAATTGCTTCGTGCACACCGTTGCATGAGACCCTCCGGGCCCTGAAACAGCGGGCCGACAACGGCGAAATCAATAACAAGGGGGTATTGCAGATGGTCGAAGGCTATTTTACCGAACTGACCTTTCTCTTCTTCGAACTGTTTCGCGTCTGTCGGCACGGGGCAAAGATAGCCTTCGTCAATGACAATGTCCGCTATGCGGGTGAAGTCATTCCCGTCGATTTCATCTCGACCCTTTTAGCCGAACTCATAGGTTTCAGACCTGTCAAAATCTACACGCTCAGACAACTAAAAGGAAACAGCAGCCAACAGATGAAAAAATACGGGCGTGTTGCCTTGCGCAAAAGCATAACTGTCTGGGAAAAGCCCTGACAACTACTACATGATAAAGGATAGGTCAGACAGAAAATAAGAGAATTTTATGAAAAAAGTTTTTATCGGCGGCCGGTTCTGATTTGGTCGGTTGAAGGAAATTGATTACTTTTGTAGTCAGTCCGTTTTGATGCGGTCTCATAAATCAATCCGAAAAACTCTGATCAACAATATGGAAGTTACAGGAAAAATCATTGTGGCGCTCCCCGAAGTGGGCGGCCAGTCCCAGAAAGGAAACGCATGGAAAAAGCGTGAATACGTACTTGAAACTCAGGAAACCTATCCGCGCAAAGTATTCTTCAACTTTTTCGGCGACCGCGTCGACCAGTTCCCCTTGCAGGTAGGCCAGATGGTGAAAATCAGTTTCGACATTGACAGCCGCGAATACAACGGCCGCTGGTATGTCGACATCCGCGCATGGAAAGCCGAAGATGCCACCCCCGGCACCGCACCCGCACCCGGAGCATATGGCGCACCCGCAGCCTACGGACCCGCCCAGCAGATGCCTCAGGGCTATGCCGCTCCCAATGCAGTTCCCGCTCCGCCGGCTCCGGACCTCACCCCCTCGGCTACCGACGACCTGCCTTTCTGATCTGGCAAACTTAAAAATCCGAAAAGTCAGCCTCCCGACAGAATATCCTACAAAAGGAGACAGATGAGTCCGTGACGGACACGTCTGCCTCCTTTTGCCATATCTTCATATACCGCCGGACTGTCCGCCCCACACAAAGAGGCTAAAAATGAAGAAGCCTTGCAACCGGTGTCGGTTACAAGGCTTTTCTTAGTGGCGGGGGCAGGACTCGAACCTGCGACCTTTGGGTTATGAGCCCAACGAGCTACCACTGCTCCACCCCGCGATGTCGTTTTTCGTGGTGCAAAGGTAGGGACTTTTATTTTAACCACCAAATATTATAGAGATTTTTAATGTTAAATAAAACAAAAAGGCTGAGAGACTGCACCGGGCAGCCCCTCAGCGTCTGAATTAAAACACTTTTTTATTGCGGGAAGTTAGGCTTCATCAAAAACTATAACATCAGAAACTGTAACCGATGCCCACAAAAGGAGCAACGCTACCGCTTCCACTACCAGTTACAGGCACTGTATAGGCTGCACCGGCCATAAGATTGAAATGTCGTGCCCGCCATTGGAAGCCCAGGTCGACAGGAACAGACAATTTCACTTTCGCCCGCTCATGGAAAGAGCCATATACATAGCCTCCAAGACCGAGACCGAAAAAGCAATTCCAGTTAGGTGAAAGGGTTTTGATAGCTCCGGCCGTCACAAGAGGAGTAGTTTTTGACGGACGGGAACCGCTGGTGTGGTAAATTTCAGCATGAGTTACCAAAATTTTACCATACCAGCCCCAGCTGCGGCCATAGTTGCCATACATAAGACCGGCGCTGAAGCTATCGTCGAATTCATCATCCACGTCAATCAGCCCTCCGCCGAGCAAGCTGACAAATTGACGTCTGCCAGGCTCTTCACGGCGCAGACGCGGAGTGACTACTGCCTTGCGGGGTTTGCGGGCGGGACGTTCGACCGAAGTATTGATGACAGGATAGGCGAAAGCCACCGTCGCACTGTCGCAATAGCCGTTGATCTTTGCGATCTTCTCGGCATCTTCGGGAGTCATATTGCGGAAATTCGAGTAAGTGGCGGGATAGCCCGTGACAGTCAGGGAGCCGCCGCGAAACAGACCGCGGCGCTTCACGATATATTGCGGTTCTACCAGCACATCGGCATTTGCCTCCTTGAGCAACTCGGCAGTCGCCGTCTCCTTCTGGGCCTTGAGCGAAACGGTTGACAGCGGATTCCATTTCCACTCGGTTGTCATCGTCTGTTTCTGCTTGGCGACATTCATGTCGGCCACAGTCAGATTGTAGACGTTGGTATCAACCCCGGCCGTCTGCGAAGTATGCTGGATGGTAGAACACGAGCTTAGTGCCAGACCGACGCCGGCAGCTAAAATCATGATTCTGTTCATAGCCGATTATTTGAGAGTTCCTATAACCTGCGCTTCGGAAACAGTGGTAGGATGAACATTTGTATAGGTTGCGGGATAACCCTTGACAGTCACATATTTAACTTTAGTGGTGAAAAGACCGCGGGTTTTCTTGACTTCAAACTGGGGAGCCACGAGCACATCGGCATCTCCGTTAGCCTCAAGCGCCTTGGCGACAGCGGCACGCAACACAGCCTTCTCGCCGGCACGTCTGTAAGTGTTGTTGGGAGTGAAAGTGTAGGTGATCTTTTTGGGCGAAACTTTCAGATCGGCATTTGAGCGGTTGTAGACTTCAGTGTCGACAGCTTCGGTTGAAGCGGTGTGTGTGATTGTAGAACAAGAACTAAGCGCCAGAGCTGCGATCGCAGCGATGAAAAATGATTTTTTCATAATTGTGTGATTTGATTGGTTAAAAATTTTTGGAAAAATTTCTACGTATATAATAATTTCACGGGCAAAATTAAATATTTATTCACAAATTACCCCCCGATCGTTAAAGTTAGTTAATCAATAAAATTTATCAATCCTGTCACCAGGACTCGTTGTTTATACATCATCCGTTACGCCCGCTTTTCACGTTACAGCCACAAAAAACGCAACCCCGGCCACACCACTTGTATTGCGAGAGGTAGATTATTCGGGGAATATTTCGTAAATTTGCAGCTATGCAGACAGGAAACTCATTTTTCTCACAGATGCCGCCTGTAACAAAGAATCTGATCATCATCAATCTGATCGTCTGGCTGGCAATGTTCGTTCTTCCGCGCCACCTCGGAGCGGACCTTGAGACCTATGCCGGTCTCCACTATTTCAAAGCCGCGGATTTCAATCCGGCGCAGTTGTTCACCTATATGTTCATGCACTCGACAGGAAGCCTGGCCCACATATTTTTCAATATGTTCTCCCTCTTCATGTTCGGCATAACGCTTGAACGCACTCTCGGCAGCGCGCGTTTCCTCTTCTATTATGTGTCGTGCGGCGTCGGGGCTGCCCTCATTCAGGAACTCACATGGGCGCTGACCTGGGAAGACACCTTCGTCAAGCTGATCTCGCAGGCTTCAGACGTGGATTTCGCCGAGGCCCGCGAATTTATCCGGCAGTCGGAATTTACCGCCGAAGGGCGCGAATGGCTTGCCCGCAACCTCAACATGTTTATCACGATCGGCGCTTCGGGAGCCATCTACGGAGTGTTGCTCGCCTTCGGCATGCTCTTCCCCAACGCACCGCTCTACCTCTTCTTCATTCCTGTACCGATCAAAGCCAAGTGGATGGTCATAGGCATGGGTGTGATCGAATTGCTCATCGGACTGAGCGAAGCAGCAGGCAAAAGCGACGGTGTGGCCCACTTCGCCCACCTCGGAGGCATGATCTTCGGCTTCTTTATAATAATGTATTGGAAAAAGAAAGGCACTTTCCATGGCGGTTTCTGACACTATCCGGCAGATGAGGCGCGGATTTTCCGCCTCGACCATGCTGATGAAGATCATCTGGATCAACATCGGCTTCTTTGTGGTCCTGCGCCTGACCGCCATAGTAGGTATACTCTGCGGAAATCCGGAATTCATCAACACCGTGCTGGGCTATGTGCAGCTGCCAAGCTCGCCGCTGTTGCTGCTGACACGACCGTGGACAATCATCACCTACATGTTCGCGCAGTACGATCTGATGCACATCGTCTTCAATCTGCTGTGGCTCTACTGGTTCGGCACCCTGTTCATGATGACTGCCACCCCCCGCCAGCTTCTTGCACTCTATCTGTTGGGCGGACTGGGAGGCGGACTGCTTTTCATCGCCGCCTATTGCGGACTGCCGATGTTCGCCTATCATTTCGGGATGCTCATAGGCTCGTCGGCTTCGGTGATTGCCATAGTGACCGCCACGGCAATCCTGATGCCTGACTTCAGGATGAATCTGCTGTTCATCGGATCGGTCTCGCTGAAATGGATAGCGATCATCACCATCTTCCTTGTCCTCATAGGTGTGACCGGCAACAATGCCGGCGGAGAGATCGCGCATATCGGCGGTGTGGCTGTCGGCGCGCTCTATGCCCTGCGTCTCAGGCGCGGACATGATATTACCGCTCCTTTCAACCGCGCCTTCGACCGCATCGCCAATGCCTGGAACAGTTTCGCCTCAGCCATCTGGAGTAGAAACCGCACTCCGGGCCAAACGCGTCCCGCATCCGGACGCCCCGCCTCAGCGCCCCCCAGCCCCGCACAGGCCGAACGCAAGGCCGAACCATCGTGCAGCCGGTCGGACCGCGAAATTCTCGATGCGATCCTCGACAAAATAAAGAAATCAGGCTATGCCGCCCTCACCCCTGAGGAGCGACAGCGCCTTTTTGATGTCAGCCGAAAAATAAAATGAACCTCCGTCCACATCGTCCGGTCAGATCGACGGTCCTCGCCATAGGTGTGGGGATCAATCTCTTCGCGGCTATGGCGACAATCTTAGCGGCTTACGGAGGCACCTTCAATCCGGAAACGCGCGTGATCATGGCCATGATCGCCATGACGCTCCCAGCCATGCTGCTGATCGGAATCGTGCTAATGATCACAGATCTGTTTTTCGACAAGCGTCTCGCGCTGATCGTCCTGACGGGCTGGATAGCCTCGGCGGGGCCTATACTCAGTTTCTCGCCCCTCCACCTCTTCGGCCACAGGCTGACGGCCGAAGAGAAAGGCCGTTCATTCACACTGTTGACCTACAATATACTGCATTACTGCGATTTCCGCGGTGAAAATCCGGCTCTGAAGGCAAATCCCACACTGAGCTTCATACTCTCGACCGATGCCGACATACTCAACATTCAGGAAGCCGACGTATCCCTCGACGCTCCCGGTAAGCTGAAATTCAGTGAGACCGAAGCAAGAGTCCATGGCGACTACTGGAACATGCGCCAGAGCCAACTCGATTCACTCTATGCCCGCTACCCCTATCGCGCCATAAACCACAACAACGAGCTCTTCGTCTTTTCGAAATATCCCCTCACCCCGATCCGCATTGACGTCCCGCGGAAAATCCACAACGTAATCGACTGTTACAGACTCGACATCAAAGGCCTGACCGTACATCTGGTCAACGTTCACCTGAAATCCATCGGTCTGACCGATGCCGACAAGGCTCTCTACAAAGAAACTTTCCGCGACGTCCCCGCCACCAAGCGTAAGCTCAAGAAAGAGATCAACGAAGTCAAATCGCAGCTTCTCAGCAAACTGGCCGTAGCTTTCAGAGACCGCGCCATCGAGGCCCAGGCAGTCAGAAACGTCATAGACTCTATCGGAGGGCCCTTTATTGTAGCCGGCGATTTCAACGACATCCCGGACTGCTATGCCGTGCGCACAATCATGGCCGACGACATGCACGACGCCTACGCCGACGCGGCTTTCGGACCCGCGATCACCTATCACGGCGACAAATTTTACTTCCGCATCGACCAAGTGCTTTACCGCGGACCGTTCAAAGCCGTCGACATCGAGCGGGGCGCTATCTCGTCGAGCGACCACAATCCGCTGCTGACCACATTTCTGTTCGACAAAACATCCGCAACGCCATAATCTGCAAATACAATTAACCCCCAATACCATCTGAACGCATGAACAAATTATTAACCGCCGCCCTCGGAGCCGTTTTGCTCCCGGCTGCACTAACCGATCCGGCAGACATGACTGCACAGACCCGCCAGAACCCCTTCCTGGCACCTTACGACACACCGTTCGAGATTCCTCCGTTCGACAAGATCACCTACGGCGACTATCTTCCCGCCATCGAGCAGGGAATCGCCGAGCAGAAAAAGGAGATCGAAGCGATCGCCAACAACCCTAAAACTCCGACTTTCGACAACACAATCCTCGCCATGGAGAAGAGCGGCGCACTGTTGCAGCGCGTGATGCTCGTGTTCGGCTCGCTCGACGAGACTGACAACAACGACCAGATGACCGCCATTTCCGAGAAGGCATATCCGATGGCAGCCGCAGCGGCCGACGAGATCTCGATGAACGACAAACTCTTCCAGCGCGTCAAATATCTCTATGACCGCCGCGACAAGCTCAATCTGACCGGTCCGCAGAAACGCGCCGTCGAACTCTCCTACAAGAGCTTCACCCGCAACGGCGCTCTCCTTTCGGCCGCCGACAAGGAGAAACTCAAAAGCATCAACAACGATCTTACCCGCCTCTATCTCCAGTTCAACCGCAACCTTCTCGCCTCGACCAACAGTTTCGAACTTCCCGTGAGCGATGAGGCCGAGCTCGCAGGTCTGCCCGCAGGCATCGTGGCCACCGCCGCCACCGAAGCCGCCAACCGCGGCAAAAAAGGCCAGTGGATCTTCACCCTCCACGCTCCAAGCCGTTTGCCGGTGCTCAAATATGCCGACAGCCGTGCACTGCGTCAGAAGATGTATGAAGGTTATATGAAGCTTGCCTCCGAGGCCCCCAACGACAACCGTCCGGTCATCGGCGAGATCGTCAAGACCCGCGCTGCGAAAGCCAAGCTGCTCGGATTTGACAACTATGCCTCCTACATGACCGACAATGTCATGGCCAAAACCCCCGAAGCCGCAAAGAACCTACTTCTGAAAATCTGGGAACCCGCGACCGCACGCGCACGCGAGGAAGTGGCCGAAATGCAGGACTATGTATGCTCTGAAGGCGGTAATTTTGAGATTGAGCCCTGGGACTACTATTATTACGCCGAAAAACTCCGCCGCAAGAAATTTGATCTCGACGAGAATGAGGTAAGCGCCTATTTCTCTCTTGACAACGTCCGCAAAGGCATCTTTACGCTTGCCGAGCGCCTCTACGGTGTGACTTTCACCGAACTCCCCGATGCCCCGAAATATCACCCCGAAGTCAAGGTCTATGAAGTCAAAGATCTCAAGGGCGAACACGTGGCCGTCTTCATGACCGACTACTTCCCACGTCCCTCGAAGCGTCAGGGCGCATGGATGAGCGAATTCAAAGGCTCATTTGAAGATCCCGACGGAACCGTCGGACGTCCTATTATATATAATGTGGGCAACTTCACCCGTCCGACCGCCGACACCCCCGCTCTGCTGACTGTCGATGAAGTCGAGACCATGTTCCATGAATTCGGCCACGGCCTCCACGGCATGCTGACCCGCGCCAAACTCCGCAGCCAGGCCGGTACAAATGTTGACCGCGACTTTGTGGAACTCCCCTCGCAGATCACCGAACACTGGGCTTTCGAACCCGAATTGCTGAAGGACTACGCTTTCCACTACAAGACAGGCGAAGTGATCCCCCAGAGCCTCGTCAACAAGCTTCAGGCAGCCTCGACCCACAACCAGGGCTTCACCACAACCGAACTCGCCGGAGCATCACTGCTTGACCTCGAATGGGGTATGCTCAATCCGGCCGAAGGTGACGTGATCGACGTGGACGCTTTCGAAAAACAGGTGGCCGACAAGCTCAATATGCCGCGTCAGATCGCCTACCGCTACCGCTCGCCCTACTTCAAGCATATCTTCGGAAGCGACGGTTATGCCTCAGGCTACTATACCTACCTCTGGGCTGAAGTACTCGACACTGACGGCTTCGAACTATTCAGCGAAAAAGGAATCTTTGATCCCGCGACCGCAAAATCATTCAAGGAAAACATCCTCGAAAAGGGTGGCAGCGAAGACCCGATGGAGCTCTTTGTCCGTTTCCGCGGCCACGAACCTTCGGTCGACGCACTTCTTCGCAACCGCGGTCTCGCTCCGAAATCCGAGAGCGCCAAAGGCGGCGAATTGAAGACCCAGGGAGGCAAATAATATGCTCCGGAATGCCTCATTTCAGTAAAAATTGTTAAACTGAGGCCTCCAGAAGCCGATTTTACCTCTTTTTCGAGACTAAAATCAAAAATTAGATATATCTTTGTATCGTATTTATCGGCATTCCCCGATTATCCTCATCCGGGGAATTAAAAATAAGACAATACATACAAAGCAAAATAATAAGTGAATCATAGGTTAAAATCCGGTTATTCGTGAGAATAGCCGGATTTGTTTTTAGAGACTGTTTTTTAACAACCTCTTATTTCAGCTGATGTCGACAGGTTATTCCAACTCCATCGCCTCGCGGATCAAAGGCACCTGTCTGTCGATCGTAAACTCCATGCTGCGCGTCCGGGAATTACGGCCATGACGGTCCATCATGGCCGGATCCGAAAGATAGGTCCCGACAGCTCCGGCCAATGAGTCAAGATTCCCGATCTCATAAGGGATACCGGAATCTTCACGGAAGAAATAGCTGATAACCGGCAGATCGGCATAAACGACCGGCTTGCCATTGCGCATGGCTGAGACAGCAAGCATCTGCCCCGATGCACCGACATCTTCCTTCAGTGGCACGACCACAATTTTTGCCCCCGCAAGAAGCGATTCGAACTGATGTTTGGGCAGATCCCGGAGCAAGATCACATTGCCGGGCACATCCGCGGCCACGATGTCGTTGAGCGACGAGGCCACAAACACGAACCGTTCGTCAGGGAAACGTGCGGCGAGACGCAGCATCAGCGGATAGTCGCGGTTTGTATAGCCTCCCGTGAAGATATACGATGCCGGCAGGGCGACATCAGGAGGCAACTGGCCGCTTATCGGAGTAAAATCCGAACAGAACGGAATGAATTTCAGACTGATTTTGTCAGAGAGCGCCCTGTAATATTCAATTTCCCCTTCCGACTGGGTCAGGATTGTAAGATGCCTGTTGGCAAGCAAAAACCTTAGCGCCCGCTTGACGGCCGGTTTCTGACCGAGCTCATGAAGATAGAAATTATGGAAATAGACCATGTAATCACCCCAGCACCAGCCCGACAACCGAGCCAACAGCATGAAAGGCAACTGCGCCGTCGTGCAATATATGATTCTGTTTCTGAATGACAGCGGTTGCACGGACCATTTGACAAACGCCTTCGCCCACTCGCACAAAAGCCCTTTTTTCGACAGAAAATCTCGTTTCGGAGCCTTTGAAATCACCATAGTTTTCACACGGCCGCCGACAGAAGCATACCACTCCGCGACAGCAGGTATCTCAAAAGTCGCATATTGCATCAATACGACCAGTTTACTTCTTTTATGGTCCGTGGACTTCATTACGAATAAGAGGTTATCTTTTCAGTGTGGGGATAATAAGAAATAACCCTGTTTCGTCGGGATTATTGTGCATATCGAAGAATAACACTGGTTAAAGTATGTCAATTCGATTGCCGACTGAGAGATTTTTGATAAATTTGCGATATAAAATTGGTTTTATTGCATACCATTCTCTATTTTAACATATGTTAATCAAATTTACCGCCTATCGAACATTGCTACTCTAACCAATCAAACGAGAAAAACAATGCAAAATCTGTCAAAGCTTGCCGACCGTGATCTGGTTGCAGCTTATGCCAATGACAACAACGCCGCTTTTGACGTATTGCTCGAACGCCATCAGCAAAAAGTTTATTCCTACATATTCCATATTGTGAAAAACAAGGATCTCGCCGACGATATCTTTCAGGAGACATTCGTCAAGGCGATCATGACCATAAAGCAGGGACGCTACACCGAGCACGGCAAATTTTCCGGCTGGCTGACCCGCATCGCCCACAATCTGATCATCGACTTCTTCCGTCAGGAAAAGATCGAGAACTCAGTCTCGGCCGACGACGAAGGGAGCGATGTGCTCAACCGCCGCGACCTCTGTGAAGGCAACATAGAGGACGCCATCGTGAGCACCCAGATCGACGAAGACCTCCGCCGCATCGTCATGGCCCTCCCCGATCCGCAGCGCGAAGTGCTCGTGATGCGTTTCTACCGCAACATGTCGTTCAAGGAGATCGCCGAAGCTACTTCGGTGAGCATCAACACCGCTCTGGGCCGCATGCGCTACGCAATCATGAACATGCGCCGGATCGCAGCCGAAAACAATATCGCACTTGCAATCTGAGAAAAGCCATCCCTCCGCCGCCCCCTCCTGATAACATTTGTCACATTCATCCGCCTCATGTCATTCAACCTCCGCCAACTCCGCCACATCCTCTCTCTGACACTGATCGCCGCAGTCTTTTCATCAGCAGCCGCGGCCGAACCACAGACTGAAGAAGTAAAGGAAGACAAAGTCAGTCTCATCCCTAAGATCAACGGCGCTATCCGTGCCCGCTGGGAAATGGACACCAAAGGAGGTGAAAGCCGCTTTCAGGTACGAAATGCCCGTGTCATCATCTCAGGTGCGATCGCTGCGCCCGTCGACTATTATATTCAGTCGGACTTCTGCGACCGCGGAAAGATGAAAATCCTTGACGCCTGGGGACGCCTCGCGCTCACCAAAGATCTCCGCCTGCAAGCCGGCCAGTTCCGTCTGCCTTTCGGCACCGACTGCTTCCGCGGTCCGGGCAACTACATTTTCTCCAACCGTTCTTTCATCGGCGGCACGATGAACAACGTGCGCGGCGTAGGTGCAAAACTGAGCTACACGCTGCCGACAAGCGGATTCTCGCGTCTGACTCTTGAAGCCGGAGCTTTTAATCCGACCGTAATGACCGACCACAATGTCTGGGTCAAGCAACTCGCATTTGCCGGCAAGGCGGTCTACACCATCGGAGAGGTCAAACTGTCGGCCGGAGCCGAGACTCTGATTCCTGATTCCATCCGCATCAACTCTCTGACAGGCTCCGTGACATGGACCCGCGGCGAACTGACAGTGGAGGGTGAATATCTCAACAAACATTATGTAAACCACGCTCATAAAGCCGCCCATGGCTATAACATTTTTGCCGACTACGGATTTCCGGTAAAAGCCGGAGTGTTCAACCGCGCTTCGGTCCAGGCCCGTTTCGACGGTATGACCGCTTACAGCAGCGGAGTCCGCAATGAAGAAGGAAAGCTTTACACCGACTATATTCCCCGCAACCGCGTGACCGTCGGCGGAACTCTCAGCTATATCTACAAATTCGTCCGCTGCGATCTGCGCCTGAGCTATGAAAAATATTTCTACCGCCACGGCGCCGTAATCCCCGTAGGAGCAGGCGATAAGGTGTGTGCCGAAATGGTGGTGAAGTTCTGAAAAGGGCACGAAAAAAGGGTAAGCTTACTACATCGCACCGCTACAACCTGATACCGTTGCTTCGATCAAGACCTGGCGGAGTTCTCAGGGAGCTGGTCGTGTAGGACTTACCCGGCTGCAAAGGTACGACTTTTCCCCGAATCCGCAAGCATTACAGCCAATAATTTTATCAACACTTTGAAAATAGATATAAAAACAGGGGGCTGAGCAGGCTCTCAAAACCCTCCCTATCACAGATTCTAATTGATTTCAATTAGTTCATGAGCCTAAAAAATAGAAAATTACTTAAATTTAGGTATGGCAAAGGGGTATATGATGTTGTAATTTTGCATACAGATAATTATACGAGAATAACAGATAAAAACATTTGAACAATAATGGTTAGCTACATATGGCTCCTGTAATCTATTTTAATTGAATGCTATTGTTTAAACGGTATGATGCGAAGTCGGGATGACCCCTACATCATACCGGTTTTTATTTTTACACCTATATTATAATAGTAGATTTTTTTGCACCATCCACATCCGCATAAACGGAACGCGCCGACTGAAATTGATCAGGCGGCGCGTTCGTGTAGGTCAGTATGTCCTGCGGGACTTTCAGTCGGTCACGTGGAGCAGGAAGTAGTTCTTCTTGCCGCGCTGCACGAGAATGTATTTGTCGTTAAGGAGCATGTCGGCGCTCACGGGAGCATACGGATCGGAGATCTTCTCCTTGTTGATGCTGACGCCGCCACCCTGCACCATCTTGCGCATCTCACCCTTAGAGGGGAACACAGGTGCGGTCTCGGTCAGGAGATCGGCGAGTTTCACGCCCTCATTGATGGCTGAACGGGGCACCTCGAACTGCGGAACGCCTTCCATCACGGCAAGCAGCGTAGCCTCGTCGATCTTGCGCAGAGTCTCACCCGCATGGTTGCTGAAAAGGATCTGCGAAGCCTCGACAGCGGCCTCATAGTCCTCGGCAGAGTGAACCATTGTGGTGATCTCTTTGGCAAGACGCTTCTGCAAGGGACGTGCGCCGGGGTTCTGAGCCTGCTCCTCGACGAGAGCGGCCACTTCCTCACGGGTCAGCTCGGTGAAGATCTTGATATATTTCTCGGCATCGGCGTCAGAGACGTTGAGCCAGAACTGATAGAACTTGTAGGGAGAGGTGTAACGCGGATCGAGCCACACGTTGCCGCTCTCGGTCTTGCCGAACTTGCCGCCGTCGGCCTTGGTGATCAGCGGGCAGGTCAGGGCGAAAGCCTCGCCTCCGGCAGTGCGGCGGATAAGCTCGGTGCCGGTGGTGATGTTGCCCCACTGGTCGGAACCGCCGAGCTGCAGACGGCAGTTCTTCTCCTTGTAGAGGTGCAGGAAGTCATAGCCCTGGCAGAGCTGGTAGGAGAATTCGGTGAACGACATGCCCTGCTGCGACTCGCCGCTCAGACGCTTCTTCACGGAGTCTTTGGCCATCATGTAGTTGACGGTGATGTGCTTGCCAACGTCACGGATAAAGTCGAGGAAGGTGAAGTTTTTCATCCAGTCGTAGTTGTTGACCATCTCGGCCGCGTTGGGAGCGTCCGAATCGAAGTCAAGGAACTTCGAAAGTTGCTTCTTGATAGCCTCCTGGTTGTGGCGGAGAGTTTCCTCGTCGAGAAGCTTGCGCTCCTGGCTCTTCATCGAGGGGTCGCCGATCATGCCTGTGGCGCCGCCGACGAGTGCGATAGGCTTGTGGCCCGCGCGCTGGAAGTGTTTGAGCATCATCACTCCGACCAGGTGGCCGATATGAAGGGAGTCTGCCGTCGGGTCGATACCGAGGTAGGCAGTGGTCATTTCTTTCTTAAGTTGCTCATCGGTGCCGGGCATCATCTGGTGGATCATGCCGCGCCACGAGAGTTCTTCTATGAAGTCCATTTTCAATAGATAGTTCTTGTTCGGTATGTATGTGGTGGTAATTTATTTCAGAGTGGCGAGGGTCTCGGCGATGCGGCGCATGGCCTCGCGGAGATTGTCGTCGGAAGTGGCGTAGCTCAGGCGGATGTAGCCTTCCATGCCGAATGCACCGCCGTCGACTGTGGCCACGTGGCCCTTTTCGAGGAGATACATGGCGAGATCGGCGGACGAGGCGATGGTCTTGCCTTCGGGTGTGGTCTTGCCTACATAAGCGCTCACTTCGGGGAAGAGATAGAACGCACCCTGCGGACGGTTGACTTTCAGTCCGGGGATCTGCGAAGCGAGTTCCACAACGAGGTTGCGGCGGCGTTCAAAAGCCTTGTTCATCTCGGCCACGCACTCCTGCGAACCGGTGTAGGCAGCCTCGGCGGCTTTCTGCGCGATCGAGGATGCGTTTGACGAATACTGGCCCTGGAGCTTGGTCACGGCCTTTGCGAGCCACTGGGGAGCGGCGCAGTAGCCGATACGCCAGCCGGTCATCGCGTAGGCTTTGGAGACACCGTTGATGATGATGGTGCGGTCGGCGATTTCGGGGAAAGAGGCCAGCGAGGTGAATGAACCGGTGAAATTGATGTGTTCGTAGATCTCATCGGCGAGCACAAGGATCTGCGGATGCTTGGCGAGCACGTCTACGAGGCCCTGAAGCTCTTCGCGCGAGTAGATGCTGCCCGTCGGGTTGGAGGGAGAGCAGAGCAGGATCATGCGTGTGGCCGGAGTTATGGCGCCCTCAAGCTGGGCCGGAGTGATCTTGAAATCCTGACTGATATCGGCGTTCACGGCGACAGTCGTTCCTCCGGCAAGCTTGACCATCTCCACGTAGCTTACCCACGCGGGCATCGGGATGATCACCTCGTCACCGGGATTGATCGTCGAGAGGATCACATTGCAGAGAGCCTGCTTGGCACCGTTTGACACCACGATCTGCTCCGGGGCGTAGCTGACGCCGTTTTCGCGGGAAAGCTTCTCGGACACTGCCTTGCGGAGCGACAGATAGCCGGGCACGGGAGTATAGAAAGTGTAATTCTCGTCAATGGCTCGTTTGGCGGCCTCCTTGATATGGGCCGGGGTTTCGAAATCGGGTTCGCCGACTGAAAGATTGATCACATCGACTCCCTGAGCTTTGAGCTCGTTGCTTTTTTGCGACATGGCCAGTGTGGCCGATGGTGCAAGCGCCTGCACTCTGTCAGAAATGTGGGTCATTATGAGTTTTTGTTTAATGGTTAATGTCGTAATCGGTTATTATGGTGCAAAGATACGCAATATTTGGCGATTTAACAGAATGAAAAATGTGCCGGATACGAAAATCCGGCACATTTTTCATTCTGTTATGTAAGTTTATCCTTAATTATCGGATTTACCGCCCGAAAATCAGCATTTTTTTGCGGCGGCACGGGCGCGCATGGCGGCCATGACGGTCTGCTTGCCGAGACGCACGAAATCGACAACCGGACGGGAGGCGGGACAGGCGTAGCTGCACGATCCGCACTCGATACAGTTGACAACCTTGTTGTTCTCGACCTCGTCCCATTCATGCAAACGCGAGAGAGTCGCAAGCAGGAAGGGTTCGAGTCCCATCGGGCAGGCGTCGGAGCAGCGTCCGCAACGGATACAGTTCTCGACCGGCTGGCGGTGGGCATAGCGCTTGTCAAGCAGAATGCCTGAGGTACCTTTGATCATCGGAGTCTGGAGTGTGGAGGCAGTACGTCCCATCATCGGGCCGCCGATAATGATCTTTTCAGGTTCCTCAAGGCCCTCGGTGAGTGTGGCGAGGATGGTTCCGAAAGGCACACGGAGATTACGGCCGTTATTCCCGTCGTGGAGGGTGAGCACTCGGTCCATCAGAGGCTCTCCGAGCACTACGGCACGATAGACGGCATAGGCGGTGGCTACGTTCTGGACAATGGCGCCGGTTGCGATCGGCAGTGCGCCTGAAGGCACTTCCTTGCCGATAACAGCCTCGATTAGCTGCTTTTCACCGCCCTGCGGATATTTCACCTGCATCGGCATCACCTCCAGACCGGGCACTGTAGCTGCGGCCTGAGTGAGAGCCTCGATGGCTTCGGGCTTGTTGTTTTCGATGGCGATGACTCCGCGGTCGACTCCTGCGGCTTTCATCAGAAGGCTGACGCCCTTGACGATCTCGCGGGGATTCTCACGCATAAGCATGTCGTCGCACGAGAGACAGGGCTCGCATTCGGCGGCGTTGATGATGACGATCTCGGCTTTCGATCCGGGAGGAGGCGAAAGCTTGACGTGGCAGGGGAAGGTGGCGCCTCCAAGACCTACGATACCTGCATTCTTGATGATGTCGATGATGGCCTTTGCATCGAGAGCGGCAAGCTCGGCTTCATTGCGCACCGGAGTATCGCGCTGTTCGAGGGCCTTTGCATCGGCTTCGCGGTCAGCCTCGTCGCTCTTGATATAGATTGCCTCTACGGGCAGGCCCTGCGGATTGCGGCAGACGTCGATCTTGACAACCGTGCCTGAGATGGGAGTATGGACAGGAGCCGAGACAAATCCTCCCGGTTCTGCCACCATATCGCCGCGCTTTACCTTGTCGCCTTTCTTGACTACGGGTTTGGCCGGGGCGCCGATGTGCTGTGCCACCGGAAGTACAACCTCAGCGGGGAGGGGCATGTTTTCGATCGGCTTGCCGGCCGCTATCTTGTTTTCGGCGGGATGGATGCCGCCAATTTTAAACGTATGGAGTTTCATGGTTTCAGGCGGGTGTTTCTTCTGTTTTGGGTTTCGGAGCGGCCGCGGGTGTGGCGTCGGCTGCGGGAGCTTTCTTCACGGGGAAGTTGACGGCATGGATCGCATGGGTCGGACAGACATCGACACATTTGCGGCAAAGCTTGCACTTCTCGTAGTCGATATATGAAAGATTGTTGGCGATGGTAATGGCTTCGTGAGTACACTCTTTAAGACACTTCGAGCAGCCGATGCAGGCGACCTTACACTCCTTCATGGCCAGCGCGCCTTTCTCCTTGTTGGAGCAGGCGACATAGACTCTCATGCCGCGCGGACCCTTGAAACGCAATTCGATGATCGAGCGGGGGCATGCCTTGACGCAGGCGCCGCAACCGACACATTTGTCTTCGATGACTTCTGGCAGGCCGGTCTCAAGATTCATCTTCATGGCACCGTAGGGGCAGGCAGCCACGCAGTCACCGCAACCGAGACAGCCGTTGGGGCAGGCCGATTCGCCGCTTCCGAGCGATGCAAGCACGGCGCAGGTGGGAGCGCCCTCGAAGCGGGCAATCTGCGGACGCAGGTCGCAGGTGCCGTTACATTTGATCACTGCTATTTTCGGTTTGGTCTCAGCGGCAGCCAGTCCGACGATCTCGCCGATCTTTTTCATGACTGCGCTTCCGGAAGCCGGGCAGGAGAGGCCGTCGAGAGTATCGGCGCCGACACATGCGGCAGCGAAGTCACGGCATCCGCTCCGTCCGCAACCGCCGCAGTTGGCGCCGGGCAGGAGGGCTTCTACTTGGTCAATACGGGGATCTTCCTGGACGTGGAAGCGCTTGGCCACAAGATAGAGCACGGCCGCGCCCACTATTCCGATAACCCCAAGAACAATAATGGAAGTTACAACAACATTCATGGTAAAAAATTATAAGAGTCTGTATAACAGATATATTTTATCGACAATTTTATAGGCGCCTGATTTTCCAGCTGATTTTCTGGGCCAGCCGGCGCCGACACCGGTAGAGGAAGAGATCGTAGATGAAGAGAAGTCCGAACCCCACCGCCAGCGACCAGCCGCCAAGTTCAGGGAAACCGAGACGGCAACCGACAACCGAGCCGCCGAAGATCAGGGTCGGCAGCACGAGTGCCCACCATGTCGCCCTCAGGGTCGAGCCTGAAGTGGCCGTGACCTCAACGCGGTCACCGGGGGCATAGTCCGAAGCCAGTGGAGTGTCGATGGTCAGGAGTTCATGACCGCCGTCCTTTGTATTGCAAAGGGCGGTCAGGGCACATCCGTCGCACTTACATGCTTCCTCGGTCCGGATGGTCAGCGAGTCGATGCCGACTGACTCGACCACTCCGCGGTGTGTTACGTCTTCTTTGTTCATCAAATCGGATAGAAAACAATTTTATGCGTCTGCAAAGTTAGCGTTTTTTCGCCATTCGGACAAACAAAAATTATCCACCGCCACACCACAGACTGAAAAATCTTAAGCGCAAGGCTCCAGAAGTCACTCAGCGGCGGCGCGGAATCAAATCACTCACCCTGATGCGTTCGATGCGCATGGCCATGAGAATATAAGCCAATAACAGCGGTGTGCGGATGATCATGTTGAGCCAGGGCTTGCTGCCGAAAGCAATGAGCTCGGCAAAGAACCAGAGGGCTATGGCGCTGACGAAATAAAACACAAGGCGCGACACCTGATAGCCGATCGGGAACTTGACAAGCCCCACGAAATAGCTGACGGCCATCATTGTCCCGTAGCAGGCAAACGAAGCCCAGGCGCAGCCCATATAGCCGTAGCGCGGCACAAGCACAACGTTGAGCACCACAGTGATCACCAGTCCGAGCAGCGAGAACCACATTCCCCAAACCGTCTTATCCGTGAGTTTGTACCACAGCGACAGATTGAAGAAGATTCCGAAGAAAAATTCGGCGATCATCACGATCGGCACTACCTTCAGACCGCTGAAATAGCTTTCGGCAATGAAAAGGCGCAGTATGTCGAGATAGAACATCACCGCGAGGAAGATGACCATCGCGAAGATGACGAAATATTTCATCGCGTCGCGGTAGCTCTGCATCCGGTCGTCGCCGCGGTCCTTTGCTTTGGCGAAGATAAACGGCTCGTAAGCGAAACGGAAGGCCTGGATAAACATGACCATGACAATGGCTATCTTTATGTTAGCGCCGTAGATACCGAGCTGCGACATGGCCTCGGCCTTGTCAGGATAGAGTTCGGGGAAAAGGATCGAGTAGAGAGTACTGTTCATGATGCCGGCCACGCCGAGCACCAGTAACGGCGCCGAGTAGACGATCATCTCGCGCCACAGACGCGGGTTGAATTTCCAGCTGAACCCTCTCAGCTCAGGCAGAAGCAGAAGCATGGTCACCGCCGAGCTGACCAGGTTGGCAAGGAAGATATAGCCTATCCCGAAGTCCGGGTCATAGAACCATGCGATCCATCCCGGAGCCTGCACCCACAGCCAGGGACAGATAAGGATGAAAAAGAGATTCAAACCGATGTTCAGCCCGATATTGATCAGGCGCAGCATCGCAAAACGCATCGGACGCTTGCGGAAACGCAGATAGGAGAACGGCAGGCAGCAGAATGCGTCGATCGCCACCGTCAGGCCCATCATGACCACATAGCTCTCGTGTCCCCCGCAGTGCATCGCCTCGCTGACAGGCCCGATGAGAGCCATGATCAGAACAATGAACGCCGTCGAGCTGGCCGCGAGCGACAGGAGCGACGTAGAATAAACCTCCATCGGGTCCTTGTAGCGCTCATGGTTGGCAAAGCGGAAGAATCCGGTTTCCATCCCGTAGGTCAGGATGATCAGCGCGAGCGCGACAACAGAATATATAAAGGTGACGACGCCGTATTCGGCCGAGGGAAACATGCGGGTATAGAGCGGCACAAGACACCAGTTGAGAAAGCGCCCGACAATGCTACTCAGGCCATAGATGGCCGTATCTTTGGCCAGTGATTTGATTCCTGCCATTTTCGCAGTGATATTTGGATTGTAATGATGATTTTTGCTGATTCAGAATAGCGAGCCCATCGCCGTCGGCGGATTCAGATGCAGATGGGTATAGGCCAGCGATGTCACCTCACGTCCGCGCGGAGTGCGGCGCAGAAAGCCTTCCATGATCAGGAAAGGCTCGTAGACCTCCTCGATCGTGTCCTGCTCCTCGCCGATGGCGGTCGCTATCGTGGAAAGACCGACAGGCCCTCCGCCGAACTTATGGATCATGGTCAGCAGCAGCTTGTGGTCCATCTCGTCAAGACCGTAGCGGTCGATATTGAGAGCTTCGAGGGCAAAACGGGCAATCTCAGGGTCGATCTCGCCGCTCCCCTTGACCTGAGCAAAGTCGCGTACGCGGCGCAGGAGCGAGTTGGCTATTCGCGGTGTGCCGCGGCTGCGCATCGCGATCTCGTGGGCCGCCTCAGCGCTGCATTTGACGCCGAGAAGGGCCGCTGACCTCAGCAATATCCGTTCGAGCACCTCATGGCTGTAATATTCCAGATGGCAGTTGATACCGAAGCGGGCACGCATGGGCGCCGTCAGCATCCCCGAACGGGTGGTGGCCCCGACAAGCGTGAAAGGCGACAGCGACAGCTGCACCGAACGTGCGCCGGGCCCCTTGTCGATCATGATGTCGATGCGGTAATCCTCCATCGCAGAATAGAGATATTCCTCCACGACACGGCTCAGCCGGTGGATCTCGTCGATGAAAAGCACGTCGTTTTCCTCCAGTGAGGTCAGGATTCCGGCCAGATCGCCGGGCTTGTCGAGCACCGGCCCGGAAGTCACCTTGAAATTGACTCCGAGTTCGTTGGCGATAATGCCTGCGAGAGTAGTCTTGCCGAGACCCGGAGGGCCGAAGAGAAGCAGATGGTCGAGGGCCTCCCCGCGCATCCGTGCGGCCTGCACGAACACCTTGAGATTTTCAACCACCTTCTCCTGACCGTTGAACCCGTCGAAATATGACGGTCGCAGGGCTCTCTCGAACTCTTTGTCGGCGCTGCCGCGGTCGTGTATGTCGAATTCATTTTCCATCGGATGACAAAATTAGCAAATTTCCATGAATTTTGTTCCAAACATCCGGCTTTTGTCTTATCTTTGTACTTCAATCAATTCAAAAGTCAAATTCCTTTAATCAACTAATCCACTTTTAACACAATGAGCAAGCCATACGTTGTGGGTATCGACATAGGCGGTACCAATACAGTCTTCGGCATTGTCGACGCCCGTGGTGTCGTCATCGCCAGTTCTTCAATCAAGACCCTCAAACACGCTGATGTAAACGCATATCTCGACGAACTTTACACCGAAGTCACCCGTCTCTTAGTTGCCAACGACGCTGTCGGCAAGGTCCACGGCATCGGTATCGGCGCTCCAAACGCCAACTATTACACCGGGATGATTGAGAAACTCGTCAACATCCCCTGGCCCACTCCGCTGCCGATGGCCCAGCTTGTCAGCGAGAAATTCGGCATCCCCGTGGCCATAACCAACGATGCCAACGCCGCCGCCATCGGTGAGATGACCTACGGCGCCGCCCGCGGTCTCAAGGATTTCATCATGATCACACTCGGCACTGGAGTCGGCAGCGGCATCGTCATCAACGGACAGCTCGTCTACGGCCACGACGGTTTCGCAGGCGAACTCGGTCACCTCATCATGAAGCGCAACAACGGGCGTCTCTGCGGCTGCGGTCGCACAGGCTGTCTCGAAGCCTACTGCTCGGCCACCGGCGTGGCCCGCACCGCCCGCGAGTTCCTTGAAATCCGCACCGAGCCCTCAACCCTCCGCTCGCTCCCCATCGAGGCCATCACTTCAAAAGATGTATATGACGCGGCTATCGCAGGCGACAAGCTCGCCAACGAGATCTTTGAATACACGGGCAACCTCCTCGGCGAGGCTTTCGCAGAATTTACCATATTTTCCTCGCCCCAGGCAATCATCCTCTTCGGAGGCCTTGCCAAATCAGGCGAACTCCTGCTCCGCCCCATCCGCGAATCGATGGAAAAGAACATGTTCCACGCTTTCAAGGGCAAAGTGCAGATTCTCCTTTCCGAGCTTAAGGATGCCGATGCCGCCGTACTCGGCGCGAGCGCACTCGGCTGGGAAGCCAAGCCACTTGCTCCCGCACAGCCGGCAGCGCCAGCAGCCAACTGACAGTCAACATTACACATAAAACAGAGCGACAGTTTCGCCACTGCCGCTCTGTTTTTTATAACGGTATTTACTTCCGATTATCTTGAAATCCATTTCAGATTCCGCAAATTGCGGAACCGGCTGTCATTGGCGACAATCACGGTCAGGCCGCATCCGCCGTCGGCATCCGTGTTTATCAAAGCCTCGTCACCGAAGCATGAAATCTGACGGTGGAAATCTCCTCCGTCAGGCAGCTGGTCAAACCAGATGGTGTCCGATGGTTCCCATTCACTCCGGTCTTTGGAAGAATGATTCAACGACTTGTCAATCGACAGAATCCAGCCGCCGCGACACTCCCTGATGAGCACATACTTGGTATACAAGTGCTTGTTGTCCTCAAATGAAATCGAATAGACTTCCGCACCGCCGTTGGTCTTCATCTGGAAAGCCACAGCCTTGGCACGCTCCTTTTTCATGGCATTCTGAATCTTGACCGCTATCTTGTCGTCATCGAAATTAAACAGACGGCTCGATCTTATGACAGCGCGGGTTGACGGATCGCGTCGCTCCGAAAAGATCTCGTTTGTCACGGATTTCGATTTCTGAAGCGCCTCGATGGCCGCCTCAATCGAACTCTGAGCCATTGCTCCGAGCGACGAGAGCATCACGATTGCCACTGATATATATCGAAGAAGTTTCATATCCTGTAAAAGTTTATTTGAAATTGCTCTTGTAGGGACACTTTTTAAAGCGTCCTCCATCATAATGGATATTTCTCAACTGTTTGCCGTAACATCCGACGTCAGTACGAGAGCGATGTCTCGACTACCTCGGCCACCGTCGGGTCCGACATGTCGAAATCCTCCGTCAGTGCCCGATCTAAAGCACTTTCGGCCTCCTCGATCGACATGTCGATCTGACGCAGCTGCTCGCTGACAAGCTTTTCGTTGCGGCGGATTTCCGGCACCACCACCCTCAGGTCGGTGATCTTCTTGCCGTCGCGTATGATGTAGCTCCCCTCATAGGCCATGTATTCCTCCGGCAGAGCCTCGGTCTGCATCCTGAACACGAAGCCGAGTCCGAGCAGCAGAGCAATCGTTGCGGCCACACCGGTCCACTGCCACCGGCGCAGTCTCGGAAATCTGATCGGCTCCGCCGTCCGCGGTGCCGGACGCAGCGAATCGTACCACACGAACATCTCGCGGTAACACTCTAACTCCGCCGGAATCTTCTCCCTGCGGAAATAGCCGTAAAGCGCCCTCTCTTCCGCAAGAGAAGTCTCCCCGGCAAGAAACCGGCTTATATAGCCGCTGACATTATCCTTATTTATAGTTATATCTTTCATAGTTGTCTCTGCATGAAAATATCCTTGATACTCTGACGGGCTCTTGAAAGCGCCACACGGATAGCGCCCGGAGTCGAACCGGTGATGCGGGCGATCTCGCCGACCTCCAGTCCCTCAATGTGCTTCATCCTGATGACCGCCTGCTGCACCGACGGGAGCGAGGCGATGATCTCCATCACTCCGGCGGTTTCCTCCGAATCGATCAGCGACTCTTCGGGCGACACACCGTCGGTCAGCTGCCCGACATGCTCCATCCCGACGGTCGATGTCCCGTAGGAACTGCGCAGGAGATCCAGCGCACGGTTGCGGGCTATCACGAACGCGAGCGAGTCGATGCTGCGGTAGCGGTCGAGTTTGTCACGCATCATCCACAATTTCAAAAGCGTGTCCTGAGCCACATCGTCAGCCATATCGGAGTCAGCCTCGGCCGACATCCCGACAACCATGCTGACAATGCGCTCCCTCAGCCGTGGGGCCATCCGTTCAAACTCGCTGCGGTCCATCAGTTTCTGCGGTAACCTTCAAAGGTCCGTTTACTATATAGACGGAAAAACACCCCCAACGTTACGTCCCCCTCCGATTTTTTTACCTGAGGGAGGCTGAAATGTTAAAATCCTGTCGGATTCCGAACCGATCTGAGGAATGAAATGTTAGGAAAAGTAAAAATTAATTTCTTCTCATGAAATTCATCACCCGCACCTCAGCCCTTATGCTTTCGGCTGTGACAGCTCTCGGAGCTATGGCGATTTCGCCCGTTGAACAGCAACATCAGTCTCTCGTCGACGACCATAAGGTCATCCTCTTCGGTCAAGGCGACAATCCGGAGACCGATTCGATCCGCAATCTCATCGAAAACTTCTACTACGACCAGTTCCGCAGTTTCCAGGACCCGGAGGCTCCCTACTTCCTCTTCATGAGCCGCGACACTCAGCTGGCCATGGGCATCGGCGGCATGGTGCGCATGAGAGGATATTTTGATTGGGGAGGCACCACCGGCACTCCCGGCTTCTCGCCCTATTTCATCCCCACACAGCGCGACGAACTCAACCGCCAGAAACTCGGCACCACCCCCGGCGGGACGGCCCTTTTCTTCCGCGTCATCGGTCGCAACAAGAACCTCGGCGACTATCAACTCTATATCGAGGCGAATTTCAACGGCTATCAGTCGCGTGACTTCCATCTCAAAAAGGCCTATGCGACAATCAATGACTGGACCATCGGCTACGCGGCCTCAACATTCGGCGACGGTGCCGCCGTCCCGCCCACCGTGGACGCCAGCGGACCGACAATGAAGATGGATGCGACCAACGTCCTCGTCCGCTACATGCACCATTTCAAGAAAAGCGGCATCTATGTGGCCGCCTCCGTCGAGACTCCCGACATGACCGTTCAGGAAGACGGCGCCTCGACGGCCGCCCGCAGCATGTATCTGCCCAATCTCTCCGCTATGGTGCAGTATGAATGGCGCACAGGCCAGCACATCCGTCTTTCCGGCATCACCCGCTTCCTTCCCTATCGCGATCTCGTGAATTCACGCAACCATCAGGAAGTCGGCTGGGGCGTACAGCTGAGCACCGTATTCCGCCCCGTCGATCCTCTGACAGTCTATGCGACCGTCAACGGCGGACGTTCCTACTCGAACTTCGGCGGCGACTTCCTCCTGGGCAAATATGACCTCGTGGCCGATCCCGGAAAGCCCGGCCTACTCACCACCGTCCCCGGCTGGGGCTATTTCGCAGGCCTTCAATACAATTTCACACCCAAAGTGTTCATGTCGGCTACTTTCGGCCAGGGCCGCTATCTTCCGCGCCACGGCATCGCCAACGCAAGCGACTACAAATACGGCCTTTACGGAGCCGTCAACCTCTTCTGGTATCTCACTCCGCGCATCAGTTTCGGCGCCGAGGCCAATTTCGGCGAACGCATGAACTTCGACGGCTCCCACGGCTGGGGCAAACGCGTCGGCGCCCTCGCCCAGTTCTCGTTCTAAGGCCCTACACCGACCGCACACAAAAGCCCCGGCTCATGAAAACCGGGGCTGATTTTGTTTTAGAATTTATTTCTTTACAAGACGGAATGAACAGAAATCAGTTACAGGATCGGGATCTTCGACATAAAATAATGCCTTATATGGTTCATACGTCTCCGTTTCTGCATCCCAACCATCAGTAAATCGGCAATGTATGCCCAATCCGCCACCATACGATGAAGTCCATATATAGCAACAATGCCCTGCATTATATCTTACTTGGTCTTTGTCAAAATTATCTGAAAGAAATCCTGAATTGGGTATGAAAATAGAATTCCCGTTAGGCCCTGTTACTTTCCAGCCGACAACACCTGCTGATGTTGTTTCTGTCCAATGACACTGATTTTTAAGTTCTCTGACCTGCGAGACAGTAGGCTTGGTCCAAGAGCTGTCCCAAGTACTGTCGTGATATGGTGAATAAAATCTGAAGCCGTTGCCGTAACCTTCGGGGGTAGTGGCCCCGACATGGCAACAAGCCCATTTTGTTCCGCTTGACAGGCCGAGATCTATCGCATGAGGATGAGGGGAGTGTCCGTCTCCACACTCGCAGAGAACAGCATCCGGACCTTTTATGGTGTATCCGGCATAATCAATCAAGGTCCGTACTTTACAATCATCAATCTGAGAAACGGTGATTGCTGGAATAATGTTCCCTGAAATAGGCGTGGTTTGTCCAGTGGTATTAGCTGATAGAATAGCTGCATTCGCCTGACGTGCAAAAGTCTTACCGCCGTCATTGGCCGTCACCTCGCATCCGACACCGACAGACCGTATAAGCAATGTGCTGCAATCAGCTTTCATTGAGTAACTGCCGGGGCTTACATTGCTCTCTAAAGCGCTGAACTGCGGGAAAAAGAAATGTTTATCATCATTATGTGTGGCTTTAAGACTGCCTTTGAACGAGTCTGTAAGCTTTTCTGCTGACACCACCTTATTTTTTTCATAGGTTGTTTTATAGCCTTTTAAGCTTCCACTTATGACGACGGTATTATAACCTGTTTCATAGAGGTCTTTCTTATATTCAGCCGTCATAGACTCAAGTTCAGTTTTGCCTATGCTGCCTTTTAATGTTGGTCCTGTGGTTAAGATAGTCCGTATACCATTTTGCTGATAAATATTGCGGATATCGAGGCTGAAACTGCTCATAAGCGAGACGCTGCCATTGATATAGCTGTCCTCTTCATATTGTGCGGCCATCTTACCTGTTGGTTTTATAGACATATCATAGATGTCTATCCGGTCATCTTCCTTCCGCATTATGTAACTTAATGTATAAGTTCTATGTAACTTGGTCTTAATTTTTCCTGAAACGGCCTTGATCTTAAAGAGTACGGACATCTTCATTCCGACATCGAATAATTTTCTGTTATTCGGATTATTATAGGTAAGGGGAAGCAATATGGTATTATTTGTTGAATAAGCCCTGTCTTTACCATCCGGATAATCAATATTGATATCATAGTCAGCATCAATATTCAGATTGATTTTTGCCACAAAATCGCCTGTTAAAATATCATAACGGAATTTTGAGGTAGAAATCTTAACTGAGGCTTTCATATTATAAGTATGCTGCCCGTCAAAAACAGTGGCTCGGCTTGGAAGCGCCTTTGATACCTGCAAATAAGCGTCATCATCATCAAGCAAATCGCCTGTATATTCCACCTCTTCGATTTCTGCCGATTTTATATCCTGAGTATCGGAGCCTTCAAAATCCGAGTAAACCACATACTCACCATAAACTTCCGACGGTGCGACATTGCGCACAAAAACCTTGATGCCGGAGTCGGTCTTCTTCACTTCCGAGACCTCTGCACAAAGTCCATCCGGAAACATATCCGTCATTGATTCGTAGACTATTTTTTGGCCGACATTAGGCAAAATCGTTGCCGGAGTATCTGTTTTATATGTGACGATATTACCTTCGTATCCCAATATATATTCAGTATCCGACGTTATCTCCTTAACATTGTCATTCAAAATTTTGCTGTCGTTTTGAGCAAAGACAATACTATCTATGTCTTCAATGCGTATTTGCTTTACATTAGAATAACTGGTATCGCAGACATCAATATATTGCGGTCGGTTTTGTTCCACTCCGTCCTTGTCATAATAAGATGTAAAAATACCGTCAAGAGACTGTGGATCAACAATAGCTATTTCGCCGTTTTTTAGATAAATGGCAATCGATTTACCGAATTGGTCCGTGGCAAGCATACTCAATGCTACAACGCAAAAAGCTACAAACAGAATCTTCTTCATTTTTTTGCAAATTTATATGATTTGTCACCGACTGAAAGAATATATATTCCATTGACGAGAGTGCTAATATCAACCATCTCATAATCAGACAACTTGTTTATCTTTACCGGTTGCCTAACTCCGCTGACAGTGTAAAGAAATATCGGGCTGCCGTCTGCGCCATAAACACGTATACCATTTTCTCCGGGCATAAATATTACACTGTTTCTCAATGTAACGGGTGTCGATAATCCACTTTCAGACCTGTTTAACTCATAAGTGATTTTATCTACATCATCAAATGAATAACTTTTATCCCACTCATAAGCCACACTGACCCTAAGATAATTTTCGCCTGTCGGGCGATAGGTAGTTTCGTCTAATATAGGCATGACTTCAAAGGTTATATCCGGCTCATTGTCTGCGCCAAAACCACAGCGCACTTTATTTCCATTACGTAGATGAATTACCAGACACTCGTCAAAGTCATCATTATTAACTGGTTCTTCAATGGCATTATCTGCCTTTGTCTGGACAAATCCCAATGACAGACTTAATACGAGACAAAAATACTTTATTCCCATATGTTTAAGGTTTATTTATAAAAATGCCTGAGAAAGTATGTACAGATTACTCTCACCGTCGCTTATCTTACATTTCAGACTTTATGCTTTAGCCTGTGGAGTATCTCTGCCTTTCATCCGAGAGAATAGGGACTTGTTTTATTGGAATAGCCACCTATATGTCGTTTTTAATGTACAAATTTACATATTTTTAAGTGACTTTTTAAAATTAATTTATGCTTGACATTAAATTATCAATGTAAAAAAATATTAAGTTACTTAAGCCATTATTCGACATAATTCGTTAACTTTGAAGTCCTGTCGCAAAAAATCCATGCGGCGGGACTTTTTTCGGCTTATAAACATACAGACACATATATTTATCACTATCTCCATTATCACTTCCATATGAAAACACTCATTGGACTGAAACAGGCAATCCATACAACGTTCATAATGTCGGCCGCAATCTCTGCCATTGCCCTTACCGGATGCAGTGACTCGAAAAGCGACGAACCACCCGTCCCTCCGATATGCCCTCCCTCCGAAGTAACGGATTTCTATATCAGTCCGGCTTGTTCCGACTGCCTGCTGACCCACGGCGCCGCATCGGGACACGGCTACGAATTCTACCTCGGTCACGGCTACGACATCACCGCCCCGTATCTTTCGGACGACGCCGTCCGCGCCAGAGTCATTGATCTTGACAAGCTCGATGGAGAACGTCTCTATCACATGGCCACAACATTTTATACCACACAGGTGCTCAAAGGCTCAGACACCGGTGATTATCTCCGGTTTATCTCCTATACGGGCGATTTCGAAAACCCCGCCGGAGACAGCGCACCGCTTTTCTCCGGCTCGATCACCGCTCCGGGGACCGACAACACTTATTACACGCAGATACGCCGCTGGGGCGTCAGCCGTCACTACTTCAATCCGATCCGTCCGGCAATCTATTCGGCTCTCTCCGACGAATTCCTCAGTGATCTCGAATCGCTGAGCGCCGACGAACTCGTCAGCCGTTACGGCACACACGTAGTAAACGATGCCGTGATGGGCTGTATGATGCGCTTTGACTATCATGCCTACATCACCTCCGATGCCGCCGGCAATATTGATAAAACCGACATCGCTTATGACGCAGTGGCGAAAATTCTCGGCACTTCCGATCAGGATGCACTCTCGGCCCAGCTCTACAACTTCGGCAATTTCGGTGCCACCCTGGAAGTCAGTCTCCACGGCGCCGATCCCGACGTCGATTTTTTCAGCGGCAACTGGCCGTGGCCCGAATCTGCCACTCAGGGGTGGCTCAACCGACTGAAACCGGAGAACGCTGTGATGGTCAGCCTTTCCGACAACGATCTCGTCCCGCTGACAAATCTCATCAAAGACGAATCGAAACGCGCAAAAGTTTCTTTTGCGATCGACAATTACATCCGCAATTCCGCCCGAAACCTTACGGCAACCGTCCCCCTGTTTCAAAACTCCAACGGGGTAGCCTACCGCTATCCGACATCCCGGTCCGAGGCCGACGAGCTTGAATCGGAAAAAGGACTGCGATGCTACGGGGTGCTTGGCAGTCTCTACGCCGATAGCCGGAGCGGCACAGTGGAACTGCGCACCGTCATTTCGACCGACGGCTCCGGCCAGCAGCTCATTGCCGCCGGCGCCAACGAATCCGGACGTCTGCTCGGCTATGCCCTCGCGGCACCGGCCTCCGGCTGCGTGACGCTCCATGAGATCACCGACGGCAAACGCTACGCCTACACAATCGAAGAAAAAGATTCTTACGGCAAAAAAGGAGAATGGCATCCCACCGGCACCAGATTCTACCTCCTGCGGCCTTAGCGGAGGTAGCGACCGTGACTACCTCACATTTCATCCCGCCATGCCGCAAACAATCTCCGGCCGACAGCTGTTACTGATTTTTAGAGCCTCACAGAGAGGATTATTCGGTGATTCTGTGTAATTTTGCAGTTGATTTCAAAAAACGATTCTTATGCGCCGCTATCTCAAACATTTGTTTCAACTGATACTCTCACCCGGTAACGGCTGGGAGGACATCGGCATTGCGGCTGACAATCCCAACACTATCGCCACACGCGGTTTCTATCCGCTGATAGCGGTAACGGCTCTGAGCGTGTTCATGCAGAGTGTCTATCATCATGCTGAATTCCTTGTTCTGTTCATGAGAATGATAGTCACTTTCCTGGTCTACTTCGTGAGCTACTTTTTCGGTGTGTTCGCCCTGTCGCTTTTCGCCGAGCCGACTCTTGAGAAACGCTATGACGAGCTCCGCAGCCAGACCTTCGTGCTCTACACCCTCGGTCTCGTGGTCCTGATCTCGCTGATCATAAACGTGTTGCCGATCACTTCGGTGATGCTCTTCTTCCTCCCCTTCTATGTGGCCCTGATCCAGTGGAAAGGTGTCGGCTATATGGAAGTCAAGCCTGACAAAGTCGGCATATTCATGATTATCGCCATTCTCGGCGTGCTGATGCCACCCTACATTTTCTATTTCCTGTTCTCACTGATAATATCTTAAACGAAAGTGATCTCAAAAGACATCAACATAAAAAACAAACGTGCCACCTTTGACTATGCCATAGGCGACACCTTCACGGCCGGACTCGTACTGACCGGCACCGAAATCAAGTCCATCCGCCAGGGAAAGGCCTCGCTTGCCGACACGTTCTGTTATGTGGACAAGGGTGAGGTGTGGGTGAAAAACATGTATATCGCCGAGTATTTCTACGGCACATACAACAACCACGCCACCCGCCGCGACCGAAAACTGCTGCTCAACCGCAAGGAGATAGCCAAACTTGAAAAGACGGGCAAGGAAACCGGGTTTACCATCATCCCTCTGCGGCTTTTCATCAACGACCGCGGACTGGCCAAGCTGGTCATCGGAGTCGCCCGCGGTAAAAAGGAGTACGACAAGCGCCAGTCGATCAAGGAACGCGAGGACAAGCGAGCCATGGCCCGCATCATGCAGAAATAACAAGGAGCTGCCCGAAAGAGCCCGTTAAGCCTCATGCGCTCAGCGCATGACTACAATAAGATAGCCCGACTTCGAATCCGGAGTCCCGACATGATACCAGACCGCTTCGGCGGTCTGTTTTTTCATCCTCACAGTGATATTTTCGAGCTTCTGTGCGCCAATGCTCACCGACGCATCACGGCAAATGGAGTCAGCACCCGCAGGACCGATGTGAAAATCCACTTTCGTTCCGCCGTCAAGGTCGACAAATGACCCGCTGCCGTCAGGCCGGGTCCTGACAAGCATTCCGCCCGCATCGAAACGCAGACGCACACCCTCTCCGACAAAACGCAGACAGTGGTCACGGAATTCAGCCTCAAAATCCCACTCATCAATCACAGGGCGTCCTCCGGGAGTCTGGCCGGGATCAATAGGCTCGTTGCGCCTCACGCCGTCAGAGCCCTTATCGCAACCTGAAAGGAGCAGAAGGGCGAAAAACATAAGCGTTATTCTGACTATGCGGCTCATTTTTCAGTGATTTTAATCATTACACATCCGCGCTCCCCGGTCGAAGGCGAACGATAATCCAGCCTATGACTGCCGGGGCCAAGCGCCGCTGTCTGAATCCACGGCCCATTTACCGCAGCACCGTCGGCTGTCCATACAGCGTCATCGGGCACATAAGGCGACCACAGGTCTATGCGGCCTTCCGACATCGAATAAGTACCTCTGAGAGCTTTAGGCTCGTCTTCTATGACAAACTGTTCCTCCTGACGGCTTCCCCACAGATATTCGGCCAGGTCGGGATAGTCCACAAAGGGATTGCGGTTGCCCTGAAGCTGCTCCACCCGTTCGTTGAGAGCTGTTTCGGACGCATTTACAGGCCATGTCCTGTGCCAGTCCATAAGCATTTCCGCAGCATAGCGGCTGAGTCCCGGCCAACTGGCGCCGCTCATCATCAGATAGGCTTCGGATGCCCATACATCCACATGATAAAGGGTTGCCATATAGAAATACGTGCGCGCAAGACGTCCTCTGAGCGCTTCCGGTGGCCAGTAGCACTCGAAATCCTCCCCCGCCATAAGTCCGAGGCCCGCGGACCACAGTCCGTTCGAAAAATCAGGCTTGACAACCTGCCCGACCGGACGGCTGCCGCGCCATCGCCGGACATCGGCGTTCAGAGGCATCATGTTGTAGAGATCCCGGCTGACGGTATCGCCATAGACCGCCTGAGACTCGCGCCACCACTCCGCGGCGACAAGCGTACCCCATTCGTAACCCGCAGGGAGGTTTCCGTTTGACAGATCCACGGTCACGCCGCTGAACGGGTCACTGACCGTCAGGACGGCAGCTTTCGGATCGGCAAGCGCCGCCGGTCGGCAATCGTCCGAAATCCCACGCAGCAACGCCTCGCCTTTAAGACCGTTAAAAGGCACTCCGGCATCTGTCAGAAACAGAGCCGAAGTGCCTGTGATGAGCAACAGTGAGACTAAAAGTCTCATATCCTTATACGTAACCGCGGATGATACCACGCTTGGAGTTGCGGACGAACAGAATGATTTCGTCGCGCTCTTTAGTAGCAGGCAGCTCGGCCTCGATACGTTCTACGGCGTCGGAATTGTTCAAACCCGACAGGTAGAGATAGCGGTAAGTCTCCTGAATGTCGCGGATGGTCTCGTTGGAGAAACCGCGGCGACGCAGACCGATGGAGTTGACTCCGGCGTAAGCGATCGGCTCACGTCCGGCCTTGACATAGGGAGGAATGTCCTTGTTGACAAGCGCGCCGCCCTGAAGCATCACGTGCGGACCGATGTGGCAGAACTGATGGATCAGCGCACCGCCTCCGATAACCGCGAAGTCATCGATAACAACCTCGCCGGCACACTGGACAGCGTTCGACATGATGACGTTGTCGCCGACCACACAGTCGTGGGCCACATGGCAGTAAGCCATGATCAGGCAGTTGCTTCCAACCACGGTCTTGCCTTTCGAAGCAGTGCCGCGATGGATGGTGACACACTCACGGATGGTTGTGTTGTCGCCTATAATAGCTACCGACTCTTCGCCGCGGAACTTGAGATCCTGAGGAGGACCCGAAATCACTGCGCCGGGATAAATTGTACAGTTCTTGCCGATACGTGCACCTTCCATGATGGTGACGTTCGAACCGATACGTGTGCCCTCACCTATCTCCACATTCTGATCAATGGTGACAAACGGGTCGATCACAACACTCGGATGGATCTTAGCCGCCGGATGGACATATGCCAAAGGTTGTTTCATAATTGTTCTATAAGAGATGCGTCGTGTTTACTTGGATTTCCTTTTATTTATTCTTGATGATCTGAGCCATGAACTCGCACTCGGTGACGATCTTCTCACCGACAAAAGCATAGCCTTTCATCATTGCGCAGCCACGGCGCAGTTCGGTCATGAAGGATACGTGAAAAATCAGCGTGTCGCCAGGCACCACTTTCTGACGGAACTTCACGTTGTCTATCTTCATGAAGTATGTCGAATAGCGCTCCGGCTCGTCAAGACCGCTTAGGACAAGTATGCCGCCGGTCTGTGCCATGGCTTCGACCTGAAGCACACCCGGAAGCACGGGCTCCTGCGGGAAGTGACCCTGAAAGAAGGGTTCGTTGGCCGTGATATTCTTCACGCCCACGATATAGTTGATGCCTTTCTCGATGATCTTGTCGACGAGGAGGAAGGGATAACGGTGTGGAATCAGCTCACGGATGCAATTGTTGTCCATCAGCGGCTCTTTGTCCGGATTGTAGACGGGAGCCTGAACTTCCTGATGCTTGATCTCGCGGCGGATGCGTTTTGCGAAAGTCGTATTGATCGAATGTCCGGGACGGGTGGCGATCACACGGCCTTTCAGCGGACGGCCGATCAGAGCGAGATCGCCGATCAGATCGAGCAGCTTGTGGCGCGCGGGCTCGTTCTCGGAAGTCAGGGGAATATTGTTAATATAGCCGAACATGCTGACATCCTTGCGGGGCACGTTCATCAGGTCGGCGAGACGGTCGAGCTCCGACTGTTCCATCGGGCTGTCATAAATAACGATCGCGTTGTCAAGATCGCCCCCCTTGATGAGATTGCCCTTGACAAGCGGCTCGATCTCGCGCACAAATACAAAAGTACGGCTTGCAGCTATGTCTTTCGGGAAATCGGCAAGATGTTCCAGCGATGCGAATTGGTTGTTGAGCACAACGGAGTCAAAATCGATCTTCACATCGACCGAAAACTCGTCGTCCGGAAGCACGATGATTGAAGAACCTGTTGTGTCGTCGCGCACCTCAAGTTTCGACTTGATATAGTAGAAATCCTTGTCGGCATTCTGCTCTGCAAGTCCTACGCGGGCAATCTCCTCGCAGTAGAACCGGGCGCTTCCGTCAAGAATCGGAAGTTCGGGTGCGTTGACCTCGATCATCACGTTGTCTACACCGGCAGCGTAGAGAGCAGCCATCGCATGTTCGATTGTCGACACGCGGGCGTCACCCTTGGCGATGACTGTACCGCGGTTGGTAGCCACTACATTCTCTGCAAGAGCGTCAATCACGGGTTCACCCTCAAGATCGACGCGTTTGAATTTATATCCGTGGTTTTCAGGCGCAGGAAGGAAACGGGCTGTGATCTCAAGACCCGTGTGCAGACCTTTGCCGGTGAGAGTAAACTCACCATTCAGTGTATTCTGATTCATATTAAATCTTTCAGTTTTTTACTTCCTTTATTTGCTTTTCAAGCTCCTTCACACGTTCATAAAGTGATCCGAGCTTCTTGACATGGACAAGGCTGCGGGCATATTCACCCATCTCTACTGCGGGAGCGCCCATGATGCGGTCGCCGGGCTTCGTAGCCTTGCTGACACCGCTCTGCGCACCGATCTGCGTACCGTCGGCAATCGAGATATGACCCACGAAACCTACCTGACCGCCTACCATGCAGCGGGCGCCGATCTTAGCGGAACCGGCGACTCCGGCCTGTGCGGCCATGACAGTGTGGGGGCCTACGGAGCAGTTGTGGGCAATCTGAATGAGATTGTCGAGTTTCACACCCTTGCCGATACGGGTGGCGCCCATCATGGCACGGTCAATCGTCGTATTGGCACCGATTTCGACATCGTCCTCGATCTCGACGTTTCCGGTCTGGGGAATCTTCTCATATCCGCCCTCGACGGGAGCAAAGCCAAACCCGTCGGCACCGATAACGGCACCTGAATGGATGATACATTTCTTGCCGATGCGGCACCCGTGATAGATCTTCGCGCCGGCATAGAGAATCGTACCTTCGCCGATCTCACATCCGTCACCGACATAAGCCTGAGGATAGATCTTGACACCGGCTCCGAGCTTAACACCCTTGCCGATATATGCAAAAGCACCGACATAAGCATCAGCCGGCACCTCCACACCTTCGGCGATGAAGGCCGGAGACTCGATTCCGACTTTCTCGACCTTTGTCATCTCCGTCACCATCTCAAGCAGACGGGCCACTGTCGCATAGGGATCTTCGACACGTATGAGTGTAGCTTTCACCGGCTGCTCGGCCACGAAATCCTTTCTGACCAGCACGACCGATGAATCAGTCGAATAAACAAAATGTGTGTATTTGGGATTTGCCAGAAAAGAAAGCGCGCCGGGCTGACCCTCCTCAATTCGGGCAAAAGTGCTCACTTTCACATTTTCATCACCGTCAACAGTACCATTGACCAAAGCGGCAAGTTGTGACGCAGTAAGTTCCATTCGTATAGATTGTGTATAGTTACTTTGCTTTAATGTATTAGAATAGAATGGAGACACTGCGCCATTCTGCTGCAAAAGTACAACATTTTTATGTAACGGCAAACAAAAGCTCCCTATACTTCACCACTCTACACCCTCCGGAAGCATAAAAACAAAAAAAGCGAACCGGAAATCTGTCTTTCTGACAGTTTCCGGTCCGCGGA
>UQVH01000011.1 GCA_900544535.1 uncultured Bacteroidales bacterium | reverse complement strand
AAGTGGGAAAGTAGATAACCGCCCCCTCTAAACTCCGCGGACCGGAAACTGTCAGCAAGACAGATTTCCGGTCCGCTTTTTTTTGTTTGGGGGAGCGAGGGAGGGCGTTTTTGAGAGATTTGGGAGTACTGGGAGATTTGAGGGGGCAGGAAATTTTTGGGAGAACCGGGATAATTGGGAGTTCCGGGGGAGGGTTTCTCACGGATTTTGTATAATTTTGTATCGGGAATAATTTGGTTTGTTCCGAGTGAAGGTGAAATCTTCAGAATTTTGTATTATTTTTGAATTCAAGTGCATTCATGAAATCAGGACGACATTTGCGACTCTCTCTGACGGCTGTGGCTTTGGGTGCGGCTTTTTCGGCTGCGGCTGAGCTGCCGCTGAATTATGAGGCTGCTTTTACGGCGGGGACCGGAAGCGGGGATTTCGCTCCATTCTATATTTCCTCGTTGCGCCACGGACGATTCACGCAGGCTGATAATGTGCAGGCTGAGGCCCGGCTGTGGGTCGAGCCTGATTACAGCCGCAGGTTTTCGTTCGGTTTCGGTGCTGATGTGATCGGCGATTATTCGTCGTCGGTGAGCTATGAGCGCTATGACGGTGAGAATAATACCTGGTTCCGCCATTCGGAAAGGCCTTCGGTTTTCAGAATCCAGCAACTTTACGGTGAGATCAAGTACCGCAGCCTTTTCCTGCTGGCGGGTATGAAGGAACATGGTTCCGCAATTCTGCCGCAGAGCCTGACGAGCGGTGATCTCGTCATGAGCGGTAATACCCGGCCGATTCCGGAGGTGAGAGCAGGTTTCTGGGATTTTCAAAATATACCTTTCACACGCGGCTGGGTGCAGATTTCGGGTGAAGTTGCTTTCGGAAAGATGATGGACAACGGGTGGTGGCGCGACCATTACAATTATTATACGTCGCACATTGCCCAGAATGAGCTTTACGCTTACAAGCGTTGCTATTTCCGCACTAAGCCGACGGAACCTCTGTCGGTGACGGTCGGGATGCAGGCGGTGGCGATTTTCGGAGGTACGAACAGCTATTACAGCCGCGGAAAGCTGGTGGACAGGAGAAAATATCCTACCCGTTTCAAGGAATTCATGACAATGCTGATTCCGATCGAGGACGGAGGCGAGGATTTTATTTCCGGCAACCATCTCGGATCGTGGGATATAAAAGCGGCATACAAGTTCAAGGACGGAACGGAGCTGTCGGCCTATATGTCGTGGCCGTTTGAGGACGGTTCGGGCATTGCGAAGCAGAATGGCTGGGACGGTCTCTGGGGCCTGCATTACAAAGCGAAGTCCGAGGGGATTGTCAGCGCGGCGGTTGTGGAATATCTTGATTTCACAAATCAGAGCGGCCCGATTCATTTCGACCCGTCTGACTCTCCAGGCACCTCCGTGCCCGATCATGTGTCAGGCGCAGATGACTACTACAACAATGCCTCTCACAATTCATATGCCTATTACGGACAGTCGATGGGTACGCCGGCCATGATGGCTCCGATCTATAACCGCGACGGTTTTCCGGGTTTCATCGGAAACTGTCTGCGCGGATTTCATGTCGGAGTGGAGGGTGAGCTGAGCCGCAGTGTCGGCTATCGTCTTAAAGGGGGCTACCGGAAGGCGTGGGGAACGGCAAAGTGCATGCTGAAGACCCCGATCCACGAAACGGCGGTGATGCTCGAAACGGACTGGCATCCTGAAAAGCTCGCCAAAGGGCTGGGCGTCAAGGTGCAGGTCGAACTCAACCGCGGAACTATGCCCGGAAATGCGTTCGGAGCGCTTGTCGGCGTGAGATACAGAATGAAATGAACGGAATCTGTCTGAGAATATCCGAATTTGAACAGTCACAGAGATGAAAAAGAAATTTGCAGACATACTGATAGCGCTGCTGATGATGACGATCACCGGAAGCTGTACACGCAACAACGGCGACATAGGAGACTATTTCGGCGAGTGGCGTCTTGAACGGCTGACGGCCGACGGCGAAGAGGTGGCGCTGTACACAGAGAAAAGCGGTGTAGAACTGTATACATGGGGCTTCCAGGGGCGCCTTATCCAGATTGTCGAGATATTGCCGCGTCATGAGTATATCGAGCATACGGGTTCGTGGAGGGAGGATGGCGACATCCTTGAGCTGAACTTCGGATACAGTGACAACGAACCGGGTCATCTGCCCGGCTATCGCGCGCCTGAGGCCCTGCATCTTGTCAGTGACGGAATCACGCGCCTGCATATCGACCGTCTCAAGCACCGGAGGATGGTGCTGTCGTATGTAAGCGACGACGGTGTACTTTATACATACTATCTGAAACGGCCTGTCTGAAAATTTTATAAAAAACGACTTGTTTAAGCATTAAAGAAATATGGAGAATTCCAAGACAAAAGTGCTCGTTACGGGAGCGGACGGATTTATCGGATCTCATCTTACCGAGATGTTGCTCGATGAAGGTTATGCCGTCAGAGCTCTGAGCCAATATAATTCATTCAACAACTGGGGCTGGCTTGAGGAAATCAGCCATCCGGATCTGGAAGTGGTCACGGGTGATGTGCGAGATCCGAATTTCTGCCGTCATATCACCGCCGGGTGTGACACTGTCTATCATCTTGCGGCACTGATAGCGATCCCTTACAGCTATGTGGCGCCCGACAGTTACGTGGATACCAATATAAAGGGAACGCTGAACATGTGTCAGGCCGCGCGTGACTGCGGTGTGAGACGCTTAGTGGTCACATCGACCAGCGAGGTCTACGGGACGGCGAAATATGTGCCGATTGATGAGTCGCATCCGCGTCAGCCGCAGTCGCCTTACAGCGCGACGAAGATAGGCGCCGATGCGATAGCCAAGAGTTTCTATAATGCCTTCGGTCTTCCGGTGGTGATCGCGCGTCCGTTCAACACCTACGGTCCGCGTCAGAGCGCCCGTGCGATTATCCCGACGATCATCACGCAGATTGCCTCCGGGGTGCATGAAATCAAGGTCGGTGATCTGACTCCGACACGCGATTTCAACTTTGTCAAGGATACAGCGGCCGGATTCATAGCCCTGGGCCGCGCCGAGGGGATAGAGGGCCGCGAAATCAACATAGCGACCGGGACGGAAGTGACCATGCGCGAGACACTGGAGACGATTGCACGGATCATGGGCGAGAGAGTGGACTATGTCACCGACCCCCAGCGTCTACGTCCGTCAGGGAGCGAGGTGTTCAGACTCTGCGGCGACAACAGCCTCATTAAATCGCTCACCGACTGGCGTCCGCGCTATGATCTTGAAGCCGGACTGCGCGAGACCGTAGAATGGTTCACCAAGGGAGACAATCTATCGAAATACAAGAGCGGCATTTACAATGTCTGAGTCCCATATGGCAGATATGAAGAAAAAAATCAATGTCCTTTTTCTCGGAGGCGCCAAGCGAGTCTCTTTCGGGCGCAAGCTCATAGAGGCCGGGAAGAGGCTCGGAACCGAGATCGGGATTTACAGTTACGAACTTGAGGCCGAAGTTCCGGTGGCGGTGATCGGCGGAATTGTCATAGGGCGCCGCTGGGGCGCTCCGGATATTCTGGAGCATCTCCATCATGTTGTCGAGGCATATCACATCGATGTGCTGCTGCCGTTTGTCGACGGAGCCATCTCGATTGCCGGAGCATATGTGGCCACTTACGGCGACGCCTGGTCACCGGTGGTGAAGCCCGGTCTGGCAGAGACTCTGTTTGACAAGGTGCTTTCGGCCCGTGCGTTCGAGACCGCGGGGCTGGATGTCCCAGCCACCTACCGCGGGGGCAAACCGCAGTTTCCGCTCATAGCCAAACCGCGCCGCGGATCGGCATCGAAGGGGATAGAGGTCATCGAAGGGATCACGGACTTCCGCCGCATACAGAAAGTGGCCGACGATTATCTTCTCCAGGTTTACTATCCGAAGAAAGAGGAATATACCGTTGACTGCTATATAACGCAAAAGGGCGAGACGCTCTGCATCAGCCCGCGCCGCAGGCTTGAAGTGGTCGGCGGCGAGGTGTCGCGGACCGTGACGGTGGCCGACGGGGATATTCGCGACGCCGCGCGCGAGGCGATAGACCGCCTGGGACTCCGCGGGGCCGTCACGCTCCAGTATCTCCGCGATACGGAAAGCGGGCGGCTGATGCTGATGGAAATCAATCCGCGCCTGGGCGGCGGGGTAGTATGCTCGATCCATGCCGGAGCCGACATCCCGACGATGATTCTGACGGAGGCATGCGGCGAGCCTTACAGGGGCGAGCGCGAGGCGAAAAGCGGCGTGATGATCTGCCGCTATTTTGAAGAAGCGGTGTTCAACGTCTGAAAAATCCGAGTTCCGGATGCCGGAACTGAAAAAGAGGTGAAAACCAAAAGCAGGACAGAAAAATGAAAGATTCAAAGAAAATAATCATCATAGCCGAGGCGGGAGTCAATCACAACGCCTCGATGGACATGGCACGCAGGATGGTGGTCGAAGCCGCCCGCGCCGGAGCCGATTATGTCAAATTCCAGACGGCGGTTCCGGAATTAGTCATCTCGTCGATCGCGCCCAAAGCCGAGTATCAGAAAGAGACCACCGGCGAGGGGGAATCGCAGTTGGAGATGTGCAAGGCCATACATCTGCCTCTGACGGCCTATCCGGAATTAGCGGAACTCTGCCGGAAAGAGGGGATCGGTTTCATGAGCACGCCTTTCGATCTCGTGAGCATCGACTCGCTGGCTGAGATCGGCATGGATTACTGGAAAATTCCGTCGGGAGAGATCACAAATCTGCCGTATCTGCGCAAAATCGCTGCGAAGGGAGGAAGAGTGATACTTTCGACCGGTATGTCGACACTCGATGAAGTGGCTGATGCGGTGGACGTGCTCGAAAAAGGAGGTATCAGCCGCGACGACATCATATTGCTCCATTGTACGACACAATATCCCACGCCATATGCCGACGTCAATCTCAAGGCTATGGACAGTTTGCGTGAACTGCACACGGGAGGAGTCGGTTACAGCGATCATACCCTCGGAATCGAAGTGCCGGTAGCAGCTGCGGCTCTTGGCGCGCAGGTGATAGAGAAGCATTTCACCCTCGACAAGAATCTTCCGGGGCCGGACCACCGCGCGTCGCTCGATCCAGCCGAACTGGCCGCAATGGTCAAAGCCGTGCGCCATATAGAGACAGCGTTGGGCAGCGGAGAGAAGAAAGTAGCCGAATCGGAGCGCCCGAATATCGAAGTGGCACGCAAGAGTATCGTAGCCGCCCGAACCATAGCCAAAGGTGAGACGTTCACAGAGGAGAACATCACTGTCAAGCGTCCGGGCAACGGCATCAGTCCGATGCTGTGGGACAGTGTCATCGGTCAGACGGCAAAGAAAGATTTTCCTTACGACAGCCTGATTGAACTTTAAACAATCTCTAAAGGCAGGATTCCGCCGTGTGTAGATGAACAAAGATTGAAATGAAAGAATCGCTGAAACTATCACTTTCACAGAAGTTGCAGCAGAGGCTCTCGCCCCTGCAGATGCGTTTTGTGCGGATGCTTGAGATGACAGGTCCGGAGGTCGAGGAGGAAGTGAGGCGAGAACTTGACGACAATCCGGCTCTTGAGGTCGCCGACCGAAGCGAAAACGAGAGTCCGGAGGATGATTTCCACGAGAGCGCCGAAGAGATGCAGCTCGCCGACTATAAGGATGAAGATGAAATTCCTGCATATAGGCTTGAGGCCCGCAACAGTTCGCGTGACGACCGGTATTACGAACCTGTGGCCGTGGCGGAGGAAAATTCTCTCGGCGAATGGCTGACTGACCAGTTGCGCGAGACCGACATGAGCGACGCGGAACTTCTCGCCGCAAGCTATATCGTCGGTAATATCGACGACAACGGGTATCTTACACGCACACTTCGTCAGATATCGGACGATCTTGCCATAAACGCAGGTCTCGACATGACGATGGAGCAGCTCAAGGAAGTTGCAGAGCGCATCAGGAGTCTCGATCCGGCCGGAGTGTGTGCCTACGATCTGCGCGACTGCCTTTCGTTGCAACTGAAACGGTTAGAGCCGTCAGAGGCCCGGAAAAACGCCATCGAGATCGTGGACTATTACTTCGATCTCTTTTCCCTGCGCCATTACGACCGTCTGGCGGCAGCTCTGGGAATCGACCGTGAGAAACTGCGTGAGGCAATAGAGGTGATCCGTTCGCTCAATCCCAAACCGGGAGGAATGATAGGCGACAGCGATGCCGACGCACGATCACGACATATAATACCCGATTTCAACGTGGAAGTCGACGGCGACACTATCACGCTTACGCTTCTCAACAATATTCCTGAATTAGCGATCGAGAAAAGTTTCGTCGGAGAGTCGGACGGCTTCGCAGTAGCCTCAACGGCCGCTTCAAGGAAAGACGCACTTGCCTTCATCAGCCGCAAGCGTGAAGACGCAACCGATTTCATCGACCTGTTGCGGCTGCGTCAGCAGACACTCTACAATGTGATGGCCGCGATCGTCAAACTCCAGCATGATTTCTTTGTCAGCGAGGACGAGACACAGCTGCGGCCTATGATACTGAAAGATGTGTCGCGCGAGACCGGCTATGACCTCTCGGTGATTTCGAGAGCGACGGCAGGGAAATATGTATCGACTCCTGTCGGGATCTATCCGTTGAAATTTTTCTTCAATGAACGCGTGGGCGGGGACGACGATGAGACCTCCTCGCGCGAGATCCTCGCAGTGATCAGAGAAATAATCGAAGGTGAAGACCACCGCCATCCGCTGAGCGACGACGCACTCATGAAGGAACTGAACGAGCGCGGATATGAGATCGCGCGACGAACGGTGTCGAAATACCGCGAGCGCCTCGGTTTCCCGGTGGCACGTCTGCGAAAAGGGATATAAATTAACGTACACAAGACACTCGGATAGCTATGAAAAAAATCTCGGAAATACTGTCAGCCTTGTTTTCTCCGCTGCTTGTGCCGACTTACGGCATGGCATTGGCTGCATTCCTTACCATACTGAGGTATCTTCCCTCCAATCTGCTCTGGACGGCGATAGGGATAACCTTTGTCATCACCTGCCTGGTGCCAGTGTCGGTCATCATGGCTCTTTATCGCTCAGGAGCGGTAACTGATCCTGGACTGAACGAACGCAAGGAAAGATACATACCTTACGGCGTCGTGATACTCTGCTATCTGGGCTGCGGCTTTTTCTTCTTCAAGGCAAGCGCGCCGCTGTGGCTGCCGATGTTTTTCGCGGGAGCCGCACTTGCCACTGTCGTGAACATCGTAGTGAACTGCTGGTGGAAGATCAGCGCACATGCGGCGGCGATGGGCGGACTTGTAGCCCTGCTGTTCCGGGTCGTAGCCTCGCACTATGCACTTTACAATATGAATGTATGGCTGTCGGCCGTCATAATCCTGGCCGGAATGGTCATGACAGCCCGTGTCTATCTCGGACGCCATACACTGTGGCAGGTATTGGCCGGATGTGCCAACGGCTTCATCTGTGTCTACTTCATGTCAATGATCTGAAAAATTTAACCTCACAATAACAACTCATCTTATCATGAAACCTATTGTAAGTATAATAATGGGAAGCACAAGTGATCTTCCCATTCTCAAAAAGGCCGCTGATTTTCTGAATCAGATGGAAGTGCCGTTCGAAATGAATGCACTGTCGGCCCACCGCACACCGTCGGAAGTTGAACACTTCGCCTACGGAGCCAAAGAGCGGGGGATCAAGGTCATCATCGCCGCCGCAGGCATGGCCGCCGCACTTCCGGGTGTGATCGCAGCGATGACTCCGCTGCCTGTCATCGGCATACCTATCAATTCGACCCTCAGCGGTATGGATGCACTCTATTCGATCGTCCAGATGCCTCCGGGCATATCGGTAGCCACCGTCGGAATCAATGCCGGAATGAATGCGGCTATCACAGCCGTGCAGATTCTCGCACTTTCCGATCCGGAACTGGCCGCCCGCTATGATGCCTACCGTGCCACACTTTCCCAAAAGATCGTGAAAGCCAATGAAGAGCTGAAGGAAGTGAAATATGATTTTAAGGTCGACTGACAAATGACTGAATCCGGTTCAAAAACACTTGATTTCAATTATAAGCGAAGAAAAACCTGGCCTGTCAGGGTCGGGGGTGTCATGATCGGAGGCGACAATCCTGTGCGCCTCCAGTCAATGACATCCACAAGCACGATGGACACTGAAGGCTCGGTCGCACAGATCAAACGTATCGCCGATGCCGGTGCCGAGATTGTGCGGCTGACCGCCCAGGGGGTACGCGAAGCGGAAAACTTGGGTGAGATCTCCGCCCGTCTGTGGACCGAAGGATATGATGTGCCCTTGGTGGCCGACATCCACTTCAATCCGCGGGCGGCTCTTGCCGCTGCCTTACGGGTAGAGAAAGTGCGCATAAATCCCGGAAATTTCGTAGATCCCGGCCGTGTATTCAAAAAAATCGACTATACCGACGAAGAATATGCAGCGGAGATCGAAAAAATCGAAGAAGGTCTGCTACCTCTGCTCGCCATCTGCCGCGAACATTCCACCGCCCTGCGTATCGGAGTCAATCACGGCTCGCTCTCGGACCGCATCATGAGCCGCTACGGCGACACTCCGGCCGGAATGGTCGAGAGTGCCATGGAATTTCTGCGCGTCTGCGTCAAGCATGATTTCCGAGATGTGGTCATCTCGATCAAAGCATCGAACGTGTGCGTGATGGTCGAGACTGTGCGACGACTGGTCGATGCGATGGACAGAGAGGATATGCACTTCCCCTTGCATCTCGGAGTTACAGAAGCAGGTGATGCCGAGGACGGACGCATAAAATCGGCCGTCGGCATCGGAAGTCTGCTCGCCGAAGGGATCGGCGACACGATCCGCGTTTCGCTCAGCGAAGAGCCTGAATGCGAGATCGAGCCGGCCACGGATATTGTCGATTTCATTGCCACGCTTTCCAACGGACCGCAGGCCGAGACTGTAAGCGTGGAGAAAGACTTCGACACTTATATGCCCGCAAGGCGCAGAAGCCGCTGGAGCGACCGTCAGCCGCAAGTCGTGGGACTTGACCTCACTCCGGAATCATTGGAGAACGCCATACGGGTAAATGCCGAAGACGGACTGAGCGAAGAGCTCGCGGACCGGCTCAAAGCTGAGCCAGACCGTATTGTCGTGGTCGGTTCGGAGGCTTCAAACGCATTGTGTCATCTCCGTTCTTTCCTCACAGCGATAAAAGCTGCGGGAGTGGAAAATCCGGTGATAATATGCCGCGACTACACCAGTTTGAGCCAGCGTAAACTGACCATAGCCGCCTCGATAGAGTTCGGCTCGCTGCTGCTTGCCGGTTTTGCTGACGGCATTTGGATCAAGGCTGCCGGAATGCCGCAGGACCAACTGACGGCGCTCGCCCTCAACATCCTCCAGGCCACCCGTCTGCGCATTTCAAAGACCGAGTTCATATCCTGTCCCGGTTGCGGACGCACCCTTTATGACCTCCAATCGACGCTGCGTGAGATCAAAGCCGCGACATCGCACCTTAAAGGCTTGAAAATAGGCGTGATGGGCTGCATAGTCAATGGCCCCGGCGAAATGGCCGATGCGGATTACGGTTATGTCGGCGCGGCCGCTGGAAAGATCAGTCTTTACAAAGGCAAGGAGTGTATCGAGAAAAACATTCCCGCAGAAGAAGCCATAGCGCATCTTGTCAAACTTATCAAAGACAACGGCGACTGGGTTGATCCCGAATAAAGCCATATTTGAAGAGAATGGAGATAAACGAAAAATACATGCGCCGCGCGCTGGAACTCGCCCGTCACGGACTTCTCGACGCCTCGCCAAATCCGATGGTGGGCGCCGTGATTGTCGGTCCCGACGGCGAGATCATCGGCGAAGGCTGGCACCGGCGCTGCGGCGAGGGCCACGCCGAAGTCAACGCCGTAGCATCGGTGTGTGACAAGGAAAAGTTGAAAGACTCGACCATGTATGTCACTCTGGAACCATGCTCGCATTACGGTAAGACACCGCCGTGTGCCGACATGATTGTGGAGCGCGGCATCCCGCGGGTGGTTGTCGGCTCACCCGATCCTTTCGCAAAGGTCGCCGGGCGCGGCATCGCGCGCATGAAAGCGGCCGGGGTGGAAGTGGTCACCGGAGTGCTGGAAGCGGAATGCAGGGCACTGAACCGCAAGTTCATGACCGCACATGAACATCAGCGCCCGTTTGTCACACTTAAATGGGCTCAAAGCGCCGACGGCTTCATGGACGGCAAGATCTCCACTCCGCTGACCTCGATGCTTGTTCACAAACTTCGGGCCACACACGACGCCATCCTCGTGGGAAGCGGTACGGTGTTAGCGGACAATCCGTCGTTGTCCACACGTCTATATGCGGGAAAATCGCCGGTGAAAGTCGTGCTTGACAGGCGCGGACGCATCAGCCGCGACTCGCGAATCTTCGAAGGTGATACCCCCGTCATAGTCATGAAGGAATATGAAACCCTTGCAAGTGCAATGAAATCGCTCTACGACAAGGGTATAATTTCCGTGTTGGTCGAAGGAGGCGCTCAGATTCTTGAATCGTTCATGAAAGAGGGGATCTGGGATGAAATCCGGGTCGAGATATCGCCGGCTGCCATCGGCGGGCATGTCAGGGCTCCGCGATTGGCCGTGCCGTGTACGGGTGCGGTCAGCGAGAAGACCGTTGACGGCCATAAAATAATAACATATAGGAGGGCGTTTTAACTATTGTTATTAAACACCTCCTCAACATATTAAGACTATGAAAATAACAGATGCAAAGAAATCGGACGCACCTCTGATCGCACGGTCCGTAATGGATGCGATCGGCACTGAAATATGTGAGGATCTCGCATGTAACGGCAAGACCCTTGCGGACGTCGAACTGCTCTTCACAATCCTCGCGGAGAGAGAAGACACACAGTACAGCTATCTCAACACCCTTGTGGCTGTCGATGAAGACGGAAAATCAGCCGGAGTTATCGTCTCTTATGACGGAGCGAAACTGAATGAACTGCGGAAACCGTTTTTCGAGGCTGTAAAAACAATTCTCGGCAAAAATCTGGATGGAGTTGAAGACGAGACGGACGCAAGCGAGTTTTATCTTGACACCCTTGCGGTGCTTCCGGAATATCGCGGTCGTGGAATCGCTTCACTGCTTCTGAAAGGCGCTATCGGTCGTGCGGCCGCATGTGGAAAGCCTGCGGGGCTTCTTGTCGACAAGGACAACCATCGTGCGCGAAAACTTTACGAGCGTGTCGGTTTCCGTCAGACAGGGGAGCGGCCATTCTGCTATGTCATGATGGATCACATGCAATTTGCAGGCGAATGAGAGTAAGAGATATTCGCCGTTTTCTCGTCGTTGCGGGGATAGCCCTTTGCAGCTCTGTCTCTGTATTCTCGTTCCCCTTGCGTGTCAACGGGCTGGACTCGCTCAATACAGCCATCTTGATCCGTGACCTGCGTTTCGGACTCGATATTGTCTCGGCCAATATAGACCGGTCGCTGATTCCCGCTTCGGTGATGAAGTCGGTGACAGTGGCCTCGATGCTCAATCTCGCCGATACGAGCGAGTGTTTCGTCACTCCGGTGATGGCCGAGGGGATTATCAGAGACAGTGTGCTCGCGGGCAACCTTGTGGTCAGAGTCTGCGGCGACCCTACGATAGAGTCGCGCTTCCTTCCGGCATCGCAGGGATTTGCCGACAGCATCGCAGCGAATCTGTGCAGACTTGGGATCAGGAGAATAAGCGGCGACGTCATCATCGACTCGTCAGACTTCCCTGACGCCACTACGCCGCCCGGATGGATGGAGGAGGATATACGCTGGCCTTACGGCGCCAGACTTCAGGGCGCCAATTTCCGCGACAACCGCTTCCGTCTGCGTCTGCCCTCGAAAGAGACGGAGCCATTTGTCCCCGATCTGAAATTTTCCTATGTCAGCCCCAAACGGCGCGGACTGAAAATCGACCGCAAGGATGGTTCGGAGACATTTGTAGTGACCGGAAGTCCGCGGCGCGCGCTCAATGACGTATTCTCGACTCCATATCCTTCCAAAGTGATGCGCCACGAAATTGTCAGCGTATTGCGCGACAGCGGTATCACTGTGGAGGGCCGGAAAATCACACCCGAAAAGCGTTCCGCCACAGTTTACGAACACCGTTCGCCGAATTTCGGAGAGATAATGCGCAGCCTGATGCACCGTTCGGACAATCTCATGGCCGAGGGAATGCTCCGGGCCATCACACCCGGCGGCACACGCGCCGATGCGATCAGGGAGGAAATGTCGGTCTGGGCACAGGCCGGAGTCAGCGCCCATGGAGTCGTCATAAAAGACGGCAGCGGACTTTCGCGCGACAACCGTCTGACAGCCCGTTTTCTTGCAGGGGTCTTCCAGTACATGCTGACAGATCCTTTCGGTGGAGACTACATGTCGCTATTTCCGCGTGCCGGATATGACGGTACGATGCGCAACTTCCTTGCCGGCACTTCGCTTGAAGGACGTGTGGCGATGAAAACGGGTTCCATGAAGGGAGTCCAGAGTTATGCCGGCTATCTCTTCGGAGAGGACGGACATCCGACACATCTAATAATTTTTATGGTCAATAATTTCCGTTGCAGCCGTGCGGCGTTAAAAAGTGATATAGAGAGATTGTTATTAGAAAAATTTGACGTAAGTTTGCAGTCTGAAAATATCTCTGACGAAGAGACAATCACTGAATATCCAGATAATGAAGAATAATGATATGACGGGCCTGTTGAATCTGGCCTATGAGATAGAAGGATTGCTGATGCTCCACATCAACCGCGGCGATGAGGCTTCGGCTGAAATGACCGATCTTCTTGTCCGGAAAGCCAGACAGTTAGCTGAGGGGCTTGAAGAGAGTGCCGCACCGGACTTGGATATAGTACCGGAGGCGGCTGTGGCGGTCGAGGAATCCGCACCCGTACCTGCTCCCGCGCCTATACCCGCTCCCGTGGCAGCTCCGGTCTCGGAGGTTCCCGCTGAGGCTGAAGAACCGGCTGCGGAGGCTGAGGCCGAGGAAGTGGCCGAAAGCGCGCGGTTTGAAGAGGCTGAGGATGCCGGAGAGGAGCCTGCGGTCCTGACTCTCGACGAGAAACTGGCGCGCGAACGTGCGGCCGACATCTCGAAGGCATTCACGCTTAATGACAGATTCCGTTTCTGCCGCGAACTTTTCCGCAATTCCAACGATGAGTTCAAGGAGACTATTGAAGTCATCGGCACCATGTCCGACATGGAGGAAGCGGAGGAGTACTTCTACAACGATCTCTGCTGGGACCCTGAAAAGGAAGAGGTCAAGGAATTCATGGCCATAGTAGCAAAACATTTCTGATGGGCAAACTCTATATAGTTCCGACTCCGGTCGGCAACATGGCCGACATGACACCGCGGGCAATCGAGGTGCTCCGAAGCTGTGACCGCATCTATGCGGAGGACACGCGGACCTCGGCGGTGTTGCTGCGCCATTTTGAAATCACGACTCCATGTTCGAGCCACCACAAGTTCAACGAGCATGCGACCGTCAGGCCCATCATCGACCAGCTTCTCGGAGGCGAGACCATAGCGCTTATTTCCGACGCGGGGACTCCCGGAATCAGTGATCCGGGTTTCCTGCTGACACGCGAATGCCGCAGGGAGAACATAGAGGTCGAGACACTGCCGGGAGCCACGGCCTTTGTGCCGGCGCTCGTCAATTCAGGGTTGCCCACGGACCGCTTTACATTCGAAGGTTTCCTTCCGCCCAAGAAAGGCCGTCAGACCCGTCTGGAGAAAATAGCCGCCAGTGACTGCACGACAATAATCTACGAATCGCCTCTGCGTCTGGTCAAAACACTTGAGCAGCTGGCGGCAGTCTGCGGCGGGGAGCGCGAAGCTTCCGTGAGCCGCGAGATCTCGAAACTCCACAACACCACAGTGAACGGGACTCTGGAGGAACTGAGGCTTTATTTTACGGAAAACATTCCGAGAGGAGAAATTGTTATAATTGTAGGCGCTCAGGATGACAAAGCGCCCAAGGTACATAAAAATAAATACAGACAAAACTCACATTCAACATCAGATTTATGAAAAAGCTTGCAACTTTAGCCGTTATTGCTACTGCAATACTAAGCGCCTGTAACGGAGGTAAACTCCGCGAGGCCGAAGCTCAGAATGAACAGCTGAAAGGGGATCTGCGCGAGACTCTCGCAACTCAGGACAGCCTCCTGGTGCTTGTCAATGACATTTCCGACGGCATGAGTCAGATCAAGGATCTTGAAAAAATCATCGCCACTCCCGGCTCGCTCGGAGAATCGGCTTCGCGCAGAGATCAGATCAAAAATGACATGATCGCCATTCAGAAAGCTCTTCAGGAGCGTCGCGAACGTCTTGCCGAGCTTGAAAAGAAACTTGCCGACACCGGCGGCGAATCATCCACACTCAAACGTACGGTATCGAATCTGAAAGCTCAGATCGCCGAACAGCAGACCGAGATCGCAACGCTGACAAACCAGCTTGCAAGCGCCAACATCCGTATCGAAGAGCTTAATGCTCAGGTGAGCAATCTCAACAGCGATGTGGATTCGCTCAACACTGGCCTGACTGCCGAACGCGAACAGAAAGAGGCTGCCCAGGAAGCCGCGACAGCCGCTACAAATGAACTCAACACCGTCTACTACGCAATCGGCACCGGCAAAGAGCTCAAAGAGAAAAAAATTCTTGAGTCAGGTTTCCTCCGCAAGACAAAAGTGATGAAGGGCGATTTCGACATGAGCTATTTCACCGCAGGCGACCGTCGCACTCTTACCGTCATCCCGACCCACAGCAACAAGGCCAAGGTGCTTACTTCACAGCCCAAGGATTCTTACACTATCATGGACCAGAACGGACAGAAAGTGATCAAGATTACAGACCCCGCAAAATTCTGGCAGCTTTCCAACTTCCTTGTTATCGAAGTGGGCTGAGCGGGTCAGAACTGATAGAAAAATATTATTTCATACTTACTTATCGGGAGTTCGCGCTCCCGATTCTTTTCATTTTAATACCATATCGATGCATCAAAGTCCAATCTATCTGACAATGCTCGCATTAAGCGCATCAGTAGCCTCGCAGGCAGTGAATCCCGACGCTGTCTATCAGAATTATCCCACCTACTCAGGCGAGGATCTCGAACTGACAGTCAACGACAAGGGAACCAGCTGGCGGCTCTGGTCGCCGAAGGCCGAGGCCGCGAGAGTGATTCTCTATGACAGTGACCGTAACACACCGGCTGTCGATACGATAGCCATGACCCGCGGCGAAGGAGGAACCTGGGTAGCCAATATCCCAAGACAGCTCTACGGTTCGTTCTACACATTCTCCATTCTTGACAAAGGAAAATGGCTCGACGAGACTCCGGGGGTGTGGGCCAAGGCGGTAGGCACCAACGGCCACCGTGCGGCCATCATTGATTTCGCCGCCACCGATCCCGAAGGGTGGGCCGAAGACCGCGGGCCGAAGATCAGCCATATCAATGACGCGGTGATCTACGAGATGCACCACCGTGATTTTTCCGTGCATCCGTCGTCAGGGATCGTCAACAAGGGTAAATTCCTTGCCCTGACAGAACGCGCCACCACCAGTCCGACCGGCGAGGCGACAGGCATAGACCATCTCAAGGAACTCGGTGTGACACATGTGCACATCCTTCCGTCGTATGACTACAACAGTGTCGACGAGGCCAATCTGCCGTCAAATCAGTATAACTGGGGTTACGATCCTTACAACTATAATGCCCCGGAAGGTTCATATTCGACAAATCCGGCCGACCCGTCGGCAAGAGTCACGGAGATGAAAGAGATGATCAAGAATCTCCACGACAACGGAATCGGTGTAATCATGGATGTGGTCTATAACCACACTGCCGACAACGATGAGTCGAACTTCTCGCTGACGGCTCCCGGTTACTATTACCGCCACCGCGAGGACGGCAGTTACAGCGATGCTTCGGGCTGCGGCAACGAGACGGCCTCGGAACGTCAGCAGATGCGCGATTTCATCATCAATTCAGTTAAATACTGGGCCAAGGAATACCATATCGACGGATTCCGCTTTGATCTCATGGCAATCCACGACATCGAAACCATGAATCAGGTGGCCGCGGCCCTTAAGGAGATCAATCCCGACATATTTGTCTACGGCGAAGGCTGGACGGCAGGCGACTCGCCTCTGCCCGTCGAACAGCGCGCACTGAAAGAAAACGTCGGCAAGATGCCTCAGATCGCCGTGTTCAGCGACGACCTGCGCGATGCCGTGAAAGGCCACTATACCGATGCCTCTGACCGCGGTTTCGCGACAGGTAAACCGGGCCTGGAGGAGACGGTGAAGATCGGAATCGTAGGGGCTACCGCTCATCCGCAGGTCGACTATTCCAAGGGCAACAATTCTAAATTTGCCTATGCTTCGGCTCCGACTCAGATCATCAACTACGTTTCCTGTCACGACGACCTCATGCTCACCGACAAGCTGCGCAAGTCGATGCCCGATGCGAGCGAGGCCGAAAGACAGCGTGCGGCCCGTCTAGCACAGACCATCGTGTTCACCTCGCAGGGCACACCGTTCATGTTTGCCGGTGAGGAGATCTTCCGCGACAAGAAGGGTGTCCACAACTCCTATAACTCGCCTGATTCCATCAATGCGATAGACTGGGATCTCAAACATCTCAACCGCGGGCAGTTCGACTATTACCGCGAGCTTATCAAGCTCCGCAAGGAACATCCGGCGTTCAGAATGACCACAGCCGAGCAAGTGGCGAAGCATCTGAAATTCGACAATGTCAAGGAGCCGAATCTGATCTCATATTCTCTCATAGATTACGCCAACGGCGACGCCTGGAAAGAGATAAAAGTAATCTTCAACGGTTCCGACGAGGCGCGTGAGGTGAAAATACCCCGTGGAAAATGGATCGTGATAGCTGACGACGGCAAAATCTCGGCTTCAGGTCTCGGCGAGAGCAAAGGTGAAAAAGTCACAGCCGCTCCGCGCTCGGCACTGATACTGGCATTGCCGAAATAGACGGATGTTGCAGGTTTTGCAACAACCTCTGAGGATCGACACAGACATAACCGCGCCTGCCGGAGAGTTTTTTTACTGAACTTTTACCGGCAGGTGCGTTTATTGTTCCGTAAATTTTACCCGACAGGTAATCTTTTGTGTGATAATACAATGCTATGAGCGGGAAAAGCAGTAAATTTGCGATATAAATTTATCTGAAACTTAACGCAATCAAAATTTCGTCGTGGAAAAGAGAAAGAAACCGACTGCTATATTACGTATGCACTGTCCCGATCAGCCGGGAATTATCGCAGTGATAACAGATTTCATCACCACAAACCGAGGAAACATCATCTATCTTGACCAGTATGTCGACCGTCAGAACGGCATATTTTACATGCGCGTCGAGTGGGAACTGGAAGATTTCATGATCCCCACTCAGAAGATCGACGAATATTTCAACACGCTCTATGCCCGTCGCTATGAACTGACTTACCGTATCAGCTTTTCAAGCCGCAGGCAGAAGATGGCAATTTTTGTCAGCAGGATGTCGCATTGCCTCTACGATATGCTCGCACGCCATATGGCAGGGGAGTGGGATGTCGACATTCCGGTTATCATCAGCAATCATCCCGATCTGGCGATAGCCGGAAAGCAGTTCGGAATCCCGTTTGAACATATCCCGGTGACGCGCGACAACAAGGCTGAAATGGAACAGCGCGAGTTCGAGCTCCTCGACCGCTACGGGGTGGACTTCATCGTCCTGGCTCGTTATATGCAGGTGCTCTCCGAGGATTTCATCGGTCGTTATCCGAACCGCATCATCAATATACACCATTCGTTCCTCCCGGCATTCGTCGGTGCCAAGCCCTATCATCAGGCCTATGAGAGAGGAGTGAAACTGATCGGAGCCACAAGCCATTACGTGACAGCCGATCTTGACGCCGGGCCGATCATTGAACAGGATGTGGTCAGGATCTCGCACAAGGACACCATCGATGATCTCGTCAAAAAAGGCCGCGATCTGGAAAAGATAGTGCTTTCGCGGGCCGTCGAGAAGCATATCCAGCGCAAGATCCTGACATATAACAATAAGACTGTTGTGTTCAGTTGAGCCGGATACCCGTTAAAATGCAGCCACAAGGGCCTGGAAATTGGAATTTTTAGCAAAAATTTCGTTATCAGAATGTAGGAAAAAAAGAAAATAATGACTACTTTTGCAGTTGTGTTGATCCGAACGGCGAGTCGGGCCTCACGACCTTAATCTCCGATAGGAAAGACATTATAATTATATATTCACTCAACATAATTATATATTCACTCAACTATTGCTAAATCAAAAAAACAGCTGAAAGACATTATAGATCTAAAAAGCATCAACCGTAACCAATAAGCCGCGAGGCTTTATCAAATTAATCCATTACCGTATCTCAAACTCCAAAATTCAGAAAATCACTCATGGACAGCAACGAAAAGAAAAGCAAACGACCGCGAATAGGCGTTCGCCCCATCAATTCAGACAGTGTAGAAAACCGTAGCGACTTCTCATCTCAGGAAGGTGGACATGAAGGCCAGGAGCGCCATCAGGCCTCTTCTTATGGCAACAACTCTTACGGCAACAACCGTCCGTATCAGCCCCGTCCGTATAACAACAACCGTCAGGGGGGATACAACAACCGTTACAACAACAATAATAACAATCAGGGCGGCTACAACCGTTACAACAATAACCGCTACAATAATAACTACCAGCCCCGTCCGCAGGCCAACCCGCAGCACGAAGGCGAGGCTCAGACTTCAGCCGAAGGTGTGACCCCGGCTGCAACCGAAGGCGAAAACACCGGAACTTACCAGCCCCGCTACAATAATAACAACCGCTACAACAATCAGGGCGGCTACAACAACCGTCAGGGCGGTTACAACAATCGTCAGGGCGGCTATAACAACAATAACAATCGCTACAACAATCAGGGCGGTTACAACAATAACCGTCAGGGTGGCTATAACAATCAGGGCGGCTACAACAACAACCGTCAGGGTGGCTACAACAATCAGGGCGGTTATAACAACAACCGTCAGGGCGGCTACAACAACAATCGTCAGGGTGGCTATAATAACCGTCAGGGCGGTTACAACAACAATCGTCAGGGCGGCTATAACAACAACCGTCAGGGCGGTTTCAAGAAACAGGGTCCCCGCCAGAACCAGTACGGTATGCCGCAGGGAGGCCGCAGCTTCACTCCGCGTCCACGCCGCATAGAGTATGAGATGCCGCTGCCCGATCCCAACGAACAGATCCGTCTCAACAAATTTATGGCCAATGCAGGTCTGTGCTCTCGCCGTGAAGCTGACGAATTTATTCAGCAGGGCCTCATCAAGGTTAACGGCAATGTTGTCACCGAGCTCGGAACCAAGATCTCACACAGCGACGTTGTCGAGTATGATGAAAAGGTTGTCGCTCTCGAAAGCAAGTGCTACATCCTGCTCAACAAACCGAAGGATTGCGTGACCACCAGCGATGATCCCAACGGCCGTCTGACAGTAATGGATCTCGTCAAGGGAGCATGTGACGAACGCATCTATCCCGTTGGTCGTCTCGACCGCAACACCACAGGTGTGCTTCTGCTCACAAACGACGGCGATCTCGCCTCCAAGCTGACCCACCCGAAATATGTAAAGAAAAAGATCTACCATGTGTGGACCGACAAGGATATTGCCGAAGAAGACATGCAGCGTATTGCCGACGGCATCGAACTTGAGGACGGACCGATCCATGCCGACGCCATCTCCTATGCGACTGACACCGACCGCAATCAGGCCGGAATCGAGATCCACTCAGGACGCAATCGCATCGTGCGCCGAATCTTCGAAAGCCTCGGTTACCACGTGACAAAACTCGACCGTGTCTATTTTGCAGGTCTCACCAAGAAGAACCTGCCCCGCGGCCGCTGGCGTTATCTGACCCAGGAAGAGGTCAACTTCCTCAAAATGGGTTCGTTTGAATAAACCAATACTCTAACAGACTCTTGCAAATGAAAAGAACAAAAGTAGCTGATCTGCTCAAAGACGCATCTTTGATCGGAACCGAGGTTGAAGCCAAAGGCTGGGTGCGCACCCGCCGCGGCAACAAACATGTGCAGTTTGTGCAACTCAGTGACGGCTCGACAATAAAGAATATACAGATCGTGTTTGACATGGCCAAGTTTACTGACGAGGAACTCAAGCCTGTCACAACCGGGTCAAGCATATGTGTCAAAGGCCTGCTTGTCGAATCGCAGGGCAAGGGCCAGACTTGTGAAGTCCAGGCCGAAAGCCTTAAAGTCTACGGCACAGCCGATGTTGAGAGCTATCCTTTGCAGAAAAAGGGCCACACGCTGGAATTTCTCCGCGAGATCGCCCATCTGCGTCCGCGTACCAACACCTTCGGCGCAGTTCTGCGTGTGCGCAGCGCCCTGGCTTTCGCCATCCATAAATTTTTCAACGAACGTGGATTCCAGTATCTCCACACTCCGCTGATCACAGCGAGTGACTGCGAGGGTGCCGGAGCAATGTTCCAGGTGACAACACTCGATCTCAACAACCTCCCCAAGACCGAGGACGGCAAGACTGACTATTCGCAGGATTTCTTCGGCAAACCGACAGCGCTGACTGTTTCCGGCCAGCTTGAAGGGGAGCTTGGTGCCACTGCCTTAGGAGAGATCTACACTTTCGGCCCGACTTTCCGCGCTGAGAATTCCAACACTCCACGCCACCTCTCGGAATTTTGGATGATCGAGCCTGAGATGGCTTTCTATGACATAAACGACAACATGGACCTCGCCGAGGAATTCGTGAAATACTGTATCAACTACGCTCTTGAAAACTGTCTTGATGACATCACTTTCCTTCAGGATATGTATGACAAGGATCTCATCGAACGCCTCAAGTTCGTTGTTGGGAACGATTTCGTCCGTCTGACTTACGGCGAAGGCGTGAAGATCCTCGAAGAGTCAGGCAAGAAGTTTGAGTTCCCCGTTCACTGGGGCACCGATCTTCAGAGCGAGCACGAACGCTACCTTGTCGAGGAACATTTCAAGAAGCCGGTTATCCTTACCGACTATCCGAAGGAGATCAAGGCATTCTATATGAAGCAGAACGAGGACGGCAAAACTGTCCGCGCGATGGATGTCCTTTTCCCGACTATCGGTGAGATTATCGGCGGATCGGAGCGTGAGGAAAACTATGACAAGCTTCTCGCCCGCATCGAGGAACTCGGCATTCCGATGAAGGATATGTGGTGGTATCTCGACACTCGTCGTTTCGGCACTGTGCCTCACTCTGGTTTCGGTCTCGGTTTCGAACGTCTTGTGCTTTTTGTTACCGGTATGACCAATATCCGCGACGTCATTCCTTTCCCGCGTACACCGGGCAAGGCTGAATTCTGATAAAAAGATTCTACCAAATCATTTTCTTTATATAAGAGCGCCGGATTCCGCTGTGGATTCCGGCGCTCTCCGTTTATTCGGTAAGTTTCAGATAGAGGTTGCAGTGCTGTTGTCGGATGTAGCCGTGGCATTTCCCGATGTGGCTGCGATCTCTTTTTTCTCATGTTCGACAAAATGCTTCATCTCACCGCGGCGTTCATAGGCGCGGCCGATAAGCATGAAGATACCTCCCACGATGATCAGCGCTCCGAATGTGAGAGCCGTGGTCCACGATGCGAGAGCTACAACTCCGACAAACATGGTGATCATATATGCGATGACTACTCCCATCAGGAGTATGAAGCCGATCCAGAACAATCCTTTACCAAACGATTTCATAAAGCGGTCAAAATAGTTAATAGGTGAGTAATGTGTATTATACTATTATAAATGATCGCACGGATGAAAAAGTTTATCGCCGGGATAGAAATAGGGGCCGTTTTTCAACAACCCCTATTATTATGTCTTGTCCCGGCAAGTGGTTCAGTCGAAGATTTTGTCCCAGTCTTTCCAGACGGCTTCATAGCCGAGACGGCGGATGTCGGCTGCTACGGCTTTGGGCGAACGCGGATCGGAGACTTCGAACTGTTCGAGAGCGTCAGGGGTCGAGCAGTAGCCTCCGGGTTCGGTCTTGCTGCCGGCACTCATGGAGGTGACTCCGAGTTTCATCATGTTGGCGCGGAAAGTCGGGTTCTCGCGGGTCGAGTAGGAGATGTCTACGTCGTGGTCGAAGATGCGGAACGCAAAAGTGACCTGGGCCAGTTCGCGGTCAGACATGACGACTTTGGGCTGATAACCTCCTTCGGCCGGACACATGCGCGGGAAATTGATGCTGTAACGGGTGCGCCAGTAATTTTTTCGCAGATAGCGCAGGTGGCGGGCGAGCATCGCGAGGTCTGTTCGCCAGTCCTCAAGTCCGATCAGCACGCCCATGCCGATCTTGTGAACACCGGCCTGACCCATGCGGTCGAAGCCGTTGACACGCCACTCGAAGAACGATTTCATCCCTTTGGGGTGGTAAGTCTTATAGTTTGCCGCGTTGTAGGTTTCCTGGAAGCAGACGACGCCGTTGAGACCGCTTTCGACAAGCCGGGCATAGTTTTCCGTCTTCATGGGCATTACCTCGATGGTGAGATTGTTAAAGTAGGGGCGTGCTACTTTCAGCACCTGTTCGAGGTAGTCGACACCGTTGAGGCTGGGAAATTCGCCCGATACGATGAGGAGATTCTCGAACGGACCAAGACGGCGGATGGCCTCGCATTCGGTCTTGACCTGGTCGAGTGTCAGTGTGACACGTTCGAGCGGATTGTTATGGTTGAAGCCGCAGTAGACACAGAAATTTGTGCAGGCGTTCGAGACATATAGCGGTATGTACATCGAGATTGTCTTGCCGAAACGCTCAAGGGTGTAGCGGTGGCTGAGTTGTGCCATCTGTTCGAGATATGGCTCGGCCGCCGGTGAGATCAGCGCCATAAAGTCATCGACGCTGAGATGCTCTTTGCGCAGGGCGGTTTCGACATGGGCTGCCGTGCGTGACAGGATGAAATCCGTGGTCTCGTCCCAGTCATATTTTTTTAGTTCTTCTGAAAACATAAGTATTGATTTATTATGCCGTTGAGGATGAGTGGCTTTATTATAAGGAGACTTTGAGGTCAGAATCTGTATGTGACGCCTACGGGCAGACGGCCGACACTGACGAAGTGATGTCCGTTCCGGTTGCTGCCGTTGATGCGCGGCTGCCAGGCCGTAACCATAGGTGTAAGGGTCAGGTCGATGTTTTTGCTCAGGTGCCAGTTTGCCCGCAGACCACCTTCGACAGCGACGGATGATTTGGAATTGCGGCATGAACCCCAGCCGATGCCCACACCGACCAGCGGACTGATTTCAAACCTGCGTCCGGACTCACCGGTGAAAAAGGAGGTTAGGTTGAGCAGGTAGTCAAGGCTGAGGGTCTTGATTTCCTGCTTGTCATGTCGGTTGTAGGGGAGACAGTCGTAGGAAAAGGCTGCCTGAAGACCTGAAACGTCTGTCAGCCATCCGCCAAGCGAGGCGTTGAAGCCTCCGGAGACTTCACGCATGGAGGAGTTGAAGAAATTTTCGCTGTAAAGCATCGGGCCGCCGGATAGATTGACGAAAGCCCGGAAGTCACCGAACGGATTGTCGCTGTGCGATGTGTTAGTTTTTTCCTTCTGAGTGCGGCCGATTTTATAGCTTATACCGGCGAGTAGACGTGCTTCAGGGTTGAAACGGCGTGTATAGTCTGGGATAGAGAGGATCTGGACCTGCGGTTCGAGTATGATGTCGACAGCGCGGGATACGGCAAAGCGTCCGCGAAGACCGGCTCTGGGGCCCCAGACAAGGTTATTGAAATTGTGGCGGTAGTGTGCGGCGCCTCCAGTCAGGCCGACGAATGCGTCAAGATCGAAGATACGGTCATTGTCGAATCCACCTGCAAGTGTCGAGAGGCTCAGAAGATAGTCGGCCGAGAGAGACAGCGAACGGTAATTGGAGGTTGTCCTGATGCTTTCGTATTCGCCGTTTATGCGCCATGCGCTTTCCGGTGTGAACCATTTGCCGAAACCGAGTGCAAAGGCGCAGTTTGGATGCCAGGAACGAGAGCGCATCATCACACCTCCGAGTAAATCGAAGAAGTAGCGGCGCGAAGTGAGGAAATCGTCATAGTTGAAGGATGATTTGTAGGAATCGTATTTCTCCGAACTGTTGAAGCGGTAGACGAGGCCTACGTTGACGCCTGGCATGAGTGCGAAGCGCCGGTTTGTATTGGCAAATTCGTTGTCAAAGAGACGCATGTTCGGTTCGAGATAGAGTCCGACGGATGGAGACACTTTCCATATGCCCTGAACAGCGCCGTGAAGACCGGGATAGAATTTGCGTCCCTCTCCGTTGCGACATGCCGCACTCGCTCCAAGCACAATGTTGGTCTCGATCCGGCTGTCGGGATTGTAACCCACAAAAGCCGAGTTGAGGTTCCACATCCAGTCAATATCCGCGATTGCTGAGTAGCGGTTTTTCTGTCCGGAGATGTGTCTGAGTTCGGCTCCTCCGAGCGACAGTCGCAGACCGGCCGGCGCGCTGAACCATTTGCCCACAGAGACCGTACCGGTCGGCCCGATGCGGTGACGCCAGTGATAGGTATTGCTGCCGGGCGATACAATGCCGCCAGAAAGGCTGACGAACATATTGTCGCGGAAATGATTGTTGATGAACATCGAATTGTCTACGTCGAGACCGCGGCCGCCGGTCATGCGGTAGCCGAGTCCGATCATTACGGATGCGTTCCAGTCATATTTATGCCATGTTTTCACATCGTCGAGGCGGTCGTCATAGACTCCGAGACGCGGTTCGATGTAGAGATATGTCGCCGGAGTGACATAGAGACGGGGCTGGAGGGCGATTCTCGCTCCGCCGGCGCCCCAGAGGCGGTGGCCGTCGCGGTGAAGGGCCTGGCCTTCGATTCCCATTATACCTATGAGCTCGAAGCGGCGGGACGGATTGTCACCGCGCAACAGAGCGGAGAGATTCATCATATAATCGAGCGACATGGCGGCGAAAACAGGTTTGTTGCCGTCCAATCCGTAGTGGCGTCCGGCGCTGAGGCCTAAACGCCATCCATGGACCGGAGTGATCCAGTCGCCGACAGAAATTCCGGCGCGATAGCCGGTCTCTGTCGAAGCGTCGTTCAGATGCGTATTGGGGCGCATCCATTGCGGACCACCTTCGACGGAGAGAAACAGTCGGTCTCCGAAACGTTTTTCAGTGAATTTATGGGCCGGTGCAGGGCGCTGGAGCACGTAGTCAAGCGCGTTTATCGTCGAGTCGATCGCAACCGGTGCATTTGTGACGGCGCAGGTGGCAGACGATACCGCACATCCTGATATAATAAGGTATATTTTGCGAATGATTGTTTTCATAACTGGTTCTCCTCCTCTTCTTCACGTTCTTCCATCAGATCAATCAGATCGCCGTCGATTTTTGCGATCTCCTCAAGCTCAGGTTTCAGACGCAGTGCATTTTCAAGGTGGCTTACTGCCGCCATGTACTCGTCAACGCGATTCGCCGCCACAGCCTTGAGGTATTCTTCTTCTGCTGAAGAGCCGAGTTTAGAAGCTTTTTTCCATGCCTGGTCATTGGCTTTGAGGGCGAGCAGTATGACGACTTCGTTGATCGGCGATTCGGCTGCCACTTCCTGCATGGCGTTCTCATAGCGGCCGTTGAACACATCGGTATAGATCTTGGCCTTGTGGAAGCGGGGGGTGTCGGGGAGGAGCGAGGCCAGAGAGTCGGCTTCCAGATAATGATGTGTGGCAAGGCACGCGGCTATGTGGTTGAGACGTGTCTCGTCGGGAATCTTTTTGGTCCTGGTGTTGCCATCGGGACGCAGCATTTTGCCGAGCAGATCATAGTCAGCTTCGCCTCGCTCAAGTTTCAAGGCGGCAAGGTCTGTGGCGCCGACGATGAAATTCGGGTGCGCCTCAAGGGCTTTTGTCAGATATTCTTCTTTTTCAGCCGGTGTTTTGGCCACATAACGGTAAAGCCTGAAAAATTCAAAGCGTGAAAGTGATTTCGGATCAGTTTTATAGACTTCGGCAATTTCGTCGTCGGTGAGGTAGCGGTATTGCGAGGTCAGGAACTCATAGCTGACTTTACGCATCCGCGGAAGGTATTTGTCGGGGATAAGGGGAGAGTAGAAAGGCAGACGACGCACACGCACTGACTGTATGTTCATTTGTCCGGGATATTTGGCTATGATTTCCGCAATTGCGTCGGCTTCGGCATTGAGACTGTCGGCGCGCAGCATTTCGACGAGAACATCCCATTTCTCTACGGATGCTCCGCTCTTCACCTCCATGTAGCGGCGTGTCGTCGGCGAAAGGTTGGTCATGATCAGATCGAGTGCTGATTTCATGCGACGTTGGGAGAGATCGATATTTTTCTCGTAGTTTCCTTCAGGCGAGGAAGTGGAGTGGATATAGAAACTCTTGAGTGCTGCGTCAGGATCGTTTTCGATCCGGCGCAGCTGCGAGAGCAGCGAGTTCATTTCTGCGCGGTTGTTCCCCTGATCCATGTCGAGACGGGCATCATTCACACGGAATGTGAGCATCACGTCTCCGCGTGTGTCGCGCATCTGCATCTCAGGGGTGGGATAGAACGTCGTGTCGGTCACTTCCGTACCGAGCAGATTGTACTGAAAGAAGCGCATCGGATTTACGGTTCCGCGTGAGATCGTGGTGGTGTCGCGGTAGAATACACGGTTGTAGTTCTCCATCGCCATGAGCATGTCGCAGTGAAAATCCTGATCGGGATTGTCAAGATAGACCGAGTCGCTCCAGAAAATCATGTCGTCTTTGCGGTTTGAATTTTTCTGCACCTCGACATAGGGATTGAGCGGGTCGGCGCTGAGGTCGAAGTCGAGCATACGGTCCTGGGTGATGTTGTAGCGGCGTCCGTCGAATACAAGCGGTTTGAGATACCACATTTTCGAAGCGGTGACATTGTAGAGAGCCGGCTGGATGATCAGACGTGCCGATGAGCCGAAGAGCCGGTGGGGCACTTTGATGCGGGTTTTGATGTGGGCGTAGTTGCCTTTGATCTCGATGTCGGTAGGTTCAGGAGCGACAGTCTTGAGTTTCCCTTTGGCTTTTACGAAGACTTCGTCGAGAGTGATTGACGAGCGTGTCATCACGGCATCGATTGTCAGACGCCCCTCGACCGGAACCTCCATGTCTTCCATGCCGAGGATCGAGAAAAGCAGTTTGCCTTCACCGTCGATTATGACAAGATATTTGCCCTCTTCGTTGGTGCTGGCAAGAAGTTGTTCGGTTTCCGCATTGTAGATGCAGACTCCTTGCAGGACTTCGCCCTTAGAGTTGGTGACAATTCCACGGACATTTATGTCGCGGGCCATTGCGGCTGCTGAGGTAAGTATGAGAGCCGCGAGAGAGAGGAAAATACGATGTGCTATTGTGTTGGACATATCCTTCGCGGTTTATTTCAGTATGTAAGAGAATGAAATCCCGGTCCCGACAGGCACGGGGACCCAGCGGTCCATATTGGAGTTGACGGGTTGCCCGTTCTGATGGAGATAGTTGTAGCCCCAGACGCGGGCAAGACCGAGACCGAGGGTGAATTCCACATTCCAGTGGCGGTTAAGTACAAGTGCGTAGCCGTATGTAAGACCTGCCGCGAAACCGTTTCCTTTATAGCAGTGTTCGCGCAGACGCAGATTGAAGGCACCTCCGCTGAAAGCGAGCCCCATGAAGTGGCGGGCCATCGGGCGGTTGAACCAGTATCTCAGCGACGGTTCGATGCGCAGATTCTTAAGTTTTATGTCGGACCCATAGGGCGTTTTGTCCATAGGATTTCCGGCAATACCGATCTCGAAAGTGACTCTGTGTGACAGACGGGTGTCGAGCGTGAGATTGGGTGACATCAGGATCCAGTCAAGAGTGTTCGTCTTCAAGGCGACTCGTTGGGCCTTTGCCTGAAATGAGCAAAATGTGAACAGGAGGATAGAGAGGAACCATAGAAGCCTATTGGTCATAGGAAAAATTATAAATAGTTAAGCCGTGTGTGATGATTTTTTATGGAGGCAGAAGAGAGAAGGCCGCTGACATACGCAAGAGGATACTGCAATCGCAGCAGGATCACTCTTGCGTTTATGAAAGGGCTTTGTTTTGAACGGTTTATTTTGCACAATCGTCGACAAGCTGCTGGGTGATTCGCATCGCGCAGAAGTTGGGACCGCACATCGTGCAGAAGTGGTCGTCATCCTTATGCCTTTCGACATAATACTGACGTGCGCGGGCCGGGTCTAGCGACAGATTGAACTGGTCTTTCCAGCGGAACTCGAAGCGCGCCTTGCTCATGGCGTCGTCGCGGACCTGAGCGCCGGGATGTCCTTTGGCGAGGTCGGCGGCATGAGCGGCGATCTTGTATGTGATGACACCGTTGCGCACATCTTCAAGGTTGGGGAGCGCGAGATGTTCTTTGGGTGTCACGTAGCAGATCATCGCAGTGCCCATCCATGCGATCTGGGCGGCACCGATCGCCGATGTGATGTGGTCGTAGCCGGGCGCGATGTCGGTAGTCAGCGGGCCGAGAGTGTAGAAGGGCGCTTCGTGGCACTTGTCGATCTGACGGTCCATGTTTTCGCGGATCTTGTGCATCGGCACATGGCCGGGACCTTCGATGAGCACCTGTACATTGTGCTTCCATGCGATCTCCGTGAGTTCGCCGAGTACGTCGAGTTCGAGGAACTGCGAGCGGTCGTTGGCGTCGTGGATAGAGCCGGGGCGCAGACCGTCGCCGAGCGAAACGGCAACATCGTATTTGGCAAGAATCTCGCAGATTTCGTCGAAGTGGGTGTAAAGGAAATTCTCACTGTCATGGATGACGGCCCAGCGGGTCATGATGGAACCGCCGCGCGAGACAATGCCGGTGAGACGTTCCTGTACCATATCGGCGTGGGCGCGGAGAGCGCCGGCGTGGATGGTGAAATAATCGACACCCTGTTCAGCCTGTTCGATGAGCGTGTCACGGTAGATTTCCCAGGTGAGGTCTTCGACTTTGCCATTGACTTTTTCAAGAGCCTGGTAGACGGGCACGGTTCCGACGGGGACGGGACAGTTGCGGATGATCCATTCGCGGGTCTCGTGGATATTGTCGCCTGTCGAGAGATCCATCAGAGTGTCGCCACCCCAGTAGCAGCTCCAGACGGCTTTGCTGACCTCTTCCTCAATGCCTGACGAGAGGGCCGAGTTGCCGATGTTGGTGTTGAGTTTCACGAGGAAGTTACGGCCTATGATCATCGGTTCAGCTTCCGGGTGATTGATATTGGCGGGGATTACGGCACGGCCTGCGGCCACTTCCTGACGCACGAATTCGGGTGTGATGTGGCTTTTGATTCCGAGAGCTTCGGCGTTGTTGTTCTCGCGGATGGCTACATATTCCATCTCAGGAGTGATGACACCCTGGCGGGCGAGGGCCATCTGGGTGATCTCTTTACCTTCGGCGGCGCGGCGTGGCGCATAACGGTGGCTGAAGCGGATCTGGTCAAGCGAGCTGTCGGCTTCGCGCATGCGGCCATAGTCGGACGTGATGTGCGGGAGCTGTTCGAGATCTTCGCGCTTTGCGATCCACTCTTCGCGCAGACGTGGAAGGCCTGCGTTGATGTCGACTTTGACCGCCGGATCGGTATAGACGCCGCTGGTGTCATAGACATATACTGAGCCGTTCTGCCGTGTCAGGCGTTCGCCGTCGATGATTTTAACGGTAGGAGTGAGGTTGACACGGCGCATGGCTACTTTGATCGGATGGAGTTTACCGTCGATGTAGACTTTTTCTGAACCGGGATAGCTGTTTACGTCGATGTTTTCGATTTCCATAATGCTGTTATGGTGATAAATTCTAATTAGAGATTCAGGAATTCAGTGAGGGGGCTTGTTGCGGAGGCTGACGACGATACTGATCCCAGCCCGGCGAGATAGGCTTTGCGGCCTGCTTCGACTGCGAGCTTGAATGCCACGGCCATTTCGACCGGATCTCCGGCGACAGCGATCGCTGTATTGACCAGCACGGCATCGGCTCCCATCTCCATGGCGTCGGCAGCGTGGGAGGGTGCTCCGAGTCCGGCGTCGATCACGACAGGGACGCGGCTTTCCTCGATGATGATTTCAAGCAGGTCGCGTGTTTTCAGACCTTTGTTTGTGCCGATCGGTGCACCGAGGGGCATTACGGCGGCTGTGCCGACATCTTCGAGGCGCTTGCAGAGGACAGGGTCGGCCTGGATATAAGGGAGCACCTTGAAGCCCTGCGATGCGAGGATCTCGGTCGCTTTCAGTGTCTCGATCGGATCGGGGAGCAGATATTTCGGGTCGGGATGGATTTCAAGTTTGATAAAGTCTGTACCGAAGCAGTCGCGGGCAAGATTTGCGGCGAGGACAGCCTCTTCGGCAGTGCGGACGCCGGAAGTGTTTGGCAAGAACTGCACATGGTCGCGGTTGATGTGGCGCAGCATGTCGTCTTCTTCCTCATGTTCCATGTCGATGCGCTTCATGGCCACGGTGATCATCTGGGAGCCTGATGCAAGAATGGATTCAAGCATGAGACGGTTGGAGGAAAATTTTCCGGTGCCTACGAAAAGGCGTGAGGTGAATTCTTTTCCTCCGATGGTTAGAATGTCGTTCATATATAAATAGGTGTGATAATTTCGATCGGTGTAATGGAGAATGAAATGATTATTTGCGTTTGTCGAAAGCCTCATGAAGAGCATTGAGCACTTTGCGGGTATAATCGACAGGATCTTCGGCATTAATGATCGATCCGCTCATTGCCACTCCGTTGACGCCTGTGGCCATGATGGCCGGAATGTCTTCGAGTGTGATTCCTCCGATAGCGACTATCGGGAGCAGTATGTCGGCGGCACGGACTTCACGGACAATATCGGTGTAGCCTTCGAGACCGATGACGGGTGAGAGCCGGGCTTTGGTCGTGGTGTAGCGGAAGGGGCCGAGGCCTACGTAGTCCACATCCCAGCTGCGGAGTTTTACGATGTCGGCGGCGGTGTTGGCCGTGCAGCCTATGATGGCTTCTGCGCCCATGTTCTCGCGGGCCACGAGAGGATTCATGTCGTCTTTGCCGAGATGGACACCGTGGACTGACATTTCAATGGCGAGTTCTACGCGGTCATCGAATACAAGGAAAGCTTCGTTTTCCTTGCAGAGGGGGATGATTTCAAGTGCTGTCTGGCGGAATTCCTCGTCTGTCGCATCCTTGAGTCGTAGCTGCACCCATTTGCAGCCTCCTTCAAGGGCCATCTGCACTTCTTCGGCGATGGAGTAGCGATCGGACGGATGAGTTATGAACTGGAGCATATAATTATTGTAGTTTCATTATCTTTTCAGCGAATTGTCTCACATGATCGGCCGGCTCATTCCACGGAATTGCACCCAACATGGCGAAACCCTTGAAGTTATAACGCCGCAGAACCGGAATTTGTTCAGCTGTGACTCCTCCGAGAGCTATGACAGGAGTCGTGATTTCGGATAGCTGTGCAAGATCGACGTCAGAGAAGCGTGAACCGTAGCCCTGCTTGGAAATACTGTCGAAGATCGGGCTGAGAGTCGCGTAGGCAAGCCCTGTGCATTGCCGGAGTTCCTCGACCGAATGGCATGAACGGCTCAGAGGTCCGCGATAGAGAGCCGGAGGCGCGGGACAACGGTGGTTGAGATGCAACCCTCCGAGGTTGAATTCGTTGCAGAGATCGAAATGTCCGTGGAGCACGAGCCTGTCGTGAAATTCCTGCGGAATGGCTTCGATTAGCCGCCGGATGTCGGTGCGCGAGGCTCCCGGATGGCGCAGATGGACTTTGTCCCAGCCTGATTCGAGCAGCACGCGGGCTGCAAGTGCTTCCCGCGACTCATCGTCGAGATGTTCGGGTGTGATGGCTATCCTGATCATTACGGAGAGATTTTTTAGGGGCTTAGCCTCCGTAAAAGGCTTTTATGATGACAATGTCGTCGCCGTCGGCGAGTTTGTGTGACTGACGGGAAACGGCGGGAATGACTTTGCCGTTTACGGCTGTCGCTATGCCTTGCGGTTTGATCTCTTTTGCGTCGAGAGCATCCTGGAGTGATGATCCGTCGGGCAGAGACAGGGATATCTGGTTGATTTTTACTGTCATATCAGTGAATTTTATTGTCTTTTTGCTGCGATTTCGGGTTGAAGTTTTTCAGACGGCGAGGAGAGAAGAAATGGTTTACCGGGCCGTGGCCGTGTCCCGTAGTGATCCATGAGCCTGCCTCAAGAGCGTGTGTGACGTAGAGTTTGGCCATGCTGACGGCGTCGGTCAGTTCATAGCCGAGAGCGAGATACGATGCGATGGCCGATGACAGGGTGCAGCCTGTGCCGTGGGTGTTGCGGGTGTCGACGGCATCGGCTTTCAGTTCGATGGTCTCATCGCTGTCCGACAGGTGGAGGATGTCGACTTTGATGTCGTTGCGGTCGGTGTCGCCACCCTTGATCAGAATGTTGCGGCAGCCGAGGCGACGCAGTTTTTCAATCTGTAAGGCGGTTTTGTCGGAGCCGGTCAGAGCTTTTGTCTCCATTTGGTTGGGGGTGACGAGCGTGGCCAAGGGGAAGATGCGTCTGACAAGAACTTCGACGGCGTCTTCTTCGAGCAGCATGGAACCGGAGGTCGATACCATCACCGGATCGACAATCAGATTGTCCGGACGGTAGTGCTCAAGCCGTTCAGCTACCGCTGTCGCAACCTCCGCATTGCACAGCATACCGATTTTTACGGCCAGCGGGGGAATGTCGGTCATGACCATGTCGATCTGATCGGCAACCACGGTGGCCGATACCGGCATGATGGAGCGGACTCCGGTTGTGTTCTGGGCGGTGATGGATGTTATTGCCGACATGGCATAACAACCTATTGCCGACATTGTCTTGATGTCAGCCTGAATGCCGGCGCCTCCCGAAGAATCGGAACCGGCTATTGTAAGGGTGGGGTAGTAGGTCCGCATCGCGCTTGGTCTTTGTTAAAATGAGAATGTCAGAAATCATGATAAATTTCGGGCAATCTGAAAAAAGTCCGGCTGACGGGTTATTATCTGTCAGACAGCAGACTGACAAAGCGGCATAGGCAGAGTCAAGTGCAATCCCTTCGGCGGTACTAACCGCATCAGGTTCAGAGGGTATCATCTCAGCGGCAATTGATGTCAGGCCGCACCCCTTTGTCGGCGCAAAGTTAGAGTTTTATTTGTGATTTTCCAAATAAAAAGATCAGCCCAAGTCAATTCGGGGCCAATTTGGAAGCGACAAGAAGCAGCTCTTGGCGGCGCGCAACAAATTTCTTCGATAATGGACCGCCAAATTGAAAGCAATTGTTCCTTGACAACTATCCACGACACCAAAACAATCAAAACACTATCTTGTGGTGCGGTTTTCATCTTATTGTGATTTGCGGATTTATTGATTTTATATCTGATATAAAATCTTCCTGATCTTTCGGGGAAATATAGACCCAATTTTTAAGACCATACCTGATGCCTATTCGCTTTGCTGACAAGGCAGGTGAGGATAATACTGTCGATTTATGGGCTATTTCTCTAATCTTGTTTATCGGTAAAGTCATATGGAACAGTATTCCACATCGTATATATAACTTCTCTCCTTTGATTGTGTAATCCGTGTGAAATAGAATATCGAACATTAAGGCAACCGCTATGCCTATAAACACCACATCAATAAGGAGTACCCATGTGGACTGATAACATAAGAACAATGTACCTATAAAAGCTGCAACAACACCGATGCAAGTCCATAGATACCATTTAGCGACTTTCGATTTATATACCTTTTCCATATTACAAAATTACTGAATTTTTCTGGCACTCAGCCATCTCTACGGAAATTTCATGTCTTTTCTGTGAATGTCATAAGTAATAAAAATACTTATCAACTGTTAAGATTTAGTTAAATCTTTCATTCAAAACACACGCCTTTTCTAATCCTTTCACTCCCTCAAAGCAACTTTTTCACTCCCTCTTTTCCCTTACCGGATAGTTGTACCGTTATTTTCTTATGTAGCTGATTATCAGTGATAAAAATCATTGAAAATCAATTCCACATGGATTATATGTAAAGTATGAGTATTTTTGCATACCTTTGTCTCATCAATCTAACAAATACTTAACCTAAACCTTTAAAAATGAAAAAATATCTTTTTCTGCTTTTGCTACCGCTTATCACTGTGGTACTTAACAGTTGTGATGATGATGACGACAAGGGGCTGAATCCCGACCTGATCAAAGGTCGCTGGGAAATTTCGGCCCCCGATCAGTCCGAAAATACCCTCATGTATATCTTTGAAACTGTAAAAGGTTTTAATAACTATGGTACAGTCGAGGTGAAGAGTATTAATGAAGACGGTACGATTGAAGAAATTCCTGTCCGCAAATATGACTGGCATGCCGCGGGCCCGCAAAACAACAACGGGGTACTCGACATTACATTGACGCCCGCAGGTGTAGATGGTTCAGATCCGGATTTCTACTATGAAACCTATATCATAACGCGCCTGACATCGGCCAAAATGATATGGCAAGGTGTTTATCCGGCTTCGATAAAGGATCAGTCGGTAGAGTTTATCCGCCGTATGCCCGACTGAGAAGCCGCTATCAAAAATAACGCCTGAATCATTTAACGAAAAACGGGGCTGTGCCAGAAGCGCAGCCCCGAAAAATGTGATAACGGTTGTATGAGATTATTTCACAATACCTTTTTCGAGATATTCGGCGAGGTTGGTGCGGACCTGCTCTCCGGCTCGCTCGACAGCAACCTTGGCCATGTCGGCGTCGACCATGAGGTTGACGAGCTGTTCGAATGAAGTCTTTTTCGAGGGGTCCCAGCCAAGCTGCTTGCGGGCCTTCGACGGATCGCCCCAGAGGTTGACAACGTCGGTCGGACGGTAGAAGTCGGGTGAAACTTCGATGACTACCTTACCGGTCTTGACGTCAATACCTTTTTCGTCGGCGCCTTCACCTTCGAAACGAAGTTCGATGCCGGCGCGGCGGAAGGCGTAGAGACAGAATTCGCGGACAGAGTGCTGCTCGCCGGTGGCGATCACGTAGTCTTCGGGTTTATCCTGCTGGAGGATGAGCCACATACATTCAACATAGTCCTTGGCATATCCCCAGTCGCGGAGCGAAGAAAGGTTGCCGAGGTAAAGCTTCTCCTGCTTGCCCTGTGCGATGCGGGCGGCTGCGAGTGTGATCTTGCGGGTAACGAATGTTTCACCGCGGCGTTCGGACTCATGGTTGAAGAGGATGCCTGAGCAGCAATACATGTTGTAGGCTTCGCGATATTCCTTCACGATCCAGAAACCGTAGAGTTTGGCGACGGCATAGGGAGAATAAGGGTGGAAAGGAGTCTTCTCGTTCTGAGGCACTTCCTCTACTTTTCCGTAAAGTTCGGATGTCGAAGCCTGATAGATGCGGCAGGTATCGGCAAGACCGCAAAGGCGTACTGCTTCGAGGATGCGGAGCACACCGGTCGCATCGACGTCGGCTGTGAATTCGGGTGAATCGAAAGATACCTGAACATGGCTTTGTGCGGCAAGATTGTAGATCTCGTCGGGACGTACTTTAGACACGACCTGAAGAATTGACATGGAATCGCCGAGGTCAGCATAGTGGAGATGGAAGTGGGGTTTTCCTTCAAGATGAGCGATGCGTTCGCGGAAATCTACTGACGAGCGGCGGATAGTGCCGTGTACATCATAACCTTTTTCTAAAAGGAATTCTGCCAGAAACGAACCATCCTGGCCGGTAATACCTGTGATCAGTGCAGTTTTCATTAGTCTAATTTATATAATTTGTTACAGCTACCGAGGGTGTGTTTTTTAACACTATTAAAATTCGAGCCGCAAAATTAATGAAAATTAATAAGATATGAAAATATCAGCCGGATAAAAAACTATTTGATTGAGATTTTGACCGGGTTACGTTTTTCTTTTTCCCACTGACGGAGATAGTTGAACCAGGCATCTGCTGAATGGGGGGATGCGCTGTCGCGTTCAGCTCCTGAAATGAAGCTGTAACGGATGTGGCCTTTGGCGTCGGTGCGCAGAAGGGTCAGATAGTTGACATCATCTTCCTTTACTGATTTCAAATAGGTGGCGGGGACATAGATGCCGAGGCCGATCGTATCGGTGATGTCAGGCATACCTTTGTCTGGCAGATTGGTGCCCCAGCTGCCTGCCAGCCCGGACTGAGTGATGAAGCCTTGGTTGTCGGTGGCCAGTTTCTGTACTCCGGTGCAATAAGTGTAGGTCTTTGGGGCGCCGGAGATGGTGATGTCCACATCGATGTCGCGATGTCGCGCATAGATTGTGTAGCGCTGACGCATTTCAAGCGGAGTGCCGTTGTAGATCCATCCGCGGTCTGAGACTTCAACGATAGAACGTACCGGGCCGGTGGTCACGACGCGCTGCATACGGGTGGTGACGGTGTCGATAGTGACGGGGCTTCCGTTCTGCCAGCCGCGGAACGAGCCGAGTGCTACCGAGGTGCCTGCCCAGAGGACGTCACGGCCGTAGCCTTGCTCAAGCTGCTGGCGGGTGGTGTAGAATCCGGTGCTGTCAAGTTCAAGGCGCGGGGTGTTCTTGGCGTAAAGGTCAACACTTTGGCGGTTGTCCATGTAGATGCGGATGGCATTGTAGAGACCTTCGAGTACTACGCCGTGACCGTAGATGCTGTTGTACATCTGCCGGTTGTCCACGTCGCCTGGAAATGCTATGGCCTGTATCTCAGGATGCTTTTTATTTTTGTCGTTAAGCTTGAGATAGGCGTTGGTTTCAGGGGTGAATGTAGTCTTTGGCTTTGCCGCCGAGAGATCGACGGTGAAGGTTCTGGACTGGTTTGGCTTGAGGTCGACGAGAAATACGAGTTCGTCGGGACGGCCGTCGTCATTGAGGTCGTCGAGCTGCCACGGGGTGTCGGGCTGTCCTTTGATGACTGCCGAATTGACCTCCTTGCCGTTCTGGGCAATAGGAACAACAACCGGCACCGCCTGGCGGGGTGTCGGTTGTGGATTCGTTACCGTGACAGTGATTGATAGCAATAGTGATAACGCGAGCATGAGTGTCAGGGCTGAATGTTGTTGTGGAATTACTGTCCGAGATATGCTTTGAGCAGATGGCTCTTCTGGCCTTTGAGGCGGCGGATGGCTTTTTCCTTGATCTGACGGACACGTTCGCGGGTCAGATCGAATTTTGCGCCGATTTCTTCAAGGGTCATTTCCTGACAGCCGATGCCGAAGAACATCTTGAGGATTTCGCGTTCACGGTCGTGGAGCTGCTTGAGCGCGCGTTCGACCTCTTTCGACAATGATTCCTGGGTGAGCGTGGCGTCGGCCATAGGTGAGTCGTCGTTGGTGAGGACGTCAAGCAGGCTGTTGTCTTCGCCTTCGACAAAAGGAGCGTCAACAGAGATGTGGCGGCCGGAGACTTTCAGTGTGTCGGCGATTTTGTCGACAGGTACATCGAGTTTTTCGGCAAGTTCCTCCGGAGAGGGGCGGCGTTCGTTTTCCTGCTCGAATTTGGAAAGGGCTTTGCTGATTTTGTTGAGCGATCCTACCTGATTGAGCGGGAGGCGGACGATGCGGCTCTGTTCGGCAAGGGCCTGAAGAATAGACTGTCTGATCCACCAAACGGCGTAGGAGATGAATTTGAATCCTCGTGTCTCGTCGAATTTCTGTGCCGCTTTAATCAAGCCGAGATTGCCTTCGTTGATGAGGTCGGGGAGGCTGAGTCCCTGATTCTGATACTGTTTGGCCACTGATACAACGAAGCGGAGGTTGGCACGGACGAGCTTGTCAAGAGCTCTCTGATCTCCTTGGTGAATGCGCTGGGCGAGTTCTACCTCCTCTTCGACGGAGATGAGCTCTTCGCGGCCGATTTCCTGAAGGAATTTATCGAGCGAGGCGCTTTCACGATTGGTTATAGATTTAGTGATTTTTAATTGTCTCATGTCTACTTGTAGCAGATAATTCGTGCAAAGGTAGTAATTTTTCGGCTGATTTCAAAATTTGAAAGTCTTAAAATCTGATCGTTGTAGGTCCGGGATGCTAAAATCCAAATGTTTTTTGCGCCTTTTGAGCCGAAAAGTTGCTGATTAAAACGCGCGATGGTGGAAAAATGAAAAAAATTGTGTAACTTTGCAATCCAAATCATATAACAAAGAGCCGCGCACAAGAGTTCAGCTATCCGGCTGTCGGTCCTTGTCCGGCTCGCTAAGATTATCTATCCTTACATGGCGCCCAAAAAAGTTCTATTCGTCTCGCAAGAGGTATCGCCTTACCTTCCGGACACGTCTATGTCGGTTCTTGGCCGTGACATTCCGCAGGGAATCCACGGGAAGGAATTTGAAGTAAGAACATTCACTCCGAAATACGGCTGCATCAACGAACGACGCAACCAGCTTCATGAGGTGATCCGTCTCTCCGGGATGAATCTGATCATCGACGACTCCGATCATCCGCTGATAATTAAGGTGGCTACTCTGCTGCCTTCGCGTATGCAGGTCTATTTTATCGACAATGACGATTATTTTCAGCCATTGCCTGAAAAGGGGCTTGAAACAGATCTCCTGCCCGCTGACAACGACGAGCGTCTGATGTTTTTCACAATGGGCGTGGCCGAGACGGTCAAGAAACTCCGCTGGCAGCCGGCAGTCATCCATTGCAGCGGATGGGTATCAGCCCTGACTCCTCTGTATCTGCGCCGGAAATATGCCGATGACCCGACATTCCGCGATTCCAAGATAGTCTATGCACTCCAGCCTGAAAAGTTTGAAGGCACTCTCGACCCGCGTTTCGCCGAGAAACTGCGCATGAGTGATTTCACCGACGAGGATATAGCCGCCATCGGTTCGGAAGCCGCTGACTTCGCTGCGCTGAACCGTCTGGCGATCGACTATGCCGATGCTGTCATTCAGGTGACAGACGACGTTGATCCGGCGTTGGTAGACTATGCCAAGGCTTCAGGCAAACTCTTCCTGCCTTATGAAGGCGAAGAAGACCGCGTTGAACGCTACACTGAATTTTACCGCTCGCTCTTAGGCGAGGAAGAAGATTAAGCTCACTCTTTTACACAAGATGAAAAAATTAGCTCTGCTTTCAGCAGGAGTAATAGCCACACTCTCCGTCATCTCATGCGACGAATCCACATCCACGGCCGGCGGCAGTCTGGTTGAGGACGAGGTGGAGATCGTCATTGACTCTAACTTTACTGTCAGCGGACGTCCCGTCAGCAACGATCTGGTGCAGTCGCGCACAGTGCTCCAGCTCCTTGGAAATATCGACGCCAAAGGTTATGGCAGTCTCAGCAGCGATATTGTCTGCCAGTACATGCCCACGGCTTATGTGGATACATTTTACGTGAAACCGGAATATATCGACTCGGTCAAGCTTGTGCTTTCGATGTATAAAAACGGTTTTGCCGGTGACTCCGTCGCTCCGATGGGACTGACTGTCTACGAACTTAACAAGCAACTCCCGTCTCCGATTTACAGCGATTTCAAACCGGAAGGATATTATGATCCATCGGCGCCCATCGGCTCTACCTCATATTCGGCTCTGATCGACGGAGCGGAGTCAATTACTACCGATACGGAAGGCAGTGTCATAAAGGATATAACAGTCAAGCTTCCGACTGAACTCGGCGTGCGTCTCTACAACCAGTTCAAGACTTCGGAAGCCACCTTTGCCACTCCGCAGGCATTTGCCAAATGGTTCCCCGGTTTGTACATAGCCAATTCGTTCGGTTCAGGCCGTGTCACCCGCATTGCGAGCAACATGATCAATGTCTATTACCGTTCGATCATGCCGATTCCTGACACAGATCCACAGCGTGACACTGTGTTCAACCTCGTCGGCTCATACATGGCAGTCACTCCTGAGATCATCACCAACAATAACATCGTCTACAAGATGGCCGACGATCTCAAGAAGCGTGCTCAGACTGGCGAGACTATGCTTGTGGCTCCGACCGGTTATGATGTCGAATTCAATTTTCCGGCACGTGAAATCCTCAGACGCTATCAGGAAAACAGCGGTTCGCTCTCAGTCGTCAACTCTCTTTCTCTCTCGATCCCTGCCAACGAAATCGAGAATGATTACGGTCTGACTCCTCCGCCCTATGTTCTTCTTGTCAAGAAAAAGGATAAAGACAAATTTTTCGCAGGTACGCAGATCAACGACAATCTTTCGTCGTTCTACGCCTCATACAATTCGACCACCAAGAGCTATACTTTCTCCTCGATGCGCAACTATATCCTTGAGATCATAAAGAAAGGTGAGGCAACGGAGGAGGATGAGGAATTCGTGATCTGTCCGGCACTGGTGTCATTCTACGTGAATTCGAATTCGAACTATTACAGCTATTACTACGGCTACAACACCACCTCTACTCAGGTAAGTTCCATCACACCTTATGTGACGGAGCCGGTGATGGCGACACTCGATTTCTCCAAAGCCAAGATCGTCTTCACATACAGTAAGCAGACCCTTGGTAATTAAAAAATAAATTTGTAACTTTGCGCCGCAAAACCCCGGAAGGGGATGTGCAAATTACGGATTTTGCATGTCGGAAAGCCCTCGGCCTTCCGGCGACAGAATCAACCAAGCCGCAATAGCTCAGTCGGTAGAGCATTTCATTCGTAACGAAAAGGTCGTGGGTTCGAGTCCCACTCGCGGCTCAAAACTAAACCTAAGAAAACCAGTCAATTAAACGGCTGGTTTTCTCTTTTTATGTTGTGAAACATATTGCATATTTTATAAAATATCCTCACTTTTGAGGTGAAATCCGTGCAGATTGTGTGCGGTTGAATACGACAAATTGTTTAATATTCTGTAATTTTGCGGGAAGAAAATGCGATTGTCAAATATTAACGGATGAGTTGAATATCATGGAAGATATCAGAAAGACTTTGCCCGACTGGGCTTTTGAGATGAATTGCGCTGTGACTGTCTGCGATGCTGAGGGGACGGTGCTTTATATGAATGAGAAGGCACTTGAAACTTTCGCGAAACATGGCGATATGCGCGGACGCAATCTGATACCCTGTCATGGCGAAGAGTCAGTACGCAAGATCCGCCACATGCTTGAAACCGGCGAATCCAACGCTTATACCATAACGAAAAACGGTGTCCGGAAGATGATCTACCAGACACCGTGGCGTGTTGACGGCAAAATTGCCGGATTGGTCGAGATTTCGATGGTGATTCCCGCCGAAATGCCGCATTATGACCGTGACAAGGCCTGAAAGGCCTCGTTTCTGTCAGTCTTCGAGATAATAGACGATAGTCGAGACGACGCGGACTTTCTTGATGAAAGGTGTCGATGAATCGCTGTCGTCGATCGAGAACTGTCCCTGCGATGCGGTCTTGATCTTGCCGACGCGGCTTTCGCTGTCGGCGGCAAACTGATCGGCCGCTGCACGGGCATTTTTTGTGGCCTCGGCAATCATTTCAGGTTTTATGGAGTTCAAGCCGGTGAACTGATAGTTGATGTAGGAGTTGGAGAATGCAATTCCTTCCTTGAGAAGTTCCGACTGGCGGTTAAGCAGTTCACGGACTTTGGCCACCTTGGTGGTGGTGACTGTCACGGTGCAGTTGATCGAGTAGTTGTAACTGAACGAGTCGGAGCGGTAGCGGTTGGAGGCGGCGTCGTAAGTGTCCGGCGGATTCACTGAAATTTCGTCCGGACTGATGCCGTTGGAGGTAAGAAACTTCACGATTTTTTCATTGTTGCCGCTGACCTGATCATAAATGGTCTGGAGATTGTTGCCGGCGAGGGAATAGGTGATCGGCCATGTGACGAGGTTGGCCTCCACTTCGCGTTCGGCAAGGCCTCGCACGGTCACTTCACGGTCGCGGAACGCGATGTTGTCGATGCCGGCTTTCAGGCAAAATCCTGAAATGACGATGCCGAGGGCAAGGATTCCGGCGGAAATTACTGAGGTTGATTTCATAGAGTCTGTTGGGTTATGTATTGTGTTGTAACAGTTGGTTGACTTATCTGCTGCGGATGCGCTCATGCAGGGGCAAATTTAGTATTATTTGTCGAATCGTGCCACGAAGAATGGGAAAAAGTTGTAAATTTGTAGTCACCTTAGAGGCATTCTGATCTCAGTTTTATGAGGTTGCGGCCGGCAGATTGTGGCGAACAGGGCCGGGAGTGCCAATCTACGCATCAGAGAATTAACAATATGGCAAAAAAAATAGTTGAGACCCCGCTGATGAAGCAATATATGGTCATGAAGGAGAAGCATCCTGACGCCATTCTGCTCTTCCGCGTGGGTGACTTTTATGAGACTTTTTCGGAAGACGCGATAGCCTCTTCCGAAATCCTCGGCATAACTCTGACCCGACGGGCCAACGGCGCTGCCCAGTTTGTCGAACTGGCCGGCTTCCCGCATCATGCGCTTGACACCTACCTGCCGAAACTTGTCAGAGCCGGCAAGCGTGTGGCCATCTGCGAGCAACTTGAAGATCCGAAGACAACAAAGAAACTTGTCAAACGCGGAATCACCGAATTGGTGACGCCCGGTGTCTCGATCAACGACACACTTCTCGACCATCGTGAAAACAACTTCCTTGCGGCGCTGAATTTCGGTAAACAAACCATAGGTGTTGCTTTTCTCGACATTTCGACAGGTGAGTTTCTTGCCGCCGAGGGGTCGACCGACTATATTGAAAAACTGCTTGGCAATTTCGCCCCGAAGGAGGTGCTTGTGGAGCGCGGAAACAAGAAACTTCTCGCTGAAAGTTTTCCGGAGCACTACCTTGCGTTCGAACTCGACGACTGGATCTTCACGGAAGATGCTGCGATGGACCGCCTGCTGAAACAATTCGAGACCAAATCACTGAAAGGCTTCGGCATAAACGCCATGCCGTCTGCCGTGATTGCCGCCGGTGCCATCCTCCACTATCTTGACATCACCCAGCATACCCACATATCCCACATCACCTCAATCGCCCGCGTCGAAGAGGAAAAAGCCGTGCGCCTCGACCGCTTCACCGTGCGCAACCTTGAACTTGTGCAGTCGATGAGTGAGGACGGCCGGAGCTTGCTTGACGTGATCGACCGCACGGTCAGCCCGATGGGAGCACGTCTGTTGCGCAGATGGGTGCTTTTCCCGCTGAAAGATGCGCGTGAGATCAACAAGCGTCTCGACATCGTTGAATATTTCTTCCGCGAACCGTCCGAACGCGACGATCTCAAGGACGCTCTGGGACAGATCGGTGATCTGGAGCGTCTCATCGGCAAAGTTTCGGCCGGACGTGTCAATCCGCGCGAGCTGATCCAGATGCGGCATGCACTGGCAATGATCGGCCCGATCAAGGAGATCTGTCTGTCGTCAGGCCAGCCTGCTTTGGAAAGCATAGGCCGTCAGCTTAATCCATGTTCCGAGATAGCCGAGCGCATTGAACGGGAGATCTCGCCTGATCCTCCTACGGCCATCAACCGCGGGCCGGTCATCCGTGAGGGTGTCGACAGCGAACTCGACGAGCTGCGCGAGATCGCTTACAGGGGCAAGGACTATCTTCTGCAACTACAGCAGCGTGAAAGCGCGCTGACTGGAATTCCATCGCTAAAAGTCGCCTACAACAATGTGTTCGGCTACTATATAGAAGTGACCAACACACACCGCGACAAGGTGCCCCCGGAGTGGATTCGCAAGCAGACACTCGTCAATGCCGAGCGCTATATTACCGAAGAACTCAAGGAATACGAGGAAAAAATCCTCGGCGCGCAGGACAAGATCGCAATCATCGAGCAGCGGATCTACACCTCGCTCGTGCAGGATCTCTGCGAATATATCCCCGCGATCCTTCTTGACGCGCAGATGATCGCGCAGCTCGACGTATTCAACTCATTTACCCGTGTGGCGATCGAGAACCGCTACAACCGTCCGGTTGTCGACGACTCTCTTGAACTCTCGCTTGTCGAGGCTCGCCATCCAGTCATTGAAAAAGAACTGCCTGCGGGCGAACCTTATATCACAAACTCCGTCTCGCTCTCAAACAATGGCACTCAGGTTATGATGATCACCGGCCCTAACATGTCGGGTAAGTCGGCATTGCTGCGCCAGACGGCCCTGAACGTCCTGCTTGCGCAGATAGGCAGTTTCGTCGCCGCCGACAGCGCGCATATAGGCATCGTCGACAAGATCTTCACCCGTGTGGGCGCAAGCGACAACATTTCGCTCGGCGAGTCTACTTTCATGGTCGAGATGAATGAGGCGGCCTCGATTCTCAACAACATGAGCCAGCGTTCGCTCATCCTCTTCGATGAACTCGGGCGAGGGACATCGACCTACGACGGTATCTCTATCGCCTGGGCCATCGTCGAGCACATCCATGAGCACGGCAACACGCATCCGAAGACTCTCTTCGCCACTCATTACCATGAGCTGAACGAAATGGAAAAGAGTTTCAGCCGCGTGGTCAACTATAATGTGTCTGTGCGTGAAATCGACGGCAAAGTTGTGTTTCTGCGCAAGCTCGCCCGCGGAGGAAGCGAGCATAGTTTCGGCATCCATGTGGCCAAACTTGCGGGAATGCCGCAGTCGATTGTAAAGCGTGCCGACGAGGTGCTTCACCATCTTGAGAAGGTCAACCGAGAGAGTGATGAGCAAGTTACCAAAAATCTGTCGACAGTGGCTGACGGAGCCGAAGGAGTGCAGTTGTCGTTCTTCCAGCTGGATGATCCCGTGCTCGCACAGTTGCGTGACGAGATCCTTGATCTCGACATCAACAACCTGACCCCCATGGCCGCCCTCAACAAACTCCACGACATCAAGTCAATCCTGACCGGGAAATAATACATAAGCTATCCCTCAAGAATTCGGCATAAAGGTATAAAGTAAAACCGGCGCATCTGAAAATTCTCGATGCGCCGGTTTCTGTTGTATATGGTGATGAAAACTCTGCGTGTTTATCTCGGACCGCGGCCGGGACCACCGAAGCCTCTGCCGGGGCCTCGGCGCATGAAGTCGCCACCGGGCGCAGAAGGCTCGTTGCCTTTGCCGAAGGTGTTGAAACGATAGCTCAGAGTTACCATGAAATAGCGGGTCAGAGCGTTGTAGCGTGTGTCGTCGATGTAGTTGGCGGTTACGTTGCGGCGGATGTTTTTGCGCTGGTTGAGGAGGTCATAGGCTTTCACTGAAAGCGTGAGGGCCTTGTTGCGCAGGAACTGCTGAGAGATGGTGGCGTTCCACATCCATGTCCTGGTGTCGTATCCGGCGGCATAACCGGAAGTCGCCGAGTAGTTGATGTCGCTCTGGAGTGTCAGGCCCCAGGGAGTGTAATATGTTCCGTCGAAGCGGCCGCCGTAGGAATGTACGGTCTGATTGGCGTTTTTCTGCACACTGTTGTGGGTGGTCTGCACCGAGTAGCGCGGACGGAGTTCAAGTTCGAAGTGATCGGGACGGAAAGTGATGCCCGGACTTTCGTTGATTCGGAATGAAAGTGAGGTATTGCGCAGTCCGTTGTTGAAACCGATGTTGTGATTGGCGTTTACGAAAACATGGTTGCTGACACTCCATTTCTTGTTACGCAGCGGCATGGAGAACATGTTCATCAACCGACCGTTCCAGACGCCGTTGACATTGACATAGGTTGTCTCGCGTTTACCGTCATCGAAATATGTGCTTTTCGAGATGATGGAGTTCTGTGTAATCTGGAAATCGCCCATGAGCATGAGACTGCGCTGCGAGTCCATGTTGAAATCCTGAAAGCGTATGTTGATACTGTGGCTGAATGATGGGTCGAGGTTCGGATTACCCTGAATGATGTTGGTAGGATTGGAAATATCGGCCACTGGCTGCAGTTGAGCCATTGACGGCTGGGAGGAATTGCCGCGGTAGTTGAGCTGGATGGAACTGCGTTTGCCGAATTTGTAGCGGTAGCGGAGGAATGGGGAGTAGTTCCATACCCAGCGGTCGATGTTTTTTGCGGAGTTGTCAAGATATATTGACTTTGTCATCTGCGGGACAAGTGCGAGACCTACTTCCATGTTGGCGTTTTTGGTCACTTTCTTGTAGCCGAGACGTATGTTCTGGTTGAACGAATTGTTGCGGTAGCGGTTGGAGTAGTCGGGGTTGGGCTCTTCGGTTGTGAATGTTCCGTCAGGGTTAAGTATGACAGGAGGCATGATGTCATATTCGTAATCATCCGGAATATCATAGACAAGTTTGTCGGCATTGTTCCAGCGATAGTTCATGCGGTAGCTGAATGTAAGGAAGTTGCCGTTGGCGACGTTGCCGAGAGGTTCTGTCCATGTGAACTGTCCCATCACCCGGTTGCTCCAGGTGTGGTTGTCGGAGTATTGGTTGAGCAGTTCGGATGAATCTTCCGTGTTGTCGGGGTCCTCTTCCATAATATAGCGGATGAAATCGTTGATAGAAGTGCCGGTCTCGGTGACATTGGAATATCTGTATTGTCCCGATATCGAGAACGAGCGGCCGCGGTGGCGTTTGAAGTTGTGGGAGTAGATGAGACGTCCGCCGAACTCATATGAGTCGCCCTTGCTGTAACTTCTGGCGGTGTTGTCGCTGACTTTGTCCATCGAGGAATTGAAATATGATGTTACTTCATTGTCATTGGACTTGTTGAAGTTCAGTGAGAAATTGGGGCGGAATTCGAGGGTGTTGAATGAGTCCGGTTTCCAGAGTACGCGGAAATCTCCGCGGAAGTTGTTGCCGCGGTCGCGGACAGCCTTGTCGATCTTCGAATAGGTCGAATAGTCTTCGAAAAGATATTGGCGTTCCTGTTTTGTGATTGTTTTGGCATCGGTATTGCTCCACATGATATCACCTCCCACGCGGATGATCTCTTCTTTGCCAACATTGAAGTTGAGGCCGAGCGCACGCGATTCAGTGATGCCGTTGTTGCCACCAAAACGGCGGAAACGGCTGCCGTTGCTGTCGGTGAAGCCGATTTGGTTCGTGTTGTTGAAGTTGCCGAGGAGAGTTATCTGATTTCCGTTCCAGAAACGGTTGACGTTGAACGATCCCATATAACGGTCGTCCGTACCGTAACCGCCTTCAGCAGTACCGAACCAGCCCTGATCCATTCCTTTCTTGAATGTAAGGTTGATGACGGTCTCATCTTCGCCGTCATCAACGCCGGTCAGACGGGCCATGTCGCTTTTGCGGTCGACAACCTGGAGTTTGTCCACAAGATTGGCGGGAAGGTTCTTGGATGCCACCTGTGGATCATCGCTAAAAAATTCTTTGCCGTTGACAAGAAATTTGCTGATCGTTTTTCCGTTGGCCGTTATTGATCCGTCAGTGCCGACCTCGACGCCCGGAAGGCGTTTGAGAAGATCTTCCACCACAGCGTTGGGTTGCGTGTGGTATGAATCGGCGTTGTACTCGACGGTGTCTTCCATCACTTTGATCGGCGTTTTTACTGCCACCACGCTGACCTCTCCGAGCATGTGTGAGGCTTCTTTCAGGCTGAGGACGCCGAGACGGAGATTGGACGAGCCTACTGTGACAGGCTTTTCAAGATCTGCGTAGCCTATATAGCTTACGGTCAGGAGATATTTTCCGGCTTTGACGCCTGTGAGGGAGAATTTGCCGTCGATGTCGGTTGTTGTGCCTGCGACAAAGGAGCTGTCGTTGGCTGTGACGAGTTTTACGGCTGCTTCAAGGAGCGGTTCTTTGGTATCGAGATCCTTTACGATGCCGGTGATGTTGGCGGCGATTGATGTCGAGACAGAGACCGCGAGGAGCGTTAACAATAGAGCTAAACGGGTGAAACGTGTCATGCTTTTTCTGTTCTCTTTTCAGTTCGGTGAATTGGTTGGTTTAATTGGGGTTGACTGTTAATTCTGACTGTAAAAATACTCAAAAGTTTAATCATTCACGGTGGCTTATCTACCTTCGGGAGGCTTTAGACGATGAATCAGACAAAAAACAGATAATGTTAAAATCTGTTTCGTCCGGATCATGGTACTGGCAGGAAGAAATCAGGCGGCCCTATGATTGGCATAGGGTCGCCTGACGTTATATGCTTTTTCCGCTGAAGCGGTTTCCGTTGCTGAAAAGATTATTCGGAAACTACTTCGAAAGGCACGTTTACAGTAACATCGCGGTGTAGCTTGATGGTAGCTGTGTAGTTGCCCACTTCTTTGACGGGCTCGAGCGAGATGAGTTTGCGGTCCACGTTGTGGCCGAGCTTTTCGAGAGCTTCTGCAATCTGGATAGCGTTTACAGAGCCGAAAATAGTGCCGGTTGAAGAAGTCTTTGCACCGATGGTGAGCTTAACGTCCTGAAGAGCGGCTGCGGCAGCTTCGGCCTCGGCCTTGATGCGGGCGAGCTTGTGGGCGCGCTGACGCTGGTTTTCAGCAAGAACTTTAAGAGCTGATTCGGTTGCAATCACTGCTTTGCCGGACGGGATAAGGTAGTTGCGACCATATCCGTTCTTGACTTCGACTACATCGTCTTTGTAGCCGAGGTTGGCGATGTCTTCTGTGAGGATGATCTTCATAATTCCTGATAGCTTTTAAAGTTATTTCATCAAGTCGGTAACGTAGGGTAGGAGGGCAAGGTGACGGGCACGTTTAACGGCCTGAGCCACGCGACGCTGGAATTTGAGCGAAGTGCCGGTGATGCGGCGGGGAAGGATTTTGCCCTGTTCGTTGAGGAACTTCTTCAGGAATTCGGGGTCCTTGTAGTCGATATATTTGATACCGCTTCTTTTGAAACGGCAATATTTTTTCTTCTTAACGTCTACCGACAGGGGAGTGAGGTAGCGGATTTCAGATGCTTGTGCCATGATTTAGTTCTCCTTTACTTCTTCAGTGACTGTGGTTGTTTCTTTAGCGCGGTTGCTGCGACGCTTTTCAGCATATTCGGCAGCATACTTGTCGAGACGGAACACGAGGAAGCGAAGAACGCGTTCGTCGCGGCGGAAAGCAGTCTCAAGTTTCTTTACGATGGTGGGATCACCGTCGAACTCAACGAGTGAGTAGAAGCCGGTAGATTTCTTCTGGATGGGATAAGCAAGCTTGCGAAGGCCCCAGATTTCTTCGTTTACGATTGATGCGCCGTTGTCGGTCAGCACCTTCTCGAATTTTTCTACCGCTTCCTTCATCTGCTGGTCAGACAAAACGGGAGTTAAAATGAAAACGGTTTCGTAATGCATTTTGGTTGATTAATTATGTGATTGGTGTTTGTTTTGGCCCGCTGCAAAAATCGGCAGGCACACTTTTTCGGGTGCAAAGGTAGTGATTTTTCTGTTATTCCCAAAGTTTTTTCAATCAAAGTTTGCTCAATGCGCTTCGATAAAAGGCGAAAAAGCATCAGCTCATAAAATCATAAAAGTCATCGACCTTGTAAAACTGATTTTGTAGCCGGTTCGTATTTAATTCAAAATTGATTACTTATTTTTGCATACGCAATGAAACTGATCGAACTGAATTTACAACGAATCCTGGCTTTGTGTCGGAGACACAGAGTTAAGACGCTGTCGGTCTTTGGGTCCATACTTACAGATAGATTCAATGAAAACAGTGATGTGGATTTGCTCGTGGATTTTGAACCATATGATCCTGATGGTTTGGATTTTGACTATGTTTCAAATTATTTCGAGCTGAGAGATGCGCTTGAAGGTCTGTTCAACCGCAAGGTTGATCTCATAGAATACGGGACCAACCTCAATCCAGTTTTAAAAGCTTTGGTAGATAATAAAAAGCAAGTGATTTATAGTGTGAATTGATGTTGGAATAAAACCGGCCAACATACATACAAAAGAGAAGAGACTCAAGCCAAATGGCGGATGAGCCTCTTCTGTTTTAGAGTGCGGATGTGATTATCAATAAATTATTTTAGTCCTTTTGTTCCCTTGCAGACGTATTAATAATTGTCCTTTGGCTGGTGTATTTACTTCAATTCCTTGCAGATTATAGTAGTGCACTGAAGAATCACTTTCGTCGGTAATTATTGTCTCGATACCGCTTTCAGGTGCAAACTCAGTTATCCGATTGAATCGGCTCCATGGATAAGTGACTTGAGCCGATTTCTTGTAACCTTTAGGAACTCGTAATGTGATATTTTTATATTGTTCAGGGCTTAATGCGTCAGGGTCCATATTGTACTTTTCAGGCATCCAATTCATCAGTTTGATATACACGAAAGCATCCTTAGACTCAAAGGCTTCATTTGAATTGGAGTGCTGAAAAGCTTCGGAGTTGATAGTCAGGACATCGTCATTTTCATTACGTTCAGCAAAAACTATGTATTTGAGTGCCGTACAATCTGCAAATGCAAGACGCCCGATTTTTGATACACTTGCAGGAACTGTAATCTGTTCTAATGCGTAGTTGCCACAAAAGGCTTCCTGCCCGATTGTCTTTAGTGTCTCAGGTGGAGTCCAGGAGGATTTCCCGGATGGAACGAAAACCAATGTGGTAAGGTTTTTATTATATAAATCTTGGTCATAGACTTTGAGAAACGGATGTTTTAAGGTGGAATCGAACCTTGTGATTTTTGCACCTTGGAATGCCGGACGTCCATAGAGGCCTTCTTCAATATTCCATCCTCCCATAATTTCAAGGTCATCTGAAAGGCTTATGCCCCAACTTCCGAAATTAGTATAAGCAAAAGCCTTTTCGCCGATTGATGTGAGGCGAGAAATACCGCGTGGTGACACATTAGGGCTATATGCAAAAGCGAAATCTCCTACTTTTTTGCATTGGGGAGGAAGATCTACTTGGATTTTCACTTTATTTTTCAACCAATAAAATGCGTAATCTCCGATATAACTGAAGTTTTTCCAAGCAAACGAGATATGGGTAGTTTTTTGGGGCGTAAAATTCTCCAAAATATTTGAAGCCGTTCCGCATACTTTATATGTTGTTCCGTTGTGTAGCTTTACTTCTTCGGGAATATATAAAGAATAACTATTCACTAATTCGTTGACAGGTGCATCATTAGTGATACTTACCACTTCAAGACCATCTTTATTGTTGTCGTAGGGATTGGTTACTATGCGGTAGACAATTCCATCAACGATATAAGTTTCTTCTGCGGAGAGAGTCGATGAAATACTGCACAATATACTTATAAGTATTACCTTTAATCTAATCTTAGATTTTAACATTTATGGCTAATTTAGATTTTGAAATAAAATTGGATCAGTTTGTCCGGTGGAATTTCAGACCGTTGAAGTCGAATGAGGTCGGTGTCAGCAGTTTGATGACGTTGGGCTCATTTTTTGGAATGGGCTGCGGCTTTGCGTTCGGCACCGGTGTTCCGGCTCTCTTGGTGATGGTGATTCTGTCAAACACAACTGTATTACCGACTGTTTTGCCGTAATAAACGTATTCGAAACGATAAGTATGGCAGTCGCCGGGGGCTATCTCCTGGGTCATGTTCATGACGACTGTGCCGTTGCCACCGTCAGAGAATGTGGCGGCTGCGGTCATCATTCCGTTTTGGCCCATACCCAATTTGGCCAACGTTGAACTTGCCCTCCAGATACCTTCTCTGACAAATGTATTGAAAGTGTTGTCTTTCTTATCTTCTGAGACCGGAGCCGTGGCGGGACGTTTCTCTGAGCCTTGTGGTTCGTCGGAGGCAACAGGTTCCGGAACGGCAGCAGGGGCAACATTTCCGGGAGCAGGTGTGCCGTCCGTGCTGTCACTGTCGGGAATCTCCTTAAGCCGCTTGATAGCGTCGGGCACACCGCCGGGATAGGTGCAGATGGTGACTATTTCCTGCACCAAGCCTCCGTCAGCTGTAATTGTTCCCGGCTGCTCTTTGTCGGCCTTATCGTTATTACCACCATTGTCTTTGTCAGGCAAAAGGCTTTTGACAAGCGTCAGCTTATGTCCGTCGGGGCCTATGAGCCGATCGAAAGTGGTCAGGCCATAGGTCACGAGAGAGCCGTCGGACTGAGGAATGATAATGGCCTCACCCTTTTTGCCTAAGGTATTTTCCCAGTCAACAAGTATGATGCCTTTCTTAAGGCGGGGATTGGTGATGCGGAATTCTTCGGAGCTTGAAAACAGCATGTGGTGGCGATATTTGCCGAAACCCGGAGCCGTTGTCCCCTTGAACTCGCGGCTGAGCTTCTTAGCCCGCATGAAATCGCTCGGAAGGAGTTTGAATTCAGATCTTTTTGTTGTGAAGGTCTGAGTAAAGTCGGGCCGTGAATTTATGAAATCCAGTTCCAGATACATCTGATGCTTGCTCCCGTCGGCCTTATCGTTCATTTCATATATGCCTGCGAGGGGAATGGCCGCGAAAGCGCCTGTGGCAGAAAGTGTCATGACTGCCATGCACAGAGAGCGGAACGCTTTGTTCAGTGATATTCTTTTCATAAAGAGAAATTATGATGTGGTTGTTTATTCCCAGCCGTCGGTGTCGAAGCCGGCGCCGGAGTTGGCGGCCATGTAGAGTTTTCCGTCGATATAGACGCCGTGCTGATCGACGATGTCCTCATAGACGATGATCGGTTTTTTGAGCTTTTCGCCGTTCTCCTCGCCATATTCCACCTGCTCGGTGAGGAGGAGATAGCCGTCTTTGGCCACACCTTTATAATAATATTGGTACCCTCTGAGCCGTCCGTCGTTATAGACAAGTGAAATTGAATTGAGCGCCTTGACTTTGTCGCCGCCTGCTTTCCAGAAAGACCAGCCGGAGGTTTGTTCGCAGACCTCTGTGACATCAGTGTTGACGAGATAGGCTTCGTCCGGTTCCTTTTCGGCGAGTTCAGGTGCGAGGAGGGGATATTTTGAGTCGAAAAGACAGATGGTTTCGATATAACCTTCCTTGCCGGTCGCGATATTGCGGGCTTTGACCCAGCCATTGGCCGGAGTGCCTGTGAGGCAGAAAATCTCTCCCATGGAGGTAGCAGCCACTTTGGCCGACCGGGTGTTCGGGGCAGCCTGCAAGTTGACACCGGCCATCTTTATGGTCGCATATTTCCCGTCGGGAGCTGCTTTGGGCGTTTCAGACGCTGCGACAGAACTCTGTGCGGGCGATGATGTGTCAGGCATATCGCGCAGACGGGCGAGAGTCCCTTTCAGATCAGTGCCGCAGTCAGTCTTGATTTCCTCTGCAAACGAGGCAGTTGCGGAGCCGGGTTTGGCATAGTCGGAAAAGTTGCTTCCGAAGTCGGCCGGGAGGAGGCTCTTGACAAGCTGGAGTTTGTGACCGTCAGGGCTGAGGAGGCGGTCGAAAGATGTCAGGCCGTAAGTGACGATCGAACCGTCAGCCTGGGGAATTATCACAGCCTCACCCTTGACACCTGCTGTATTTTCCCAATCGACAAGCACAACACCATTTTTGAGGCGTGGATTGGTGATGCGGAACTCTTCGGAATTGGAGAAGAGTGTCTGCTGGCGATACTTTCCGAAACCCGGTGCCGTGGTGCCCTTGAATGTTGTTTTCAGCTTTTTCGCATTCATGAAATCGGCCGGAAGTAACTTGAATTCTGCCTTTTTGCCGGTGAATGTCTGCGTGAAATCAGGACGTGAGTTTATAAAATCAAGTTCCAGATACATCTGATGCTTGCTCAGATCAGGACGGGCGTCCATTTCATAAATGCCTGCGAGCGGAATAGCTGCAAAGGCTCCTGTGGCAGAGAGCGTCATGACAGCCATGCACAGAGAGCGCAAGGTCTTGCCTAAAGATAATATTTTCATGAGTGGGTAACTTTTGGAATCGAGAAATGTGATGGTTTATTCCCAGTCGTCGGTGTCGAAGCCGGCGCCGGAGTTTGCGGGCATGAAGAGACGCCCGTCGATATAGACGCCATGCTGATCGACGATATCCTCATAGACGATAATCGGTTTTTCGAGCTTTTCGCCGGTCTCCTCGCCATATTCCACCTGTTCGGTGAGAAGCAGGTAACCGTTTTTGGCCACACCTTTATAATAATACTGCTCACCCCGGATGCGCCCGTCGGTATAGACAGTCGACTCCGTGCGGAGGGCGGCTACATCGTCACCGTCACCGACCTTCCAGAAAGACCAGCCGACAGTCTGCTCGCAGATATCGGTTGATTCGGTGTTGACGAGATAAGCTTCGTCTACTTCCTGCTCGGCAAGTTCAGGTGCAAGGAGCGGGAAATTTGAGCGGGAGATGGCAAGAGTGTCGAGATAGCCTTCGTTTCCGGTGGCAATGTTGCGCACTTTCACCCAGCCGTCAGCCGGAAAGTCGATGTAGCGGAAGATCTCGCCCATCTCGGCCGGACTTACGGCAGATGATTTTACATCAGGTGCGGATTTCAGTTCCACTCCGGCCATCTTGACTGCAACATAGGTCTCAGGCACTTCCTTGGAGCATGATGCCATCAGTATGGTTACAGCTGCGGTGGTTATAAACGTTATTTTACGGATAATAGATTTCATAACTGGATAAATTGTTCGGGTATTGATAAGAAGCAATGCAGCGGACCTGCTGATCCGCTGCGCAATATATATTGATAGTCAGGTTAAAATATTAATTTTTACTTTTTTGCTCGAACAGCTGTCTCAATTCGTCATTGATGCGTTTCTGTAACTCTTCGGCTTGTTTTGACTGCGAATCGGATACGACGCGTTTTGTGGCCGTGGCCATAGAGCTGACGCGCCTGCCTAATTTCTGATAGACCTTGAGGAAGTCGTAGTCTTCATCGGAGAGGCCTGATGACGACTTCGGATCTTCGGCTTTAAGAGCCGGTTTGTAGACATCTTCCCAACCGCCTTCAAGAAGTGCGAGCATTTCGTCGAAATCCTCGGCGGTGAGTTGCTCGAACTGTTTGTCGCAGAGTTCCTGAGCACGTTCCTGATTCCAGGATTTTCCGCCACAGGCGGTGAGAATTACACAAGACAGACAAATTGCTGCTAAGTAAGAGAGTAACTTTTTCATGTGATGATGTTGGTTATGAATAAAATTTATAGTAATACCATATTATAGGGGGCTATATATTATAGGTTGATATATTATATAGGTGGTTTAAGCAGGGAAGGGGGACGGCGGTATTCGGTTGGTATAATATATATTGGTATAATATATATAGGTATATATAGTGGTGAATCAGAGACGGCTTGTGGGTAGCAGGCCGTGGGAAATGGCGTTGAGCACCAGTTCTGCCGAATTGCGGGCATGGAGTTTGCTCAGGAGATGACGGCGATGAGTCTCAATCGTGTTGGGGCTGAGTTCCATTTCTGCGGCGATGTCATCGGTTTTCTTTCCTGATGCTATCAGACGTAGCACTTCAAGTTCTTTGGGACTCGGCATTTCGCAGGTGTTGATCAGGCGTCTGAGTTGTTCGGCACGTTTGCAGAAATAGGTACCGCCGTCAGCAACGATGCGTATTGCGGCAGCTATTTCAGTCGAAAGAACATCCTTGAACAGGATACCTTCGACATTAGCCTCGAAATAGTCCTTGATGATCCACAGTTCTTCATGAACCGTGTTTACGATGATTTTGATCGCGGGACATTTTTTACGGATTTCGCGAAGCAGTGTTATGCCGGTAGCGTCTGGAAGCTCTACATCAAGCAGACAAAGATCGTATGTGCGGAACGACGCCAAAGAGAGCGCCTCAGCTGCAGTCATGGCTACATCCACATGACATTTAGCTTCAAGAAGGTCGTTTAGGAGGTGACGCATTCCCCGAAGGACGATGTCATGGTCGTCAACCAATAGGATTTTCAGATCAGATTTTGCCATGGTAGTAAGAACGTTGTCTAAGATTGGTTGCACAAAATTAGACAAATGCTGTGAGATCTGAATCACGGAAAACAGTGAGTGAGGTCGTTTTTATTTAAAAAATTTGACCGACATGATGTTAAATCCGCTTTTTTCTGCGATTGTCAGCATCCCTTCGAGTGCTTTTACACGCCGATTCAGATTTTCGAGGCCGAGTCCAGCCGATGTCACAGCGGACGGATCAAAGGGAGAACCGTTGTCGGAAATTTCGAGAGTTGTCCCGTTGTCAGACTGAGTCAGGACTATGGTGGCGGCGGTTGCAGAGCTGTGGTGACGGAGATTCGCGATCCATTCCTGAATGATGCGGTAGAGGTTTATGGATTTCTCGGGATCGAGGTCGAATGACGGGCAGGTCGGCGTATAGCTGACGAATCCGTCGCTTTTCTGTGCATAGGCGGCAATGAGCTGCGGGAGGGAGAGTCCGTTGAAGCGCGGCGGCAGAAGTTCGTGGGAGATCGAGCGCACGTCGTTGCGCGCAGTGCGGATCATGTCGGTCAGTTCTTTTGAGTCGCAGTGGCCTGAGCCCATCATCAGTTCGATGCCGAGCAGATCGTTGCAGACGCCGTCGTGAAGTTCGTGGGCGAGTCGGCCGCGTTCCTGTTCGATGCCGTCGAGCCTGGCGCGTATGTTTTCAATCTCGATTTTACGGTGACGGGCGCGGAGATAGATGAAAAGCAACAGCGAGGCGATGATGACGGTTGCGGTGATTATGGCTATGATCGTGTCGCGACGTGACTTTTCAGACTGGAGATTGGCGATCGCAAGCTCTTTTTCGGCGGTGTGATAGCGGACGTTGAGATCTGAAATCTGCTCGTTGATGTCGCTCTGGTGGATGCTGTCAGCAATAGCGATGGCAGTGCGGTAGGCTTCGTCCATGTGTTCGATGTCGCCGAGACCTTTGTAGTTGAGTGCTATCCGTTGCCATAGGCGGTCGAGAGGCATGAAGGGGCGCGAGTCCTGCATGGCGAGAATCTTTTTCTGTATGTCGAGACTTTCGCGGTAATGCCCAAGAGAGGTCAGTATGACGAAGCTCTGTTCGAGAAAGCCGATGGATTCGATGGATGCTTCGGGGACCCGGTCGAGCACCGCCTGGCCGCGGTCAATATAGTAGCTGACTGAATCAGGATGACCGAGCCGGTTGTGCATGGCGATTATAGAGGCATAGGTCTTCAGTATATAGCGTGGAATACCTTTTTGTTCGGCCACGCTTATGATGCCGCGCTGGGTCGCAAGACCGCGTTCGTAATTTCCGGCGAGGAACAGCGCCGATCCGAGAGAGGAGGCGGCATAGATCTGAGTCTCTATATCGTCGGTCTGACGTGCTTTGGCAAGACCTTTTTCAGCGAACGGGACGGCTTCTTCAAAACGGCCTTCATTAGCGAAGAGCACGGCTATGGAGGTAAGGATATTGGCCTCGATGCCGGGGGCGCTGGCTCCTTCGAGCATTGCGAGTGCCCGGTTGTAGCAGATGAGTGCCGAATCGGATTTCTGGCTCACTCGATAGGCCACCCCGAGATCCGAGAGGGCATTGACGCAGGCCATAGTGTCGGCTATCTCTTCGGCCGAACGTACAGCCCGGCTGAAATCGGCAATGGCGGCAGGATAGTCTCCGAGGGTAAAGGAAGCATTTCCACGAATTGTCAGCAGGGAGACTTTTTCAGCCGTTATCCTGTCAGGCAATGTGCCGAGAGCCTCATTGCAGAGAATTATGGCGCTGTCGGGATCATTGTTGACATAAGAGTCGATGCGCTCTATTGCCTTTTCGCTGACTGTAACTGCCGCGCAAAGGGGAAGTGCGGTTATGAAGGATAGGGTGGCGCTCAGGATTGTCTTGATATGTTTCATAATGGCGCAGTGCTCGTGTTGGTGTCAGAAGTCGATTGTCAGGCGCACGTTGATCTGACGGCGGGTGAGGTAGTTGGGGACGGCATATTGGATTTCGTTGACGTCAGTGACCCAGTAATATGAGGAGACGTTGGAGATGTCGAAGAGGTTGAAGACGTCAAGACCGAGCCATACGCTTTTGAGATGACGTCCGAAACCTGAGCGGCTTTCTCCTTCTTTCAGTTCTGACAGCAGAGCGTAGGAGAGGCCGATGTCGACACGCTTGTAGGCCGGCATACGGAAATAGCCCTTGTCGCGTGTGGAGCGGGGCGATGTTGAAGGCAGACCGTCCATGAAGATTCCGCGAAGAGCGAATTTCAGGCGTGGGAATTTCGGGAAATAGTCAGTGAAAAACATTCCGAAACTGTATCGGCGGTCAGTCGGACGCGGCACTTTTTCTCCGTGAAGATCCTCGCTTGTTTTCATAAGCGAGAAACTGATCCAGGAGTCGCTGCCGGGAACGAACTGACCGAAAAGTTTCATGTCGATTCCGGCTGCATAGCCCGAACTTTCGTTAAGTCCGGAGTAGACTATTTTCAGATTGTCGATTTCGTAGGGGACAAGGTTGGAGAGAGCCTTGTAGTAGATCTCGCCTGAGAGTTTGAAGGGGCGGTTGAGTGCGCGGAAAGTGTAGTCTGTTCCGGCGATGAGGTGGAAACTGCGCTGCGATTTTATGTCGCTGTTGAGTTCGATTGTCTGGTTGCCTTTGTCGTCGGTTACCGGAAGGCGGTATTCTTTGTAGAACGGAGACTGGTAGTAGAGACCCGTCGCAAAGCGGAGGGCCCAGGAGGGTGATTTCTCAGGGATGAAACCTATGTTGAGGCGTGGGCTGAGAAGGAGCTCCTTGTTGAAACTCCAGTAGCTCATGCGGAGTCCGGCATTGACGGTCACAAAACCTGCGGAGGTGTTGAACTTCCATGCGTCCTGTGCGAAAGCCGAGAAGCGTGTCGAGTTCAGATCGTGGCGCGAGGCAAGATTGTAGATCATACGGAGTTCGGTGCCAGTGGCGGGGAGCGAGAATCCGGCCGAGTCACGCAGTTCCCATTCGCGGCTGCGGTCCATGATCTTTTCACTTTGCAGACCTATGCCGTAGGTCAGGGTGTGACGCGGGTTTATGGCTGTCTGTCCTTTGAGCGCGAGCGACAGGACAGAGGCTTTCAGTCGGTTGCGTGCGTGTTCATGGTAGCGGCCCACACCGAGCTCGCCGCCCACGTCGGAGGTTCCGGCCTGGTCGAGCCAATATTCGCCTGAAATGTCGTAGGCCACAAGTTCGTCAGTGAGGTAGCCGGAGGCGAGGAGCTGGAGGTTTGTTCCGCGGTTCACGCGATAGTCGAGCGACAGGGCGCCGAAATAAGTGTCGAAGCGGTCTTTTTCATGACCGTCGAAGTAGACGGTGAATTTCTTGGCATCGGCGGTGGTGCCGAATGTTGTCGTGCGGTTCTGCGGAGTGAACTTATACTGGTTCAGTCCGATGTTGCCGAGGAAGGACACCTTGAATTTTTTTGAGAACTGCCAGGTCAGCGAGGTCTGGTAGTCGAAGAAAGTAGGGTCGTATTCTCCTTTGGTATCCATCGAGCTAAGAAGCGAGGAATTGCGTTTGTAGCGCAGGCCGTGGAGCTGGGAAAACTTTCCGGAAGCCTGTCCGACGGAGAGCGAGCCGCCCATGAGGCTGGCGCTGAGCGAGCCTTCGAATGACTGGGGCTGGCGGTAGGTGATGTCGAGAACAGACGACATCTTGTCGCCGTATTCAGCCGGGAAGCCTCCGGTCGAAAAGCCGATTGCCCCGACGAGGTCCGGATTGATGATACTGAGGCCTTCCTGCTGGCCGGAGGTTATGAGCTGAGGACGGTAGACCTCGATTCCGTTGATGTAGACTGAATTTTCGTCATAGGAGCCGCCGCGGACTGAATATTGGGCCGACATTTCGTTTGACCCTGTGACACCGGCCATCGTCGTGATGAGGCTTTCGACACTTCCTCCTTGGACATCAGGACTCTTGCGGAGTTCGGAAGCGTCGATCGTGCCCACAGAGCCGGTCTGCTTTTTCAGTTCGGTGACTTCGACCTGCCGGAGCATTTCGGTGCTGAGCTGGAGGCGCATGTTGAGAGTGACGTCGCCTTTCGCGTCGATCAGCGTACGTGTTTCCTCCCGGAAGCCTATGCAGGAGAAATGGATGCGGATTGTGTCGCTCGCCGGGCAAGAGAGAGAGTAGTCGCCTTCGAGGCTTGAAGTGGTACCGAGAACCGTACCGGCGATTCGTACGGTTGCGAATTCTACCGGCTGCCCTTCGCTGTCGGTAATTTTGCCGTGAATTTTTACCTGACCGTCAGAGAGGAGAGACAGTAAGGGGGAGAGGAGGAGGAGAAATATTTTTAAACGGAGTCCGTGACCGTGCATTATGAGTGTAATGATTGGATGTGAAATGATTCTTATAACAAAACGCGGACGGACGGGAAAAATTGTGTGTTTCAGAACTCTATGGTGATGACTTGCGTCTCCTCGCCGGCTTTGACAGGGGGAACGGCGGACGCGATGAGGCTGAGGTAGTCTTCGAATGTGTGAGAATCCGAAAATAGTGGGGGAGTGCTCAGGTGTTCCGGCAGTGAGAATCCGGCAGGGGCCACTATGATGAAGCCGTTGAGATCGACTGTCGAGTGAATTTCTCCGTTGAAATGGCTGATGACAGGCTTGATTCCCGGACACGGTTGTGACGGATAGCGGACAAGGGCATTGCGTATGATTTTGCCGTCAGCGACAGCCGCGTGCGCCCTGACTGAGACCAGAGTCGGTTCCATCGTATTGTGTCGGAAGTTTGGTTGGCGAGATTATCGGATTTTGATGGTGTGCTGTGCCTGACGCGCCCTGACATTGTCGTTGCGGCCGCGGGTGCGCACGAGGGCGATTGAGTCGATATATGATACTTCGCCATTGCCGGGCGCATAGTGGATGGTTCCGTAGAGGTTGGTGGCTGTCTTGGCGGAGTCAAGCACGAGAGTGAGATGCTTGCGACCTTCAGAGCCTTGGTTGAGGGTTACGTATTCAGCCGTACCGTCGTTGTAGGTGACGGCGAGGGTCATGAACAGAGGCGAGTGAGGATTGATGGGACGTGCATAGAGTGTATAGCGGTCGCCGCGCTCCCAGTTGCGCTCCGAATTGAAAGTGAAACTGATGAAGTCGGAGGGATTGCCTGTTGAGTTTCGGCGCATGGTCGGACCGCGCCAGATGTTGACTGAGTCGCCTTCGGGAGTGTCGCGCTGGATGCGTTCGGCGCTCTTGGCTCCGGACTTCTCTACCTCGGCAATGCGCTCGTTGAGGATCTCGATGGTCTTGTCGTAGACTTTGATGTATTCCGGCAGGTTGTTGCCATACCAGTAGAGCGACGTGTCCAGATCAGCTGTCGTGACACCATGCCCCCGGCAGATCGACTGCATGAGGGCTTTCTTTGCGGAGTCGGTGCGGAATGCGGAACTGTTGGCGTCGACCACGGCTTCTCCGGTGTGGAGATCAGCCATGATTTCGGCCATTTTATTGACTGAAATCACATAGCCCGGAGTTTTTCCGCAGGCTGCGAAAAGGATGAGCAGTGTGACGACTATGAACAGAGGAAGATGGCGCACGTCGGTAATTGATTTGTGGGGAGGTGTTCCCGAAGCCAGAAACTATGGTGTTGTCAGGCCTTGTCAGGGAGTTCGGCCAATGCTTTCGGACCGAGGATGTAACGGTGATAGAAGAGGATCAGCACGATGATTCCGCATGATATGGCGGCATCGGCGATGTTGAAAATCGGCTGGAAGAACAGAAACTCACGCCCTCCTACGAAAGGCATCCAGTCAGGCCAGATGAAACTGAACAGCGGGAAGTAGAGCATGTCGACAACCTTGCCGAGGAAGACAGGTGCATATCCGCCTGAGGCAGGGAAGAGTGTGGCAACCTGCGGAGGCATAGGATTGTCGAATATCAGTCCGTAAAACACGCAGTCGAATATGTTGCCGGCCGCTCCGGCGGTAATGAACGCGAGGCATATGATATACCCCGTGGGTACCGACCGGAGGGCGCGGATTCGGATGATGTACCAGATGAGGAAACCGACGGCCACTATGCGGAACAGAGTGAGCGCCAGTTTGCTTCCCAGCTCCATGCCGAAAGCCATGCCGTTGTTTTCAATAAAATACAAGTGAAACCAGGAGAAGATTTTCAGATCTTCTCCCAGATAAAAATGTGTTTTGATCCATATTTTGACTGCCTGATCGATCAGCACTACAAGAATGATGATCAGAGAGGCTATGGCGGTACGGCTTTTGAGCATCGTGTGTGGCGGTTGGTCTACTTTTTCTTCTGCGAGTTCTTGGCTTCAACGCTGCGGGTTGCGTGGGGCACGGCGCGGAGCCGCTCTTTGGGGATGAGCTCGCCGGTCTCGCAGCATATACCGTAGGTCTTGTTCTCGATACGGATCAGGGCGTTCTGAAGATGCTGTATGAATTTTCTCTGACGCTGGGCCAGTTGTCCGGCTTCTTCTTTCGAGAGCGTACTGGCACCCTCCTCAAGGATTTTGAATGTCGGAGAGGTGTCGGCAGTGTCGTTCCCGTCCGTATTGTTGATAAGGCCGCGCAGAGAGTCATATTCCTTCTGCGCTTTTTCAAGTTTCTGGAGGATCAGCTCCTTGAATTCAAGAAGCTCCTCGTCGGAGTAACGGGTCTTTTCACTCATTGGACTAAGGTTTGGAGGTTGGGTTAATATAGATTGCCAGTAAAATGGTGGTTATTTGTCAAGAGTGATCTGTACGCGGGCTGTGACATCGTCCATCGAAAGCTCCTCTGCGTCTTCGCCGTCAACCGGAGCGATCTCCAGAGAAGTGGCGAGCACCTGACGCGAGATGTAGTCAGCGAAATCACGGATAGCGTCGTCTGTTTCGGCTGCGGGAGCGAAAACGAGACGGATGCGGTCGGTGATGTCGTAGTTGCGGGCCTTGCGGATGTTCTGGATGCGGTTGACGATGTCGCGGGCGATACCTTCACGCTTGAGTTCGGGTGTCACAGTCACGTCGAGGGCAATTGTGAGAGAACCTTCGTTGGCTACGAGCCAGCCGGGGATGTCTTCGGAGATGATCTCGACATCGGCAAGCTCAACCTCGGCCGGAGTGCCGTTGAGATCGAATGCGAGGCGTCCGTCACGTTCGAGTGCGGCGATCGATTTTGCATCAAGGTTCTTGATGATCTCGGCGGCAGCCTTCATGTTCTTGCCGAATTTCGGACCGAGTTTCTTGAAGTCCGGTTTGACACTCTTGACAAGGATGCCTTCGTCGTTGCCGACAATCTTGAGATCCTTGACGTTGATCTCGCTCTTGACGAGATCCATGATAGCCTCGACTGCTGCACGGCGCTTTTCGTCGGCCACGGGGACCATGATCGAGTGGAGCGGCTGGCGCACCTTGAGGTTGACTTTGCGGCGGAGTGCGAGAGCCATGGAGGTGATGTCCTGAGCGAGTTTCTGACGCTCTTCGAGATCTGGATCAATGAGTGCGGGATCGGCCACGGGATAGTGGTCGAGATGGATAGAATTTTCCGAACCTGTAAGGTCGCGGTACAGACGGTCGGCGAAGAAGGGTGCGAACGGAGCCATGAGGAGGGTGACGGTGCGCAGACAGGTGTAGAGTGTCTGATAAGCCGCGAGTTTGTCCTCGGTCATGTCGCCGCCCCAGAAACGCTTGCGGTTGAGGCGTACATACCAGTTTGAAAGGTTGTCGCCGACAAATTCGCCGATGGCGCGTGCAGCGCGGGTGGGTTCGTAATCGTCCAGAGCCTCGGTGACTTCCTTGATAAGTGTATTGAGAAGCGAGAGAATCCAGCGGTCGATTTCGGGACGCTTTTCAACGGGCACCTGCGGAGCTTCGGGGTCGAAGTTGTCGACGTTGGCATAGAGCGCGAAGAAGCTGTATGTGTTGTAGAGTGTCGAGAAGAGCTTGCGTGAAGTCTCAAGCACACCTTTTTCGTCATATTTCAGGTTGTCCCACGGCGATGAGTTGGAGATCATGTACCAGCGCACGGGGTCAGCGCCATACTGGCCGATCTGACCGAAGGGATCGACGGCGTTGCCGAGACGCTTCGACATTTTGTTGCCGTATTTGTCGAGCACGAGGCCGTTGGAGATAACGGTTTTGTAAGCGATCGAATCGAAGACCATGCCGGCGATGGCGTGGAGGGTGAAGAACCATCCGCGTGTCTGGTCGACACCTTCGGCGATGAAGTCGGCGGGATAGACTTCGCGTTTGTCGAATGCCTCTTTGTTTTCAAAGGGGTAATGGATCTGTGCGTAGGGCATGGAGCCTGAGTCGAACCACACGTCGATGAGGTCTTTCTCGCGGCGCATAGCTTTGCCGGAGGGTGAGAGCAGGACGATATCATCGACATAAGGACGGTGGAGGTCGATCTTCTCGTAGTTGGCCTTATCGTAGTCACCGGGGACGAAACCGGCTTTCTTATAAGGATTCTCGGCCATGAGACCTGCTTCTACAGCACGTTCGATCTCATTGTAAAGCTGTTCGACAGAACTGATGCAAAGCTCTTCAGCGCCGTCTTCCGTGCGCCAGATCGGGAGCGGGGTGCCCCAGTAGCGGCTGCGCGAGAGGTTCCAGTCCTGAAGGTTCTCAAGCCATTTGCCGAAACGACCGCTGCCTGTCGAAGCAGGTTTCCACTTGATTCCGTCGTTGAGTTCCATGAGACGTTCGCGTACGGCGGTCGTCTTGATGAACCAGGAGTCGAGCGGATAGTAGAGCACCGGTTTGTCGGTACGCCAGCAGTGTGGATAGTTGTGGGTATGTTTCTCGATCTTGAAGACCTTGTCGGTGGCTTTGAGTTCCATGCAGATCTTTACGTCGAGGGTTTCGGTATCTTCAGTGGCAGCGGGATCGTAGGCGTTTTTCACATACTGTCCCTGCCAGGGGGTATAGGCTTCGACATCCACCATTTCCTCGACGAATTTCGGATCGAGGTCTGAGAGAAGGTAGAAGCGGCCTTTCAGATCGACCATCGGGCGGATGTTGCCGTCGCGGTCGATGAGGTGGAGCGGCGGGATGGCGTTCTGCTTGGACACACGGAGGTCATCGGCGCCGAATGTTCCTGCGATGTGTACGATGCCGGTACCGTCTTCGGTGGTCACATAGTCGCCTGGGATCACTCGGAATGCGCCTTCGCCGGGATTGACCCAGGGGAGAAGCTGCTCGTAGTTGATGCCTACGAGGTCAAGCCCTTTGACCTGAGCGACCACTTCATAGGGGACCAGTTTGTCACCCTTTGAATAGCTGTCGAGGGGCAGATCCTTGGCCTTGGCGTTGAAGAGCGAGCCCATGAGAGCGTCGGCGGCGACAACGGTGACGGGTTTGCCGGAATAGGGATTGTAGGTGCGGACAATGTTGTAGAGGATCTCCGGACCGACGGCGAGAGCCGTGTTCGATGGGAGAGTCCAGGGGGTAGTTGTCCATGCGAGGAAGTAGGGAGTGCCCCACTTGAATAGCAGATCGCGATAGGGAGCGAGTGCGGGTGCGTTGTCATCGAGCACACGGAACTGGGCCACGCAGGTGGTGTCTTTCACATCGCGATAGCATCCTGGCTGGTTAAGCTCGTGGGAGCTGAGACCTGTACCGGCGGCGGGAGAATAGGGCTGGATGGTGTAACCTTTATAGAGATAGCCTTTTTTGTAGAGTTCGCCGAGCAGCCACCACACGCTTTCGATGTAGCGGTTGTCGTAGGTGATATAAGCGTTTGGCATATCGACCCAATAGCCCATGCGGCGGGTGAGGTCTTCCCATTCGCCGGTGTATTTCATGACTTCACGGCGGCAGGCTGCGTTGTATTCGTCGACAGAGATCTTTTTGCCGATGTCTTCCTTGGTGATTCCGAGATTTTTTTCCACGCCGAGTTCCACGGGCAGACCGTGGGTGTCCCATCCGGCTTTACGCTTAACCTGAAAACCCTGCATGGTCTTGTAGCGGCAGAAAATGTCTTTGATGGTGCGGGCAAGTACGTGGTGGATACCGGGTTTACCGTTGGCTGAGGGCGGTCCTTCGAAAAAGACGAATGAGGGACATCCTTCGCGCTCCGACATAGTGCGGGCGAACACATCTTCGGCACTCCATTTCTCAAGCACCGAGTCATTGATTTCCGGCAGGTTCAAGCCGCTGTATTCAGGGAATCTTTTTGCCATTGGTTTATTTTTTGCTAAAAGCTATCTATTATTGATAGGTGTTATCTGAAAATTTTTGCAAAATTACAAATTATTTCCCGAATAACCTAAATTACCATTTGTTGTAGTGGATATTGTCAGCCTTGTACTTGTCTTTGGGTGTCTGTTCGCCTTTGGGATAGCCGAGCATCACTATGCTCATCGGGATTATCTCTTCAGGAATTCCAAAAAGATTCTTGACGATGGCCACACGTTCGCTGATAGGGTAGCATCCGCACCAGACGGCTCCGAGACCTACGGCATGGGCGGCGAGAAGAATGTTTTCAGTTGCTGCCGAGCAGTCCTGCACCCAGTAGTCACGGCCCTCACCTTCGAGCGGGTTGGTGAGATCGCCGCAGACGATGATGGCAGCCTGGGCTTTTGCTGCTGGTCGCCAGTTGCCTTGTGCGAGAGAGTCGAGACTTGCACGCTCGGTGACGACTATGAATTTCCATGGCTGACGGTTGACGGCTGTCGGAGCGGCCATGCCTGCGCGCAGCAGGGTGTCAATAGTAGCTTCGGGAATAGGGGTGTCCGTATAGTCGCGCACGCTTGTGCGTGTCATAATATTTTCGATTGCGGCATCAGTGGCCGATATGGAGTTGGTATTGCCGGATTCGCTGTTGGCGGATGAGCAGGCGGAAAGTGTTATTGCTGTCATGACGGCTATGATTGATGATTTTTTCATAATGAGAACGTGAAGAGGTTATAATAAGTTTAGTTGAATTGTTTTCAGAGGTCGATGCGGACGATTACAGGCCGGGTGCCGTCCGGACATGTGAGAATCAGAGTGTTCTCTTCAAGAGCCTCAGTGCAGACGGCTCCTCCGAGAGTTGAACAGAGAGATTCCCAAAGGCGCGGACAGAAATTGTCGGGACAACTGTCGCCGGCTGCGAAACGGAACTCGTCGCCGCTGCGGAACAATGAACATGGCCCTGTTTCAGGGTCGTCGAGAAACAGGGCTTGGAGATCATTATGACATTCGCGTCGCAAGATGGTCAGACGGCAGCCGGGGTGGGGCATCAGTGAGAGTCCGGCGGAAGCAGATTGTTTTTGAGATTCGGTAGATGAAGCAAGAGCCGGAAGCGATCCCAATCCGAGTGCTCCGGCTGCCAACGATGCTATTTTGCAGAAATGACGGCGATCCATTATACCCGCAAAGTTAGCGTATTTCTCCGAGAGTAAGAGATAAACAATTGTGAAAATAAAAGAAAAGCAGTGCAATTATTTCGGGATTTCGAAAAAAACACTTACTTTTGCATCCGTAAAATTTTGAATACGCGATGCGGCAGTAGCTCAGTTGGTAGAGCATCAGCTTCCCAAGCTGAGGGTCGCGAGTTCGAGCCTCGTTTGCCGCTCTCCTTCGAAACAGGCAGTCGGTATCGCCCCGACAGCCTGTTTCTTCTCTTTTTAGTGTGACTGACGATAATCCATGAGGCTTTTCCGCTTTGTACTTGTCGTTTAAAGCGGCTATCCCCCAGAGACAATAAACCAAACATGAAACAGAAACTTCTCATAATCCAATACTCTCTTGCCGGAGGCGGTGCAGAGAAGGTCCTGTGTGATATTCTTAACCGTTTTGACTATGAGCGGTTTGATGTGACACTCCTGCTGTTTCAGAAATACGGCGTCTACCTTTCATCTCTTCCTAAAGAAGTAAAACTGAGGGTATTCGACCCTGATGTGAAGTTGCTGGGGTGGAGATTGCTCTTTAACCGCTGGACAGAAAAACTATGTCCCCGCAATATTTGGCCAAAGCTGAAATTATGGAGAGCATTAGGCCTTAGTCCGCGATACGATTGCATAATTTCGTTTATGGAAGGATGGAGTGTGGCCATGCATTCAAGATTGCAGTCAAGAGCCAGACGTAATATTTCGTGGGTCCACACAGATATGTCGGCCAATCATTATTCGGCAGGATTTTTTGCAACTGGCGATGAAGAAATATCGGCCTATAAGGGTATGGATGAAGTCATATTTGTGTCGGAGAGAGCCCGTGATGCCTTTGCCAAATTATTCGCACAGGATTTCCCCTCGCGTGTCATCTATAATCTGATTGAAAAGGATAAGATCGTAAAACTCGGTGCCGGGCCATGTCCTGTTTCAAGATCTCATAAATTTGTCATTTGCAATGTCGGGCGCCTTACCGCACAAAAACGTCAGGACCGTCTGATCAGAGTCATTGCCGGATTGTGGCATGAATATGGCGTGGACGTAGAGGCCTGGATCGTGGGAGAGGGTGAACTGGACGCAGATCTGCGTCAGTTGGCCGTGGATTTGAAAGTGGATGACAGAATTGTTTTCTGTGGATTCCTTGCCAATCCGTATCCTCTGATAAAGAATTCAGATGCTTTCGTTCTGACTTCCGATGCAGAGGGACTTCCTGTCGTTATTTCAGAAGCACTGTGCTTGGGTAAACCGATAGTTGCGACTGCGATAACCGGCCCTACCGAGCTGCTTGCGGATGATGCCGGTATTCTTACATCGAAAGATGTGGATGACATCGCGCATCAGATCAAGACTCTGCTGGAGGATCATAAGCGTCGCGACCATTATGCGTCAACGGCATTGCGTCGTTCCGAAACCTTCTGCCCAGAAAGGACAATTGATCAGATATACGCTGCAATCAGCGGGAAAGAGGACATATAACCACAGATTTTTATAGGTAATGTCGCAAATGGCTATTGTAAAGGAACGATCGGCTCACAGGCAAATGGCAGTAAATATGCTGTCGGGGATTTGTGTGTTTGCATTGAATCTTTGTGTTTCATTTTTCCTTACGCCGTTTATTGTGGGTAAGTTGGGTACGGCTGCTTATGGCTTTATAGGACTTTCGAACAATATAATCGGTTATAGCGGATTGCTGACAATTGCTGTAAATTCTATGGCTGGCCGTTTTATCACGGTGAAAGTTCATGAAGGGAATTTTTACGAGGCCAACAGATATATGTCGTCGATATTTTATACGAATCTGATTCTTTCGGCGATAATTCTTTTGGCTATTGTATTGACGGCTGTGTTTTTGCCGGATTTGATCAATATTCCTGATAATCTTGTCGGCGATGTGCAGGCTTTGTTTGTCATGTTGGGATGCTCATCGGTACTCGGACTGATGACAGGTGTGATTTCTATCGGTGCTTTTATTCGCAACAGGCTTGATATTACAAATATCAGAAATGTGATCGGCAGTTTCATCAGAGTGACCTTGCTCCTGTTGTTGTTTGGCTTTTTTATGCCACATTTATGGTATATAGGGATTACAGTGATAATAATGGATATTTATGTAATTGGGTCCAATTACTATTTCTACTGTTTGCTTACTCCAGAATTGCATATCAGCCGGAAATATTTTGAATTTAAATATTTAAAAGAGGTAACAGCTGCCGGTGCATGGAATCTGGTTTCGCGTTTGAGCGAAATGCTGTCAAGAGGTTTTGATCTGCTGTTGGCAAATATTTTTATCAGTGCGGGCGCTATGGGCATATTGTCGATCACGCAGATTATCCCGATGATGATTCTTGGATTTTTCAGTATGCTGTCAGGAAATTTCGCGCCTGAATTTACACGTCTCTATGCCGTTAAGGATTATGACGGATTGAAAAAAGAATTGCTTCGATCAGTTAGACTGACCGGCTTTTTCAGTTGTATTCCACTCAGTCTGCTTTTTGCCTATGGAGATATATTCTATAAATTGTGGTTGCCTACGGAGGATGCCTCATTATTATATTGGCTGACATGTCTGGGTTGTCTGGCGCAGATTTTCGCGTTACCTCAGGAACCGTTGTGGAATATATTCACGATTGTAAATAAAGTGAGAAACTCTTCTTTAAATCTGTTATATAATTCCATAGCCATATTTGCGACAGTTATGCTTGCAATGTTCGTTATTGAAGATAATATGTTACGCCTGATTGCATTGGCCGGAATAAGAGTCTTTTATGGAATAATAAGAGTAATGACTTTCCTTCCGATATATGGAGCAAAATGTCTTGGTTTCGGTAAGTGGACTTTTTATCCGCTGTTGTTGAAAAATGCTGTAAATGTATTGATATTGAGCGGAGTGTCAATTTTGTTTAAAATAATATTTCTTGCTTTCTCTTGGAGTAGTCTTCTTGTCGGAGTTTTGTTTACGATAATTGTCGGATTTGCATCGGCCTTGATTTTTGTATTGAATAGGTCTGATCGTAAATTTGTGTTGGATCGGATAAAATTGCATTTCCCTTTGAAGTGAAGAATCAGATGAAATATAAATTGCTTAGTGTTTCAAAATATCCACTCCGTAAAAATCATCATGAAGGAGTGAATATAGGCGATTATGTACAGGCGTTGGCTGCATCACAATTTTATCCTCATGTTGATGGATTTATAGACAGAGATGAAGAATTGTATTGCTATGAGGGTGAGAACTGTAAGATGATAATGAACGGATGGTATATGCACAGACCTGAAAATTGGCCTCCGACGGATCGGATTGATCCTCTTTTTGTCGCTTTCCATCTGAACGAATCACATGAAGATAAAATGCTGACACCCGCGGGAATCGCTTATTTAAAACAATATGAGCCGATTGGCTGTCGTGATCTGCATACATTGCGGATTTTGCAAGGGAAAGGAATTGAATCTTATTTTTCCGGTTGTTTGACTTTGACTTTGGGACAAAAATATCATTCTAAGTTTAAAAACGGGAAAACTTATATAGTCGATCCGTTATATGATGGAATATTAACGGTAGCGAATGTTCTCAGATCGGTAATAACCACTATCTGCAATCCAGGAGCTATTTTGAGATTGGTATCAAAAAAAGAATTGAATTTTTATGGGGGTAAATACAGGATTAGAAATATCTTAAAAATTGCATTGTATTTTCGGGAGTATTCAAAAATATTTTCAAAAGATATAATTGTTAATTCCGAATATATCACTCAGCAGTCCGTGCACTATATGAAGGATTTTAAAACAGATAGCGATCGTTTAAATGAAGCTGAGCGTTTGGTTAAATTATATGCAGGCGCGTCATTAATAATCACTTCGCGCTTACACTGTGCTTTGCCCGCTTTGGGCCTTGACACACCGGTAATTTTTGTTTCAAATGAGAATGATTCTTCGTCAAGTCTTTGTCGCTTTGTCGGTTTAAAAGAATTGATGAATGTGGTCAGTTTGCGGAATGGTCATCTCGTGCCACAATTTGACATGTCCTTGCCTGTATCAATGAAAAATATCCCTGCAAATAAAAACACTTGGAGAGGACTTGCAAATTCTCTGATTGAAAGATGTCGTAATTTTGTAAATGGGGATAAACAATGAATTAAGCCATGAAAATTTCTGTAATCATACCGGTTTATAATGTTGAAAAATATGTTGAAGAGTGTCTGCGGTCGGTGATGGATCAGTCTTTCGGCTGCGAGATCGAGTGTATTGTCGTGGATGACTGCGGCAATGACAACTCCATGGACGTGGTACGGAATATGGTTGCCGATTATTCAGGTCCGATACAATTTAAAATTGTCGGACATGACCGTAACCGAGGCCTTTCTGCTACGAGGAATACCGGCATCAGAAATGCGTCGGGCGATTACATCTCTTTTCTTGATAGTGATGATTGTCTGCTTCCGGGTGCGATCGCGGCAATGGCGGACGTTGTGAGGAAATATCCCGGAGTCGACATCGTACAGGGCGATATGTGGCTTAAGAATCCTACGCGGTTCATGGATTTTCTCTGCGTATCGCCTGTGTTGTTCCCGGAATATAGCTCTGACCGGCAGTGGTGCTCGCGAAACCTGCTTTCAGAAATGCCGATGACTGCATGCGGCAAACTGATAAGGCGCGAATTCATTTGCGAAAACGATCTGTATTTCTGTGAAGATCTTCTGCATGAGGATGACATGTGGCGTGTATGTGCGTCGCGCCATATCCGATTTGTGGCCTTCTGTTTCACTCCGGTTTATTATTATCGCAACGATAATGCGGATTCCATAATCCATCGTAAAGACAAGACACGCAGTTTTTTCAGCCGTATAAAGATAATGGGAAATCTGATAGAACATTTCGGAGAGGCTGATTTCAGAGGAGAGTGTACTTATCTTTTCAAAGCCATGAATTTTATAGTCAAGGCTCAGGTCTGGCCTCAGATTTCGGACAAAGAACTGATCAGAAAAGAACTCGCGGCCCTCAACAAGGTTGCTCAAAATTCATCGTCGTTGCCAGCGTTGTTTAAATTCATGGCCCGTTATCTGATGCTCCCCGTCGGAATCGGCGACAACATATTGACGCGGCCGTTTTATCTTAGCTTCATAAATCGCAGCTATAACCGCATTTCAGGCTCTTGAATTTGTCAGGTCTATTCGATATATGCGGCCATTTCGGGACAGTTGGCGATGGTCCGTTTCGGGAGCTTGCGGATGACTTCGGAATAGCTGTGGCGGATGAGAGATTTTATGAAGTCTTCGCTTAACGGTCCGTTGAGTTTAAGCTCATTCCAGTATTTCTTGTTCCAGTGCCATGCGGGCTGAATTTCTTCTGGATAGCGGTCACGCAGATCGAGTGCGTAGTCCGGATCGCATTTGACCACGAAGTCCCGGTCGCGACCGAAAATGTAACATGCAAAAATCTTGTCGCATACTCGGAGAAGCAGACAGTCCTCGCCGAAAGCCATGTCTTCGCTGGTATTAGGGAGCGAGAGGCAATATTGTCGGATGGTTTCAATATTGGTCATAGTGAAGTCTCTTCATCGAAAATGCGATTGAAAATTTCTTTCAGCCGGTCGGAATCGGCTATGATTTTGTGCAGGTGAGAAAGGCGCCGGGCGTTATCACTCCACGGAATCCATATTTTCAGATAGCCTTGCGGACCGTATTTGTCTTTAAGATGATCCAAAGTGCGTCGGAAATGTCCTTCGCGATCAAGTTCCGGATAGTTGGCAAGTCCGTACTGGATAGTGCGGCGGACAATGGTTTTGGCGTCAATAAAGCGGTCGGCCTCGGCCACAATGAGTCCATAGTCGCTTCGCGGCTTTGATTTGCCTGATGCCCGATGGTCTTCCGCCGCCTCTGCCATAAGTTTTATCTGTTCGGGAGTGAATCTGGCTGTGATGAACGGATCGGAAGCGAGTATGCTGGCCGAGTCGATGTGATGATTCTCGCGTCCGTTGATCAGACCGAGATCATGGAAAGCGGCGGTGAGGTAAACCAAATCAGGATCAAGGCCATGCATTTTGCCGGCAAGATGCAGACTTTGTCCGATCACCATTCTGACATGGTCTTCGCGGTGCGCTTTGTCGAACGCGGCGTATCGCGGGATGATATTTTCCTCAACGTAGCCGATCGCGTCCTGACTCACGCCTTTAAGCAGCGGAATTATGGCGGCGAAACTGTTTATTACGGCGTTGGGATGAGAGGGCCTCAGTTCTCCACGTGTCTGATTTCCGTAAGATACGGCGCAGGTCTGTGTACCGGCATTATGGCCCATCTCAATGTCGAAGCACGTGTCGCCTACAACCAATGATTCGGCCGTGTCCCATCCAAGTTTGCCGCAGATTGCTAAAACCGGGTCCGGTGCCGGTTTGCCGTTGCTGACATCGTCACCGCCGACGATCGCATCGAAAAGATCTGCAATGCCGAACAACGCCACATAGTCGGTCAACGACTTGTGGCTGCGGCTGCTTGCGATAGCGAGGCGGTAGCCGTCGGCGTGGAGACAGTGCAAAGTCTCTATCACACCCGGAAACGCTTTAGCCTGCAACGCTCCTTTCTTCTCATCGAAAATACGGCGGTAGGTCTGCGGATACAGAATCCGCGCCTCCGGATGGTCCGGCCAAAGTGCAGCGGGAATGTCTTCAAGACGCAGACCGATGGAAGATTTGCATTCGCGGTAGCTTTTCGGAGAAAGATCGAGTTCGCTGATGGCCGCCTGCATCGTGGCTACAATCAGGGGAGTGGTGTCGACGAGTGTGCCGTCAAAGTCGAAGATTATATATTTAACAGTTGTCATTGCGATTTTTTAGTCTGATTATTCCGTCCGGCTTTCGGCAGATATTTCTCACGGATGAGTGCGTATGCTTTTCGGATCAGATCAGTAATCGTCGCCTCAGGAACCGATCCGCGTAGCGGGACGGTAATCCAGTTGCGCATGGCGCTGTTGATCGGTTGTCCGATGTCCAGATACGCGGCTTTCAGCAGTCTGGTCTCTTCGTCGGTCGCGGGGATACTCATATAGCTGAAATCATCGATGTCGATTATGCAGAACATATGGCCCAGCACATAAAAGACCAACAGCGATTCGTAGCGTCGGGCGAATTTCCCGAATGGCATTTTCTCGCTTGTATCCTCAAACGAAAGGCAGAATTCACGGAATTGTTCGATGTTCATGTTGCCTGTAAAACCAGAGTTATGCATTTGAACTACAAAATTAGGGATTTTGTTGTATATTTGCAGGTTTAATAATGCAAAATTCTCAATAACCCTTTTCTTATGACTGAAAAAAGAGCGCAGTTTGCAACACGTCTTGGCGTGATCGCTACGACCGTAGGTTCGGCTGTCGGCTTGGGCAATATATGGCGTTTCCCTTACGAAGCCGGTGTCCACGGCGGCGGGGCTTTCCTTCTGATCGACCTGTTTTTCGTATTTGTCATCGGCATTCCTGTGGTGTGCGCCGAATTTATAATCGGCCGTCATACGGGGCTGAATGTCAGAGGTGCTTTCCGGACTCTTGCGCCCAAAAAAGCGTGGGGAATAGTCGGTTATATGGGGCTTATAGCTTCGATATTGATCCTGAGTTTCTATTCGGTTGTAGCCGGATGGACAATGAAATATATAGTTCTGTCCATCACTCACTTCGACGGAGTTGCTTCGGTCGAGGGACTGCATGATCAGTTTGACAGTTTTGCTTCGTCGGACTGGAGTCCGCTTGTCTGCACTCTGTTGTTTCTTATTGCCAACTACCTGATACTGGCGCGTGGCGTGCAGAAAGGTATCGAACGGATGTCCAATATCATGATGCCTATGCTGTTTGTGATTCTGGCTGTGTTTTGTGTGAATTCACTGCTGATGCCGGGTGCGGCCGAGGGGTTGCGATTTCTCTTCAAACCGGATTTTTCGCAGGTTACCCCCTCGGTGATGATCGGGGCGATGGGGCAGGCATTCTTTTCGCTCAGCCTCGGTCTCGGTTGCCTGATTACCTATTCAAGCTATTTCAGAAAAGACACACCGCTGCTGCGCACGGCGGGAACAATGGCGGCACTTGACACATTTGTGGCCATTCTTGCCGGAGTGATCATCTTTCCGGCTGTCTTCACTTTCGGGATGCAGCCTGAGGCCGGTCCGCGGCTGGTGTTCGAGATTCTTCCCTCGGTGTTCTGTCGTATGCCCGGAACTGTCATATGGTCAACTCTCTTTTTCGTCCTGTTGTTCGTAGCCTCGCTTTCATCCACCATTTCCATGAGCGAGATCTGTATAGCATACATGACTGACGAGTTGGGAATGTCGCGTCGCAAGGCAACAATAATAAACATAGCGGTGGCTATGGTGTTCGGATCACTTTGCGCGCTTTCGTTCGGCTCGCTCGGCGGGTGGAAAATTTTTGGAATGACTCTCTTCAATCTGTTCGATTATGTTTCGTCCAACATATTGCTTCCGTTGGGCGGTCTGCTGATCTCGCTCTTTGTCGGCTGGGTTCTCGACCGCTCCGTGATCCGGCGTGAACTCAGCCCCGACTCGACCCGTCGCGGACTGCTCGGCGCGCGGATCGTTGTGTTCTGTCTGCGCTACATAGCACCGGTATGTATTGCGGCGGTGTTTATCTACGGTCTCGATATTTTTTAGCCCTTGAAGCGATAAATGCCTCAAGGGGGCGGCCTTCGCGGTTATAAGCGCTTTTTAGGCGATTTATGCCTGTGAATTGAAAAATTATTCTTAAGTTTGTAGAAACAATTCTCAGGGATTGAGGTTTAACCCTAAGGGCACCAACAGATGCCTCCCCTCTAATCATCAGTTACCAATGAAAAAAAAGACTCTCAACATCATCAAGAACGATCCCTGGCTTGAGCCTTACAGCGCCGCGATCATAGGCCGCCATGAAGACGCCCTGCGCAAGGAGCAGGAATTGTGTGGCCCTGACGGCTCGCTTGATTCTTTTGCCAATGCTCATAATTATTTCGGACTTCACCGTCTGGCCGACGGTGGCTGGGTGTTTCGCGAATGGGCTCCCAATGCAACCGGAATAACTCTTGTCGGCGACTTCTCCAAGTGGAAGCCGATGAAAAAATATGCCCTGAAGCCGAAAGCCAACGGCGTGTGGGAACTTAAGCTCAAACCCGATGCGATCAGTCACGGCGATTTCTATAAAATGGTCGTCAGCTGGGACGGTGGAAGCGGTGAACGCATTCCTGCCTACGCGACGCGAGTCGTGCAGGACGAGAACACCCATGTTTTCTCCGCTCAGGTCTGGGCCCCGGAGCCATACAAGTGGAAAGTCAAACGCTTCCGTCCAGACACACGCCCGCTTTTGATCTATGAGTGCCATATAGGTATGGCTCAGGAAAAGGAGGGGATAGGCACTTACACCGAATTCCGGGATCAGATACTTCCGCGCATTGCCGCCGACGGCTACAATGCCATTCAGATAATGGCCATCCAGGAGCATCCTTATTATGGCTCTTTCGGCTACCATGTCTCCAGTTTCTATGCGCCTTCGAGCCGTTTCGGCACACCCGAAGAACTTAAGAGTCTCATTGACCGGGCGCATGAGCTGGGAATAGCCGTAATCATGGATATTGTCCACTCTCACGCAGTCAAAAACGAAGTCGAGGGCCTCGGACGCCTCGACGGCAGCTACAACCAGTATTTCTACGGAGACGGACGCCGCGAGCATCCGGCCTGGGACTCGCTATGCTTCGACTACGGCAAAAACGATGTCATCAACTTCCTGTTGTCCAACTGCAAATACTGGCTTCAGGAATTCCGTTTCGACGGTTTCCGCTTCGACGGCGTGACCTCGATGCTCTATTACAGCCACGGTCTCGGTCAGGCATTCAGCAGCTATGATGACTACTATGACGGCGCGGAGGATACCAATGCCATCACATATCTGACTCTTGCCAACAAGCTCATTCATGAGATCAATCCTCATGCCATTACCATCGCCGAGGAGATGAGCGGTATGCCGGGCTTAGCTGTACCTGTAAAGGACGGCGGTATCGGCTTTGACTACCGTATGGCTATGGGTATTCCTGATTATTGGATCAAGACACTCAAGGAGAAAAAGGACGAGGACTGGCACCCGACCTCGATTTTCTGGGAGCTGACCAACCGTCGTGCCGACGAGAAGACAATTTCATACGTTGAAAGTCACGACCAGGCGCTTGTCGGCGACAAGACCGTGATCTTCCGCCTGATCGACAAGGAAATGTACTGGCACATGATGAAGGACGATGACAATATGGTAGTGGCCCGTGGCATGGCACTCCACAAGATGATCCGTCTCGTAACCGCCTCTACCATCAATGGCGGCTATCTCAACTTCATGGGCAATGAGTTCGGCCATCCCGAATGGATCGACTTCCCGCGCGAAGGCAACGGCTGGAGCTACAAGTATGCCCGCCGTCAGTGGGATCTTGTTGACCGCAAGGAGCTGAAATACGACCAGCTCAACAACTTTGACAACGCCATGATCCATCTGATCTCAGGTGTCTACAATTTCCAGGCTCTCCCGGTGGTGAAGCTTTGGGAAAAGGATGATGATCAGGTGCTCGCCTACATGCGTGGCGATCTTGTCTTTGTCTACAATTTCAATCCTGTCAAGGCTTTCACCGGTTATGGTGTGCTTGCGCCTGCCGGAGAATATGAGGTTGTGCTTTCGACCGACAACGCCTATTTCGGCGGCTACGGCAACATTGACGAAAGCGTCCGTCATCTGACTCAGACCGATCCGCTCTTCGCTCCCTCAGGCCGTGAATGGTTGCGTCTCTATCTGCCTCCGCGCTCGGCTCAGGTACTCCGTATCCTCCGCCCAGAACCCAGGAAGCCTAAAAAGACTCCGAAGAAGTAAATTCATGATGGCTTGTCAAAGCGTCCCTGCCGGGGCGATTGTAACAGGCTAAATAACACATCCGGCGCTGATTCAGTCTGCGAATCAGCGCCGGATGTGTTGTTGTCGGGATTTACCGTGCCGGCTCTCGGCTCTCGCCGAGGCTTGTGGAAATTATTTCACCCTGACATTTTTGTTGGTGCCGGTGTAAAGGATCTTTTCTTTGTCGGGAGCGGTGAATTTACAACCGGTGAGAGTGGCGTCGCTGCAATTGTTGATGGTCAGAGCGGCTCCTGTGGCTGAGGTGATGTCCACGTTGTCAAAACTGATTCCGGTCGATTCGGAAAGCAGCCCGCTTTTCTGAGCGGTAAAGATAGAGTTGCTCACCTTGATATTCTCGATCGGCATTTCCGGCAGTCCGTTGAACTTGACGGGTATACCTGAATTGAACGAGCTGACGCGAGTGATGGTGATGTCGCGGAACTGGGGAGTTGTCTCATCGACCGGCGGAATGGTTTTCGGAGCATTCTTAACCCAATAATAGAGGTCGAAAAGCAGAGCTTCACCGACGATATCGAGCATGTTGATATTGTCAATGAAAATATTTTTCACCACTCCGCCACGGCCGCGGGTGCTCTTGAAGCGCAGACCCACGTCGGTGCCGATGAACTGGCAGTCGGACACGGCTACATTGTTGACTCCGCCCGACATCTCGCTGCCGACCACAAAGCCGCCGTGGCCCTGAAACACGCGGCAGTCTTTGACGATCACGTTCTCGGTGGGCACTCCGCGCTTGCGTCCGTCCTCGTCCTTGCCTGACTTGATGCAGATAGCATCGTCGCCCACATCAAGGGTCGAGCGGTAGATGATTACGTTTTTGCATGATTCCACGTCAAGGCCGTCGCCGTTCTGAGCGTATTCCGGATTTTTGACGTAAACACCGTCGATAATCAGATTTTCGCATAGCAGCGGGTGGAGATTCCATGCTGGAGAATTCTGAAACAGTACCCCCTGGAGATATACGTTCTTGCAGTTGACCAATTTGACCATCACCGGACGGATGAACCGTTTGATCTTCTCAGCCTCCTCCTTTGTCATGGCCTTGAGTCGGGCAATGCCGTCTTCGCCCTCGCGTATTTTTTCACCGTCGATGTAGTCCTGCGAGGGATACCACACATTGTCGCCTACAAGAATGCCGCCGGATTTGATTTTGCGTTTCCACTGCGGAGGCGTCATCTGGTCGCGTTTCACCTGACGCCATGCGGCTCCGTTGCCGTCGATCACACCGTCGCCGGTGATCGCCACGTTTTCAAGCCCCTCGCCATAGATAGGGGAGACGGCGCGATAGGCCTCGTAGCCTTCATATACTGTATAGATTGCCGGATAGAGATCAGGATCGGGTGAGAAGAGTATCAGCGCGCCTCCGTCGAGGTGGAGATTGATGTTTGACTTGAGTGCTATAGGTCCGGTCATCCATATTCCGGCAGGTACATTCAGTGTGCCGCCTCCTTTAGCCGAAAGGGTGTCGATGGCTTTGGCGAAAGCATCTGTGTTGAGAGTCTTGCCGTCTGCCACGGCGCCGAAGTCGGTAAGACTTACGGTGTTTGCCGGAAACACGGGCTTGTCAATGACAGGCATCTCGAACGGAAGACCTTCATACAGATGGGCATAAGTTGATGGGGTCGAGGCATTGACAGCCACGGATGTAGTCAGGAAAAGACCAAGCAGAGTTGAAAACAGTTTCATGGAAATCGGAGAAGGTGATTATAGAGTGGGGGATGATACTCGCGGCTCCTGAGACGGAGACAGTGCAAAGATAGCAAAAAATCGCCGCACCGCCAAAGCTCCGCAAACAACCGCCCCGTGATTTGCAATTGTCGCGCTCAATAACTACTTTTGCATCAGGAAAGTCTCGCGCTTCCGATCTGAATAAATAAAGCTCATGGATTCTGCCTCATTATAGAAATGGAACATCTGATAATCCGTAACTTCGGACCGATAACCGACATCGACATAGTTCTTAAGAAACTTAATGTCTTCATCGGCGAACAGGGCGTCGGCAAAAGCACGATTGCCAAACTGTTGTCATGTCTGAGAGACGTGTCGCTCTATAATGCGGTTATGGATAACCGTAATGACGTTGTCAGGAGAATTTTTTCGATTTATGGCATTCAGGATTATTTTAAGGCTGACACGTATATTGAATATTTCGACGGCAATGAGTTTACGGTAAAATATAAGGACAAAAAATTTGACATTCTCAGTTCAGAAAAAGACCGCAAGAAATTGCATATATTCATAGGCCGGGTTATGAATCAATGTCTGAAAGGGACATTGGAAAATCTTGGCGTCGAGACATCCAATCTGAAAAAAGATGAATTGGCAAATCTTATGGCTAAACATCACGATGTGCTTGCGTCGAATCTGCGGCTTTCGTTCTATTGTCCTGCCGAAAGAGGCATAGTCGGTGCTCTGTCCAATTCAATGGTGAGCCTGATGGTGGCCCAAGTGCCGTTGCCTGGCGCTCTTATGGAGTATATGAGCTTTTTTGAAAAGGCGAAGAATCATTTCAAGACTTACGATTTGCCGTTTCTTCATTCGAGATATGTGCTTAAAGACGGAAAGGATAAGATAGTCTGTGCTAACGGAGACATAGAATTGTGCTATGCTTCGTCGGGTATGCAGTCGATTATACCGTTGCTGATGGTGATTGACTATTGCGTCTCTGAGAACTATTTCCAAAGTTTCACTATCGAGGAACCGGAACTGAATCTGTTCCCGTCCAATCAGCTTGAACTTCTGCGGCAGATTCTTGCCAAAACGAACACCGAGAAATGCAAGGTAGGCACATGGACCCTGACCACACACAGCCCGTATATCCTGTCGATTCTCAATATCTCTCTGTTGGGAGGCATCATTCTGGATAAATATCCCGATACTGTCGGTGAATTGACCGAAAAGCTTCCGGCTGACTACATCGTGCGCCCTGACGAGATTGCCGTTTATTCACTTGGTCGCTCGGAAGACGGGACTTCCGATTGCCGGGACATAATCGACAAATCGACCGGCCTTATTCAGGCAAACTATCTTGACTCGGTGTCCGACATACTGTCAGGCGAGTTTAACGGACTCTATCGTTTCTACTTGTCACAGATGCGTAAATCGAAGTGATTATGGAAGTCCCTCAGGCAATTTCCAATCTCCGTCTGCGCATGGCGTTCCGCGGTCACGCCGTCGATGTACTTGACTGCGTGGATACGAAAGCAGATCCTGCTGTCTACGTGGTTGACGATGAAGTGCAGAAAATATCGCGTTTTGCCGATGCCGATGCTTTGCCCGCAGGTTGTTTTATCGGGGTGAATCCTGCTGAAAGAGACCTGCACCTGTTTGCGATCGACAACAAGTTCGTCAAAAGTCCTGAGGGTGGAGTCGCGGATTGCGCGTTGTTTCATGCCGACCTTTTTGCGTTGATTGAATTCAAGTCAAATGCTGAAGGACGGACAATCGAAAGCGTGGTCTATACTTATGAAAAAGCCATCTCTCAGTTGGAACATACGTTGGAAATATTTAAGGCAAAGCTGACGGCAGTAGGTATAGATCTGCTTAAAGCGACAGAAATAGTCTGTCATGTGGTTGTAGCACCGATTTTTCCGCGCAGAAACGCAATGGAAATGAATTACAGTCTGGCCTTTGCGATGCACAACGGCATTGAACTGAGTTTTGAAAGTCAAAGAGAATTTTGATAACATCCATAAAACCAAAATCATAGAAAAACCATGACTAATGAAAATCTTATGACGGCGGCAGAGGCTCAGGAGTGGGTCGATAGCCGCGAGTGGGCCAACGGTTGGTCCGTGAATGCCGACAAGAGCATCGACGCTCTTGAATTTGCCACACAGTATCGCCTTAACAAGCCCCTGTGGGACAAACTGTTCAAATTTCTTGCCGAGACTGATCCGATGACTCTCGAAGCGGGCAAAAAGATTGTGCTTGAAGAAGGCCGTCTCTGGATCAATGTGCTCGAATACACTCCCAAATCTGCCGAAGACACCAAAATCGAGTCACACCGCAATTTCATAGACCTCCAGTACACATACGAAGGCAACGAACTGATGGGGGTGGCCGGTAAAGTCACTCCGATCAACGAATATGATCCCGTAAAGGACCGCACGAACTATTCGACTGACGAGGAGATCGTCTATTCTCCCGCTCCTGCCGACCGCTTCTTCCTTTATTTCCCCAAAGACATGCATCAGCCCTCAGTGCGCTCGGTTGAAAATCCCGGCATATCGCGCAAGTTGGTGGGTAAGATCGAATACGCGAAATAAGCAGCTGGCACCAAACACCCTCTGAACCGTGATGACCCGCCGGACCTCGCTCCTGATTTCTTCTTTGGCCGTTGTCGCAGGGCTTGTCATCCCTTTTATCGGCCTCGGCACTTACCTGTATTGGACCGACGAGCTCTATCAGGCATTGTCTGTCAGGCATTATGCCGATGCGCCTATCGGGATGCTCTCTTTCTATATCGGCAGTCTGTGGACAAGGCTTTTCGGCGACTCGCTTTATTCACTGAGGGTGCTGATGGTTATCTGCTACCAGTTCTCAATAGCACTGTCCTGTCTCTTCCTTTTCCGGAGGACAGGGCAGACGTTTTTGTCTTCGCTGCTTTTCATGATGCTCTGTGCGGCCGCGCGCTTTGTCTCGTTGCCGCTTTACGGCTGGGACGCCGGGGCCTATCCGTTTATGACTGCGTTTGCAATCGGGGTGCTGTGCTACATGGATCGGCCCGATCTGCGCAGGATAGCTCTTGTAGGGGTGCTTACGGCACTTATGGCTCTGAGCCGCATGTCGACATTGGCCGCATTGCCCTTTATCCTTGCGGTCATAATTTATGCCGTTCGAAAATCAGGAGCATCGGATACGCAAGTGAGGAAGATCGTCATCCAGTCGGCGGTGGGACTCGCGGTTTTCGGGCTGACGGCTTTTGCCGTTATATTTCTGATGACTTCCGGTGATCCCGCCGCATATGTCAGGGCATGGAATCCCGACAATATCGTCAACCGCCACTTTGATACCGGTTATCTCATGTGGCGTCTGCAAGAATGCAGCCGTAATGTTTTCACGGCTTATTATCCGATGATTCTGTGCTTTGCGGGAGCGTGTTTGGCGGTTGCTGCGAGACGTCGGCGTGTCATGACCTTTGCCGCCGTGTCCGCCGTCTGTGCGTTTTTGGCGTTGAATTTCATTAAATTCTATCTGAATTCCGAAGTCCAGCCCTTCGGACTGCTTCAGAGTTTCTATCTCCTGATACTGTTCTTGCCGTGGCTTTACAATCTGACTCATTCGCGCCGTGTGTCAGCCGATGTGCCGCACCTGTTGGTGGTGACATGCTGCGCTATGCTTGCCACCGTCGGTTCCGACGGATTTGTCGAGCGGCCTATGGTTCTCTCGATCATTCCCTTGCTCTGCATTTTCACTGATCGCCGACTGTTGCGCCTGATCCGTGTCTATACGGCGGTGGCTCTGGTATCGGTGCTAATAATTGCCGCCTATACCGTCCATCTCAATATGAAGACTGCGACCGAGGATCTGAGTGTCTATGATCATTTGCAGGGTCTGAAAGGCGATCCGAAACATCCGGACATCCAAAAGTTGAAGACAATCAGTTCACGGATAGATGAAATTGAACGTCAGGGCCGGAGTTGGGCGGTGGTCGGCACCGAACGCTATGTTTTCGATTATATCAATCATGACTCTACGTCATATTTCTTGCATCATTTCCATTATCTTGACGGTCCGCGTGAAATGGAAATTCTTGGGGAGCTGTGTAAATCCTACGACAATATAATTCTTCTGAACGGTTACACCGAAAATTCCGTGGCTTTTCTTGAGGCCAACGGTTTCCGTCTGAGTGAATCCGACGAATTTTACCGATTGTTCAGCAGGAGGGATTTGTGAATATAGCTCCGCAGGAGAGATTTTGTTTCACTCCTACGGAGCTTTTATCATTATATCATATTGCATTACCACAGCTGCGGACTCCTCTGGAGCCCTTGCAGTGGCCTGGATTCACCCCGCCGCTAACGCGGCTTGCCTGATATTATTTTGATTCCGGGCCGGATTTTTCAGGGGTGTCGGGATTGCCTTTGGATGATGACCGACGTTTGGGATGGCGTTTGCGCGAGGGGCGGTCGTCGGATTGTGGTTTGGCGTCGCGTGGGGTGACGTCGGATTGCGGTTTGGTGTCGCGGGAACGGCCGTCGGATTGGGCGTTGGGGGTGGGTTTTGGTTGGGTGGTTTCCGATTGGTTGCGGTTGCCGCTGGCGTTATCATGCCGGTTTCTGTTACCTGATGGTTTCCCGTTGCCTGATGATTTGCGGTTGTTGCTCCGACGGTTGTTGCCTTGACGGTTTCCACGGCCTCGACCGCTACCTTGACGGCGTCCGGGATGATATTCGGGGGCCTCGCCGAGTTCTGAGGGAACGGCTTCCTTGCGGACTTCGTAGCCCAGGAAGTTCTCGATCTGTCCGAATTTCGACTGTTCTTTGCTTGAAATCAGTGTGACTGCTTTGCCGTCGGCATTGGCACGGGCGGTGCGGCCGATGCGGTGGACATAGTCCTCGGCTTCGCGCGGGACGTCGTAGTTGACCACCATGGAGATGTCGTCGATGTCAATGCCGCGGGCCACGATGTCAGTAGCCACGAGTACGTCAATCTTTCCGGCCCTGAAATCGAGCATCACCTCCTCGCGGGCGTTCTGTTCGAGGTCGGAGTGCATCTCGGCAGCCTTGATTTTGCACCGGCGCAGTTCGCGGGTGAGTTCCTTGACCTTGATTTTCGAGGATGAGAAAACGATGACGCGCTGAGAGTGGGCTGTTTTGAAAAGGTGTTTCAGTATGCCGGTCTTCTGACCTTCGTGACATACGAATGCCGACTGGTCGATCTTCTCGGTGGGGCGCGATACGGCGATCTTGACCTCTGCCGGATCATTGAGAATGGCTTTGGCCAGCTGCTGGATTTTCGGAGGCATCGTAGCGGAGAACATCAGAGTCTGACGGTCTTTGGGGAGATGCTTGACAATCTGCATTATATCGTCGTAGAAACCCATGTCGAGCATACGGTCGGCCTCGTCGAGGATGAAGTAGGAAACGCGCGAGAGGTCGACATAGCCCATCTGTAAGTGGGCCAGGAGACGTCCGGGGGTGGCGATGACCACATCGGCGCCCATTTTCAGTCCGCGCTGCTGCTGCGCGAATCCGGCTCCGTCAGTTCCGCCGTAGATAGCCACGCTGTTGACGGGGACATAGTAGGCGAAGCCTTCCATCTGTCGGTCGATCTGCTGGACGAGCTCACGGGTAGGGGCCATGACGATGCAGTTCACATAGTCTTTTGCCTCAGGCATGTCGGCCAGACGGTCGATGACCGGAAGGAGATAGGCGGCAGTCTTGCCGGTTCCGGTCTGAGCCACAGCGATGAGGTCGCGACCTTCGAGTATGACGGGGATGGCCTGTTCCTGGATCGGGGTGCACTCGTCGAAGCGCATCGCGTCGAGCGCGTCAAGTATATCGTAGCTCAGATCAAGCTCCTCAAATTTCATATTGTTGTAGTGGGGTGATAATGGTTGCTTTTGGATGCAAAATTACCAAAATTGTGACTAAAAAACAAATCGGCGTCCTCGCGTAGAGGTCGCCGATTTGCTTATTGCGGGATATTAAGTTCGTTTTATCTATGATCAGCGAACAAGAATTTTGCTGACCTTGGAACCCTGACGGCGGATCACGATCTGGCCGGCTGCGGGTTCGCTGAGGCGGATACCCTGGAGATTGTAGTATTCAACAGGAGCGTTTTCGTCAACATTGTCGGTTACGATGTCCTCGATGCCTGATTCATCACCGCCTGCATTGACAGGGATCTTCTTAATGAGATTGATGAATTCATATTGAGATGTAGCAGCTTTTTCGCCCCAAGTTGAGGTAGCTGCATCCCAAGGATAATAGTCACCGCCGCCGAGCATGAACTTCATAGCGTAGACTATCACAGTGGTACCATTAATATCTGCTGTCTCGACTTTCATCTGGGTATTGTAACCGGTCCAGAACAAAGCGTTTTCAAGTTTGCCAAATGGGGCATTGTCCTGATTAAGGATAATAGGATCGGTAAAACCGTCGATGGTATGGCCGCCGTTAGCCTCGCCTTCGCCCAGTCCGCTTACAGCAACAGAGTTGAATGTAGAATCGAGCGCATCGGGATCTCTGTTAGGATCTGTAATCTCAAACTTGATAGTGAAAGAGGCATTTGAACCAAGAAAGTTGGTGAATGTCGCAACTTTGGTTTCTTTGTTGAATTCAAAGGGGATAGTTACGGAATCGAAAGTTTTACCCCAAAGAGTAGCGCCGTTGCCTTGAACTTCAAAAGTTTCGCCCTGAGCGGGTTCGGGATCTGAAGTTTTGCCGGTAGAAGCGAAAATGAAACCGCCTACACCAATTTTTGAACCGTTGAGCATGAGGTAGTAAGTGTTGCCACCTTTAACATTCCAAACGATTACACCTACTGTTTTCTTGTAAGTGGCGTCGGGAATACCTGTTTCGCTAACAGTTACATTAGTTCCGTCTTCAATATAAATCTTGGCATCACCGGAAGTAACCAAGTTTTTAGCTTCGTTATTTTTGTTGATTTCGGTTACAACAACAGCTTTATTGTCAGGAATATAGAAATAAGCTACAATCTGACCGTCAGTAACAGGTTCGTATTTTACGAAACCACCGTAAACGGGAGCATTAGCGTCGAATGCAAAGGTAGCGCCACGGGCGTTGTCTACGGCTTCAGCATAGTTTGAAAAAGAATAAGTGTTCCCATCAATGGTATACTTAAAGCCTTTTTTCTTAAGAGCGTTTTTCCAAACGTCACCCTCTTCATTGGCTGATGATGCAGCTATGGGGGCACCTGTTTTATCAACGCTCTTTTCACCGCCGTAAGTTACAGTAATGTCAGTTACATCGGTTACTATTTGTGCATTTGTAGGAACTTTAGTAACGTCATACGACATTGTGGTTTGCGCAGATGCACTTAAGGTCATTGCAACTGCTGCGAGAGAGAGTAAAATTTTCTTCATACGCAAAAAATTGGAATTTGACCGTCGGTCAGACGGCCGATTGGTTATTAGTAAGGTGAATAAATTATTGTTTCTTATAATGATCCCTGTTTTCATGGAAGTTTTTAATCAAACTTCACGAAATTGAGCACAAATGTAAATAAAAATAGACCTTTCCCCAAATTATTAACCAAAGTTAACAGATTTTGACGCACGGAGAGTTGTAAAACAAGCAAAGCGTCCCTACCGGAGGTGATGGTGGCTGTTCTTACCATCTTTGGGAGCGGGCATAAAAAGAGACAGTCCCGGCGCGCGAGACTGTCTCTCAAGAGTTCTTTTTACTATGTTATGAAGTTGGGAGTCGGGGCGGGGATTAGCCGTTGACTTTCTTCATGTGGGCGATGAGATCGAGCACCTTGTTAGAGTAGCCGATTTCGTTGTCATACCAGCTTACAACCTTAACGAAAGTGGGTGAAAGCATGATACCTGCGTTCTTGTCGAAGATTGAAGTGCGGGGATCGCCAAGGAAGTCGCTTGAAACGACTGCGTCTTCGGTGTAGCCGAGGATACCTTTGAGTTCGCCTTCAGAAGCTTCCTTCATGGCAGCGCAGATTTCGTCGTAGGTAGTGGGTTTGGCGAGGTTGACAGTGAGGTCAACAACAGATACGTCGAGGGTGGGGACACGCATTGACATACCGGTCAGTTTGCCGTTGAGTTCGGGGATAACTTTGCCCACAGCCTTAGCAGCACCGGTAGAAGAGGGGATGATGTTGCCGGAAGCGGCACGGCCACCACGCCAGTCCTTCATAGAGGGACCGTCGACAGTCTTCTGAGTAGCGGTAGTAGAGTGAACGGTAGTCATGAGGCCTTCAACAACGCCGAACTTGTCGTTGAGCACCTTGGTGATAGGAGCAAGACAGTTGGTGGTGCAAGAAGCGTTAGATACGAACTGAGTGCCCTTGACGTAGCTATTTTGGTTAACGCCGCAAACGAACATGGGGGTGTCGTCCTTAGAGGGAGCAGACATAACCACATATTTTGCGCCGGCTTCGATGTGAGCCTGAGCTTTTTCCTTGGTGAGGAAGAGACCGGTTGATTCAACAACATATTCAGCGCCTACTGCACCCCAGCCGATTTCAGCGGGATTCTTGCATGCTGTAACGCGGATAGCTTTGCCATTGACAATAAGAAGGCTCTTTTCGAGGTCGAAATCGACAGTGCCGTCAAACTTGCCATGCATTGTGTCATACTTGAGCATGTAAGCCATGTAGTCAACGGGGAGAAGGTCGTTGATTGCAACTACTTCGATGTCGTCGCGCTTGGTTGATGCACGGAATACGAACCGGCCGATGCGGCCAAAACCATTAATACCTATTTTTGTCATAATTTTGGATATAAAATTGGGTTATATGATCTTTACTTATCCTATTGAAAATTGTTGAGACGCGATGCAACGTGTTTCGGGTCAGCCTTCTGAAACGGCTGCCTTTAAAAACGCCACAAAGGTACTATTATTTTTTGAATTTCCGTCAAGTATAAGCAAAATAAAATTCGTGTTTTTTGCCTTGTTTTGTATAAAAAAGTAAAATATAGCATCTGTTTCGTGGTAATACGATATATTTTACTTATTTTTGCGAAACAGGCTCTCGAACCGAAACAATCGCCGGTCCGGATTTGTTTCAATATTTCAGAAATGTTTACTTCGCTTTATAATCTATAACAAATTTAATATTTGAACAATGTCATTCGTAAAGGAATTTAAAGAGTTTGCCATGCGTGGCAATGTCATCGACATGGCAGTCGGTGTTGTTATCGGTGCCGCTTTCGGCAAAATCATTTCTTCGTTAGTCGATGATATAATCATGCCGCTTGTCGGAGTGGCCACCGGCGGTATGAATTTCACGGACTACAAGTGGGTGATCCAGCAGGCTGTCATCGACGGCACGACTCAGGAGGTGCTCACTCCGGAAGTGTCGCTCAACTGGGGCTCGTGGGTGCAGACGATCGTTGATTTCATTATCATTGCTCTCTGTATCTTTGTGGCCATCAAGGGTATCAATCAGCTCAAACGCAAGGAAGAGGAGGCTCCGGCGCCTGCTCCCGATCCCGAACCGACGAAAGAAGAGGTGCTTCTCACCGAGATCCGCGATCTTTTGAAAGAGAAGAAATAGAGCATCAGGCTGACCGCGTTAGCGGTCGGAGGAATCCAGGCCACTGCAAGGGCTCCATAGGAGTCCGCAGCTGTGGTAATGTGATGTGATACAATAATAGAGAGCGCCGTAGGTGCGAAACTGTTTCGCATCTGCGGCGCTTTTGATATTGTCGGGGCTTGCGTGGGCTTTATTTCGATTTTTTGCCGGATTTGGATTTCGATCCGGATTTAGACTTCGTTGCGGATTCAGATTTTGTTGCTGATTCGGTTTTTTCGACGGGACGGGCGATTTTGTCCTTTTCGCAACGTTCGGTCATGCGCTTGATGCGCTCTTTGGTTTCAGGATGGGAAGAGAACATCTTATTGATGTATGATGACGAAGCTCCTGATTCGGCTTCCATCTTCTGGAATTTCTCGAAAGCCTGAACCATGCCCCAGGGATTTTTGCCGTGCGATTTCAGGAACTCATATCCGTAATCGTCGGCTTCTTTTTCCTGTTTCTGGGAATATTTGGCATTGATGAGCGACTGGCTCAGCTGGCCGAGCTGCGATTCGGTGAGGGCGGCTGCCACGCCTCCGGCCGATGCTATGCCGTCTTTCAGGGCGCCGGTCATGAGCTCTGTCTTGAATGCGTTTTTCGAATGGTGTTTTGCCACGTGGCCCACCTCATGACCGATGATGCCGAGGAGCTCGTCGTCGCTCATGATGTCCATCAGCGAGGAGAAGACACGGACACTGCCGTCGGCGCAGGCGAAGGCGTTGACGTCAATCACCCGGTAGACTTTGAAATTCAGGGGAATTCCCTCGACATCGTTGAGGCCGTCGGTGAGTTTCTTGAGGCGGATGGTGTAGGGGTCGTCATCAGGGGTGACGGGGTTGTTGGCGTCCATCCAGTCGACTGATTCCTTTACGTAGGCAGCCATCTGGGCGTCGGTGAGAGTGGCGGCCTGTATGGCTTTCTTGCCGGCGTTGGCGAGCTTGCCCAGGTTGAATTGCGCGGATGCAGGAGCGGCAATGGCCAGTCCGAGGGCAATGGCTAAAGTGCGGATAAGATTCTTTTTCATAGAAAGTGTCTGTGATTATGGATTAGTTTATAGTTCGGTTTTTTCAGCGGCAAAATTACTACTTTTTTTGGATAAGTAACCCGATTGGCCGTAACTTTGCCGTCGGAAAAAGATTATCGCAACTGTCTTCACGGTATTTCAACTTACAATGGCAAAAAATCACACTACATTCAAGGATTACAAGGAGGCCCTGAAATGGATAGGGGCCATTTTAGCAGTCATGGTTCTCTATGCCGTCTCTATGGTCATCTATGAACGTACACTCGTTGAATGGTGGGAACCGCTCGGCATGGCGCTTCTCGCGGCTCTCGGTCTGTGGTTTCCGCTGCGGAGCCGGTTGACGCGGCTGTGGAAAGGCACAAGTGTCTACGGCATACTTCTGGGCCACATGGTTTTCATGACCGGAGCGGCTTTGCTGCTGATCCTCGGACTGAACATCGGCCTGGCCGATGACGCTACTCTCCATTCCGAACAGGTGGCGGTCGAAAGCCGGGAGATGGAGACCCACTACCATTCGCAGCGTGTGGGGCGAGGACGCTACCGCCGCGGAAATCCCTACTATAAATATATCCTGCATGTGCGCTTTGAAAACGGCCGTGAAAAAGCTCTCGAAGTGTCGCTCCAGCGCTATAACCGCTGCCGCACGGGCAGCACGCTCTCTCTGAATCTCGAACGGGGTCTCTGGGGCTGGCCTGTGGTCACCACGCGTCTCTGATATAAGAAAAGCGGCATCGAATCTCTCGATTCGCTACCGCTTTTCATCATCAGGGGTGAACAGTGGGGGTCGAACCCACGACCTTCGGAACCACAATCCGACGCTCTAACCAACTGAGCTATGCTCACCATGTTTTGGTTTTGCGCTGCAAAGGTATGACGTTTTTTTTGATCTGCCAAATTCTCCCGTCAATTTTTACATTCTTTCACATATTCGGACTGTCATGCGGTAGGGCCGCTGTATGTATGATTATATAACATAGGTGGGTATATGTGGAAAAAAATCACTAAATTTGCAGTCAGTTATGAAAAATATCCGCAACTTCTGTATAATAGCCCATATAGACCACGGCAAGAGTACGCTTGCCGACCGTCTGTTGGAATACACCAACACCGTGGCTGCCAAAGATCTGCAGGCACAGGTGCTCGACGATATGGATCTGGAGCGTGAGCGCGGTATCACCATCAAGAGCCACGCCATCCAGATGAACTACAATCTCGACGGCGAGGACTATGTCCTCAACCTCATCGACACTCCGGGACACGTCGACTTCTCATATGAAGTCTCGCGTTCGATAGCGGCCTGCGAGGGCGCGCTGCTGATCGTGGACGCCTCTCAGGGCATTCAGGCACAGACGATCTCAAATCTCTACATGGCCATCGACAATGACCTTGAGATCATTCCCGTTATCAACAAGGTCGATCTCGACAGCGCCAAGCCGGACGAGGTGGAGGATCAGATTGTCGACCTGCTCGGCTGCGATCCTTCGGAGATAATCCGCGCCAGCGGCAAGACCGGCATCGGTGTCCCCGACATCCTGCGGGCCATTGTTGAGCGTGTCCCCGCACCGAAAGGCGATCCGCAGGCGCCGCTCCAGGCCCTGATCTTCGACTCGGTGTTCAACCCTTTCCGCGGCATCATCGCATATTTCAAGATTGTCAACGGCACCATCCGCAAAAACGACTTTGTCAAGTTCGTGGCCACCGGAAAGCAGTATAACGCCGACGAAATCGGAGTGCTCAAGCTCGACATGCTTCCCTGTCAGGAACTGTCGGCGGGCAATGTCGGCTATATCATCTCAGGCATCAAGACCTCGAAAGAGGTCAAGGTCGGCGACACCATCACTCACGTCAACACCCCCTGCGACGCAGCCATCGACGGCTTCGAAGAGGTGAAGCCCATGGTCTTCGCCGGTGTCTACCCGATCGAGACCGAGGATTTTGAAAATCTGCGCTCGTCGCTCGAAAAACTCCAGCTCAACGACGCTTCGCTTACCTTCCAGCCCGAATCGTCGATGGCGCTCGGCTTCGGTTTCCGCTGCGGCTTCCTCGGCCTGCTCCATATGGAGATCATCCAGGAACGTCTCGGACGCGAGTTTGACATGGACGTGATCACCACCGTCCCCAACGTGTCCTACCGCGTCTTCGACAAACACGGCAACATGACCGAGGTCCACAATCCTTCGGGCCTCCCCGAAGCCACACTCATCGACCATATCGAAGAGCCCTATATCCGCGCCTCTATCATCACCGCCGCCGACTATATCGGCCCGATCATGACTCTCTGCCTCTCCAAGCGAGGCGAATTAGTGAAGCAGGAATACATTTCAGGCAACCGTCTGGAGCTGATTTTCGACATGCCTCTCGGTGAGATAGTGATCGACTTCTACGACAAGCTGAAGAGCATCTCCAAAGGCTATGCTTCGTTTGACTATCATCTTCACGATTTCCGCGAGTCGAAACTCGTCAAGCTCGACATCCTGCTCAACGGCGAGAGCGTGGACGCGCTGTCTACCCTGACCCATGTCGACAATGCCGTGACTTTCGGACGCCGCATGTGCGAGAAACTCAAGGAGCTGATCCCGCGCCAGCAGTTCGACATCGCCATCCAGGCAGCCATCGGAGCCAAGATCATAGCCCGCGAGACCATCAAGGCCGTGCGCAAGGATGTGACGGCCAAATGTTACGGTGGTGACATCTCGCGTAAGCGCAAACTTCTTGAAAAACAGAAGAAGGGCAAGAAGCGCATGAAGCAGATCGGATCCGTCGAGGTGCCGCAGAAAGCCTTCCTCGCCGTCCTCAAACTCGACTGACACCACCTTATTATTATATAGTGCCACAGGCTAAGATTAGGTATATAGCCCCATGACGTCTGGCAAAATTGGATTATGGGCCCGCGGCCAGGATTAGAGATAACCACAGGCGTTGCCGGGCAACGTGGCGGAACAGGCTGACCGCGTTAGCGGTCGGAGGAATTCAGGCCACAGCTGCGGGCCGCATAGCGGTCCGCAGCTGTGGTAATGCGATGAGTTATAATAATAAAGAGCGCCGTAGGTGCGAAACAATTATGTCTTGTTTCGCACCTACGGCGCTTTTTGCTGTCACTTTTTTCTGCAAAACATTAAATTTTGTGCCAAAAAGTTGCAAAAGCTGAAAAAACTTCCCAACTTTACGTCCCCGACTTGAAAACAGTGCAGGAAATAACCTAAAATCAATATAAAAAACAAACTTTCAGCTCATGAAAAAATATTTGGTCCCGGTTATCGGACTCCTCTTCGGTACCGCATCGGCGCAGCAGACAATCGATGTCACTGTGACATGTCATGAAATTGACGGCAGTTACTGGAAGCTCGGCAGGGAGATTTTCGATCCGATAAGACACACAGTCGAAGTTAAGGACGATGGTTCCTATACTATCAGGAAATTTTTGAACTCGGACCTCGATGTCAACTTTTCCATCGGTACCAAGCGCGTCTACAATGGCTTGGAAAGTGTGAAATACAGATTCCCGGATGAGGTCTGGAACTCGCCGGTGCTTTCGTTCTCTTATCCCGTGTGGACAAGCGGTGTGGAGACTTCTCCGGAAGCCCGCTATGAAATCAAAGTCCCCGACAGCGACCAGTCATATATGTATAAGGTGATGCCGGTCGACGGGTTGGAATATTACAGCCTCGGTCAGTTTGTGCCTGTCCCCAAAAAGGAGCTTTCGTTCCCGGTTGTGATTTACCGCAATCTTTCTGTCGCTTCTTTCCAGGGAGAGGACGACAGAGGCAAGCATTACAGAGTCTGGATTGCAAGTGAGTTTAAAATCCCGTTTGGCGATAAGATCGACGAATTCGGCGACGAGAATCCTTCATATAAGGAGGAAGCCATTGACGGTTGGGCTGTTTTTGAGATGACTGTCAACAATGATCCTGTCGATGTTTCCTATGTCGATTCTTCCGACAATGCATTGTTTCAGAACACTAAGAGCACCGTCCTTCATCGTGAGGACCGTTCGACGGCTGTTTACAATTTCATGAACTCCGGCGCAATGATCGGGCTGCGCACCACCGGCGACGAGGTTGCCCCAGGCAAGTCGGCAATCGTGTTTACCGACGGCTTCGACAGCTCTGAGAATCCCGATGAATACCAGGCGCTCGAAGGCGCGTCTTACAGCCTCGTGACCGTTGACAACCGCACCGTTACAGGCCCCGTCATGGTGCGTCCCGCAGGATGCTATGCCGTGCAGACCGAGGAACTTTCCATCAATAAGGCCCGCTACAAGGCTTATCTTGACGTGAAAGTCGGCGATGTCACCGGCTATGCCTCATTTGAAATGACCGGAAGCCCGCTGAAGAAAGGTGAAAAACGCAAAGTGACCCTTATGGAATGGAAGAGTATGGATTTTGAGCCGGCAGGTGAATACGAGTGCAACATCGACATAATTGACGATAACAATTTCACTTTCTACGATTTCCTCGGCTCCGGCCTGAATATTCCTTTCATTCTGAGCGACGTCAAGGCGCCGACGGCATATGATTATTTTGACGCTTTCCAGGAACTTGATCTTCCGGATGATTATGGCAAATGGGCTGAAATCAAGGATGGCAATGACAACCCTGTGACCAGCGACCAACATAAGGTGATTCTGATCCCCGACTATCTGAACTATGTCATTGAAACCAACCTTGAAAAAAAGGATGGCACTCAGCTGAAAGTAAGCAATCCGATGATCGAAGTCTATGACAATGCTCCCGATCTTGGCAAATGGGGAATGCCCGATGTATGTCATTATAAAGACGGTGACAATGTCCGCAAGGTCTACAATGTATATTTCCAGGGCGAAAACAAAAACTACTGTCTCACCTGGGAAGTGAAAGGCGATGAGTCCGGAATCTCCGATATTGTCTCTGACGGCGACAATGCTCCCGCCGAATGGTTCAACATTCAGGGCGTCCGCGTCAGCGGCGACAATCTTGCCCCCGGCATCTACATCAAGCGTCAGGGCTCGAAGACAGTCAAGGTGCTCGTCAAATAAATTCCCTTAACGGATATAAGACACAGAAACCGGCGTCCTCACCGCAAGGACGCCGGTTTTTTCAAACAAAAAATTTGTGGCAAAAAAGTTGCAACAGGCTGTAAAAAGTTATTATCTTTACATCCTGATTGCAAAATAATAATCTTTTTAGCAACACCTTTTCAATCTTGATTTATCAACTTTTCAACAACTGCTTATGAAAAAATTTTTACTTCCCCTCGCCGCCGTTCTTGTAGGCGCAACCGCTTTTGCCGAAGAAGTCACCGTGAAGTATTACGGGAATACATTCCGTGATAATGTATTGAGCGATGTCGAGCTTTTTAAACCTACCACCCACGAAGTGGTTGCCAATGCCGATGGTTCCTATACATTGAAAAAGTATTTGTATGCAACCAACAATATCGGGCAATACAAGGATCTGACATTTAGTTTTACAAGTGATGGTGCCATCTCCTATGCCGGATTTTCTACAAATAGCTCATCCCTTCTCTCGCTTAGCGCTATGTTTGGTCAGGACTATTATGTCAATCTGGTTTCGGCAATAGATAATTCCGACTTGCATTTTGCAGCCAAATTATATTATCCTAATCCGGGCCTCGCAGCCTATTATTCCCCTGCAAAGGTTGAAACGCTTGGAGAGGGGAGTGCTTATACCTATCATGTGATAATTTCAAGTGGAATCAACGGCACCACATCGATTTCACAGGTTCCCGGTGCCTCGGATTTTGTTTATGGTGCGAACGCCGGTTTCTGCCTTGTGTTCGACATGGTTCCTAAGAGCGAAAGCGGCATTGCCGATGTGATTGCCGACGAGGATGCTCCCGCCGAATGGTTCAATCTCCAGGGTGTGCGCGTAAGCGGCGACAATCTTGCCCCCGGCATCTACATCAAGCGTCAGGGCACGAAGACAGTCAAGGTACTTGTTAAGTAATTCTGAATTTCAATAAAAACTGAAATATTCCGGCCGACGGTCTTTCGAAAGACTGTCGGCCGGTTGCAGTTTTGCTAATGTTTTCGGCATTTTGATACCATTTGATAACCAAGAGCCCCCAAATACAGAGCCTGAATAAACAAAATTCCAAGAAAATTAAAAATTTTGTAACAAAAAGTTGCAAATGCCAAAAAAACTTCCCACCTTTACGGCGAAACTAAGGGTTCAGGATAAAAATTCTAAAAAGACTTCCTAAATAACTTCCTAAATATTAATCTAAATCTAACACTTTTTTTGCTTATGAAAAAGTTTTTACTCCCGATCGTCGGCCTTTTGCTCGGCGGAGCTGCCGCTCAGGCAGAGCAGGTGGATTGCCACTATTGGAGCCTCGTGATGCCGTCCGGCAGTTCGTATTATGAACTTAAAGAAGAGGTTTTCTATCCGACCACAAATGAGCTCGAAAAGAATACCGATGGCACTTATTCTCTGAAAAACTATCAGAATTCAGGCTATGATCTGAAATTTCAGATCAGTGACGGCCAGATTTCATTCCCCGGTCTGGCTACTGGTATGCGTTTGTTGAAAGATGATGCAGGCAATAATTGTAAATTCCATCTTAAAACCATCAAGGAATATCCCTCCTTTGTAGCAGGCGGAAATATCCATGTTGATGCGACAGCTTCGATCTATTCTTATGCAACTGCTTCAACCAATACGTATAGATTGAATTATCTGACTCTGAAAGATGAGCAGAAGACGCAGACAGAGGTTCGGCGTACATATGAAGTGCGCATCGCTACTGTTTTCTATGCTTTCAAGGTCCCTAATGGCGAGAAATTGCCGGGAACAGGTTCCGAGGATACTCCGGCTGAGGACCAGATGGTTTCTGTGACTTATAATCCTGCTGCTGTCGTTTTTGATCTGACCGTCTCCGAACCTCGTGAGGGCGCCCAGATCGCTTATCAGACAGCATCAGGCAGCGAACTTTTCAAGAATTCTCTGAGTCCGGTTACTGCAAATGAGGACGGTTCTGTGAAACTGGAATATTTTGCCAATTCGAGCGCCGCTCTTACATTCAATATCGATGCGGCTAAAATAGCCGACGGCAAAGCTCCCCTTGTCTTCACTGAAGGCGTAAGCAGCGCTGATCCGGATGCCTATCAGACTCTTGCTGACGCTACTTTCAGCCTTGAGACAGCTGCTGGAGCGACCAAGACCGGTGCTCTTGCCGTAAGACCCGCAGGTTGCTATGCGACTCCGATTGACGGAACTGCAACCCTTGTAGGACAGAAATATAATGTGTATATCGACACTAAGTTCGGTGACGAAGCCGGCTATGCAGTCTTTGAAGCAGAAGGTCCGCTGTCTGTTGCTCTTGAGGGAGTTGTGGATATGATTTATAAGATGTATGGCGGTACTGCTGTTATTGAGCAGACAAAAGGCCAGGTTATCAGAGTAGATGAAAATACTGTTCTTGTCAAGAACTTCCTCAATTCCGGTCAGGATATTCCTTTGGTATTGGGCGAAAAGACTGTTGACGAAGGTCAGGACTATGCTGCAATCTCGACTATAAAAGCCAGCGCTAATTACATCGATTCTGATTATAGTCAGTATTATACAATAAAATTGCCGGAAGATCCGACCGCTGAATTTACAGTCTCTGTTGCCGGTCAGACTTGTGCCAATCCTAATGTTTATTCAGTAATTAACTGGACAAACGCTAAATATTATAATGAAAATGGTGCAACCCGCATACATTTCCTGATCACTTTCGGAGGCTCGTTTGGTTACCGGACCGTTGAATGGGACCTCGTTGAAGGTGGTGACGAATCCGGTATTCAGGACGTGGTTGTTGACGAAAACGCTCCCGTTGAATGGTTCAACCTCCAGGGTGTCCGCGTCAATGGCGAAAACCTCACTCCCGGCATCTACATCAAGCGTCAGGGCTCAAAGGCTGTCAAAGTGCTTGTACGCTAAACAGACTCCTCCGATCCGTTCGGACATATAAAACACAAAAAGAATCGGCGACCTCCCGCGAGGCCGCCGATTTTTTAGAATTGTTTCGCACCTACGGCGCTCTTGTCGATCTTAGACATTGCTATACCACAGCTGCGGACACCTACGGCGCCCTTGCAGTGGCCTGGATTCTCC
>UQVH01000010.1 GCA_900544535.1 uncultured Bacteroidales bacterium | reverse complement strand
GAGGCGGGTGCCGGGGTAATGGGGGCTGTTGCGGACGCGATTAATCGCGTCCCTACGGGAGGCCGGTGCGGGACGTGCGGCCTGGGCGGGTGGTTATCTGGCTGTGTCGAGGTCGCGGAGGAGGGTGCGGACGGCGGTGGCGAGCTGGTCGTCGATGCCGAGTACGATACGAGAGGGGTCGTTGGCTACACGGACGTCGGGTTCGAGCTGGGTGTTCTCAAGGTAGTTGCCCTCGGCGGTGCGGAAGCCTACGACGGGGATGCCGAAGACGAGCGAGGGGTCCTGCATGTCGATCCAGTTGACGGAGCTCATGGTGCCGGGGACGGGCATGCCGACGATCTTGCCGAGCTTCATGTGGCGGTAGACCCAGGGGGTGCCGTGGGCGTTGGAGTAGTTGGCCTCGCAGGTGAGCATGATGGAGGGTTTGTTCCAGCGGCGCGAGGGCATTTCGCCTGTGGGTTCGCCTTTGATTTCCTGTGTGAGGTATTTTTTGCCGCTGAAGAGGACTTCGATGTCTTCGTGGAGGCGGCCGCCGCCGTTGAAGCGGGTATCGATGACGATGCCGTCACATTCGTTGTATTTGCCTAGGATGTCGGAGTAGATGGTGCGGAAGCTTTCGTCGTTCATGGCTTTGATGTGGACGTAGCCGAGGCGGCCGTTGGAGAGGGAGTCGACGAGGTGGGCGTTGCGCTTGACCCAGCGGTCGTAGAGGAGGCTGTTGACGGCCGAGGATCTGACGGGGAGGATGACTTCCTCGACTTTCTCGCCTGAGGGGAGGGTGAAGGCTACGAGGGTCTTGCGTCCGGCGATGGCGTTGAAGAGGGTGGTGGGATCGGTTTCGGAGCCGACGGGGGTGCCGTTGACGGCTGTGATGACGGCGCCGGGGCGCATGGCTGAGTCGGCGTGGCCGAAGGGGCCGCCGGGGAGGACTTCGCCTACCTTAAGGCCGGGGCCGGGGTAGGTGAGGTCGTAGAGGAGGCCGAAGGAGGCTGTGGCTTCGCGGGCACCATTGGGATAGTAGCGGCCTCCGGAGTGGGAGACGTTGAGCTCGCCGAGGATCTCGCTGGTGAGTTCGGCGAAGTCGGCGTTGTGGGAGATGTGGGGGAGGAATTTGCGGTAGGCTTTGCCCATGGCTTTCCAGTCGACACCGTTCATGTCGGGGTCGAAGAAGCGCTTTTCGGCTTCGGTGAGCATGTAGTCATACATGTATTCACGCTCGGCGGCGGGGTCGAATTTCTGGGTTGCGGAGTAGCTGACGCCGTCGATCTTGCCGCCGGGGAGGCTCATTTTGCGTACAGAGCCGCCGCCGGTGAGGAAGAGGGTGCGGCCGTCGGCTGCGGGCTGCATACCGGTGGGGCCTGCTCCGAGTTTGTTGGCGAGGCTTACGGAGCCTTTGCGGAGGTCTTTTTTCCAGAGGTCGTAGCCGTTGTCGATCTTGGCGAGGAACCAGAGGGTCTCGCCCTTGTCGTCGATGTAGGCGTCGGAAAGCATCGAGGAGAAGGGTGTCAGGCGTACGATGCGGTCAGAGATGCCGTCAAGCTCGATCTGAAGACCGGGTTTCTCGGTCCGGGTGGTGTCGGATTTGGCTTTTTTGGAGTCCTTGGAGTCTTTCTTGGAGTCTTTTTTCGCCGCGGACTTGGCACGTGAGGCTTTCAGCTCTTTCTGAAGCTCGAAGTCTTCGGGCGAGAGGCGGTAGCGGTCGTAGGCTGCCTGGTTGGTGAAGGCGAGGAGAACGTCGTATTGCGATCCCCAAGATGCATGGCTGCGCATACCGTAGCGGTTGCTGAGGAAGAGTATGGCGTCGCCTCCCATGACCCAGCGTGGCGACTGGTTCATGTAGGCGGTGTTGGTGATGTTGGTGATGGAGCCGTCGGCTACGTTGATGAGGGCTATGTCGTAGTAGGGCGAGCGGCGGTGCATGTCGACCACGGCCACGAGCCATTTGCCGTCGGGCGACCAGGAGTAGTCGAGCATACCGTCACGCTCGTTGCCGATGTTGCCCTTGGTGAGCTTGCGGACTTTTTTTGAATTCATGTCCATCACGGCAATGTCGCGGCGGTTGATGGTGAAGGCCATCTGCTTACCATCGGGCGAGAGGACGGGGGTTGCGCGGTCGGTGGGGTCGGAGGCGGGGAAGAGCGCGGTCTCCTCGATGACGGTTGCGTTGGGGAAGTTGGGGTCGTCGTCGCGGCCGATGCGGGCTTTATATATATTAAGGTGGCCGTCGCGGTCAGAGGTGTAGTAGAGGGTACGGTTGTCCTTGCCCCAGGCCACGGAGCTTTCGGCCGCGGGGGTCGAAGTGATCTGACGGGTGGTGGGGTAGTCGACGGAGGTTACGAAGATGTCGCCGCGGTTGGAGAAGGCCACCTGTTTGCCGTCGGGCGATGGGACTGCTCCGCCGGCACCGCTGACGCTGCGTATGCGCAGGGGTTCGTCCTGATCGGCGGTGAGTGAGATCTTCACTTTGACAGGCTTGGCGCCGGGGCGCATGGTGTAGATCTCGCCGTCGTAGGTGAAGGCGAGGGTGCCGTCGGCGCCGCGCGAGAGGAAGCGGACGGGGTGGGTGCGGAAGTCGGTCAGACGGGTGGCTTCCGAGGGCCGGTCGAGCGGCGCGGAGTAGACGTTGAAGCTGCCGCCGTCGCGCTCGCTGAGGAACCAGAGGGTCTTGCCGTCGGGGCTTACCACGGGGCTGCGGTCTTCGCCTGCGCGGTCGGTGAGATTGGTGTGGCGTCCGGTTGAGGCGTCGTATTTCCAGAGGTCGCGGGTGATGGATGAGGTGTGGTGTTTGCGCCATTCGTCTTCAAGACCCTTGCGGTCGACGTAGACAAACGATTTTCCGTCAGGGAGGTAGCTGACGGCCTCGGCGGGTGTCGAAAGGATCTGCACCGGACGGCCGCCCTTGACGGGGACGCGGTAGAGCTCGGTCTGCCATGAGGCGGGGAAGAGGAGCGAACCGGGGGCGTCCTGGATGGCGGCCGAGTAGACTATGGCCGAGCCGTCGGGGGTGAAAGCCCAGGGAGTTTCGGCTGCGGAGTTGAAGGTCAGCCGAGTGGCCTCTCCGCCGTCGGCATTCATTATGTAGATGTCGGCGCCGCCCTCGCGGTCGCTGGTGAAGGCTATCTTCCTGCCGTCGGGCGACCATACGGGCATGGCTTCGTAGGCGCTGTTGGAGGTCAGACGGGTTGCTTCGCCGCCTTTGGCGGGGACGGTGAAGATGTCGCCTTTGTAGGTGAAAGCGATTTTCGATCCGTCGGGGGAGATGCGGACGTCGCGGAGCCACATCGGGGTGAGGGCGCCGGCTCCCAGGGCGCTGCCGAGCACTAAGGCGGCGAGGAGGTTTCGTTTGTTCATATGGATAGTGTGATGGTTATTGACGTAAAGTGACGGTGGCAGTCCGGTCAGTGCCGGGCGGCGGCGTTGGAGCCGCGTTTCTGGAGGAAATCGGCGAGCCAGACGCCGAGGAGGATCATGGCGCAGCCGGTGACTCCGATAAGGGTGATCTTCTCGCCGAGGATGAGGAAGGAGAAGACGAGGGTGACGACGGGCTGGAAGTACATGTAGTTCGATGCTTTGACGGCGCCGATCTTGCCGTTGATGACGGCCCACATCAGATAGGCGAACAGAGAGCAGAAGAGGGCGAGGAAGAGGATGTTGAGCAGAAGTTTGGGCTGGAGAAGCACGACGGGCGATGTGATCCGCGGCTCGATCAGCAGGAAGGGGATGGCCGTCAGGACTCCGTAGAAGAAGGTCTTGCGGGTGATGAACAGGGCGCTGTAAAGCGGGTTGAGCTGCTTGATGATGATGCTGTAAACGGCCCAGCAGAGGGCGGCGAGGAGGGCGAGAAGGTCGCCGAGAGGGTTGATGCTCAGGGCGAAACTGCTGTTGAAGATGACAAGTCCGACTCCGACAAAGGCCACTGACGATCCGAGGATGGTCGATTTGCCTGGCCGCTCCGAGCGGTAGAGAAAGCCCACGAGGAGCACCGTCAGCAGCGGGGAGAGGGATGTGATGAGCGAGACGTTGCTCACGAGGGTGTATTGGAGGGCTACGTTCTCGGAGATGAAGTAGATTGAGCCTCCGAAGAGACCTGCGAGCATGAAGGTGAACTCATGGCGCCAGGAGTTGCTCCGGATGCGCTTGTGGCAGAAGAGGAGCAGAGCGAGATAGGCGATGGCAAAACGGTAGATGTAGACTTCGATCGGCGACAGACCGTTGTCCATGAGGACTTTGGTGGAGATAAACGAGATTCCCCATCCCATGACAGCCACAGCCGCTCCGGCGTGATAGATGAGGTTGCTTCCGGCTGAAAAACGCTTCGTTGACATAAGAAAGCCAAAAAAATCGGACACCTGCGCGCAGGAAGGTTGTAGGGTGATTGCTTTTCAGGCGCGCAAGGCAAAAAATTTAAGGTTAACCTTCGTTTTAGACGCGCAGCTTTCGCTGACCGGTGCCAGTCATGCCGACGGAAGGATTTGACGTCAACCATAACTGATGACAAAATTAAGAAATTTTTGTCAAAGATCACAGTCAGGACGAAAAACTTTATGGCTTTGTCGGGTGTATTATTTATTGTAGACGCCGGAAAGCTGCAAAACAGACCCGATCGTAGATTTTATTGGGATATGTTGAGGGAATTTCCTATTTTTGCGTCGAATTAACACATTAACTTAAATTAAAAAATAAAAGCAATGAAACTCGCAAAAGCATTAGGAATTCCTGCAATGGCACTCTGTGTGCTTCTCTCCACGGGATGTTCTTCATGGACTAACACGGGCAAAGGCGCAGCCATCGGCGGCGGCGGCGGTGCGGCTCTCGGTGCCGGCCTCGGCGCACTCATCGGCGGCGGCAAAGGCGCTGCCATCGGTACGGCCATCGGTGCCGCGGTAGGCGCAGGCGCAGGTGTGCTCATCGGCAAGAAGATGGACAAGCAGCAGGCTGAACTTCAGGCCGAGCTGGCCAAACAGGCCGAAATCAAGCAGGTGACTGACGAAAACGGTCTCCAGGCAATTCAGGTGACTTTCAACGGTGGCATCCTTTTCCCGACCAACGGCACCACTCTGAGCGCAAACGCCCGCACCGACCTGAGCAAGTTTGCTGCCTCGCTCATCAACAACCCCGGCACCAACGTGCAGATCTACGGCTACACCGATGACACCGGCACACTTCAGGTGAACGAGCGCGTGGCCAACGGACGTGCCGACGCCGTGCGCAACTATCTGCTCAACAGCGGTGTGCAGGCTACCCGTCTTTCGGCCGAGGGTCTGCCGATGCAGGACTATATCGCCTCGAACGCCACTGCCGAAGGCCGTGCGCAGAACCGCCGCGTGGAGATCTACATCACCGCAAGCAAGGAGATGATCGAACAGGCCAATAACGGGACCCTCAAATAACTGAGAGGTGTTTCCGGCAGACGATTGAAAAATCATCAATTCCCTATCGTATACAGAAGCAGGGAGCTTTCCGTCCGCGGAAAGCTCCCTGCAATTTTTTTTATGCTCCGGATTTATCAGAGGTTTATTCGACGCACTGGATCTCGTTGTATATCAGATTGAGGACAGTCTGGCCTGCGGCCTGCATGGCCGAGGGGTCGATGTGGTCGAGATTGTCGTTGACGGTGTGCCAGGTGGGGGCGAACGAGCCAGTCTCGTCGTTCTTTGTCTCGATGATGTCGATGGCGGGGATTCCGGCTTTGTTCAGGAAGATGTGGTCGTCAACAACCGAGCCGCCGCTCTTGTTGATGAAGCGGTCGCCGAAACCTGAGCGTTCGGCCACGGACCATACTTTGTCCACGACTTTGCGGGCATCGGAATCGGAGAAAAATTCACGGTGGAATTTGGCGCCGACACCGCCGACCATGTCGAAGAGGATGGCATAGCGTGGGAGCGAGTCGGAGGCATATGGCATGTTCTCGATCCAGTATTGTGTGCCGAGGCACCAGGTGGAGTCGTGGGATGAGAAGCCGGAGGCCTGTCCGTAGTCTTCGGCGTCGACAAAAAGCAGATCGACTCCGACGGGGGCTTCCGACTGGTTGAGCTGACGGCCGATTTCGAGGAGGACGGCCACTCCGCTTGCGCCGTCGTTGGCTCCGAGCACGGGTTTCATACGGTTTTCTTCATTGACGTCCGAGTCGGCCCAGGGGCGGGTGTCGTAATGAGCGAGCAGCAGCAGTCGGTCCTTGAGTTCGGGACGATATGATCCCATGATGTTGCCGATGGGGAGGACATCTCCGTTGAAAGCCTTGACTTCGCCGGTCTGCACATTGATGTTTTTGGCTCCGTGGCGGTTGAGTTCGGAAACAATATAGTCGCGGCATTTCATGTTGCCGGGTGTGCCTGAAACCCGCGGGCCCATGGCCACCTGACGGCGCACGTAGGCATAGGCGCTGTCCCGGTTGAACGAGACAGGAGCTTTCAGCCGCTGGGCGGTGTTTGTCTTGTCGTTCCGGTCTGTTTTCGATGAGGTTTTGCAGGCTATGGCTGCGACAGCGATTGCTGCGCAAATCACTGCGGCATAAAAAAATCGTTTCATGTAACTCCTTCTATGTTACTCTACAATGTGTGATTTGCAGATGCGGCTGTGTCATTCATGATACAGTGGCGGTATTGTCCTGCAAAGTTACAACATAGTTACAAATTGTCCACAACTCTGTTACAAAATAATCAGCGCATTAATGTAAATTAACATTATTTATGACTGACGGACTTGCGCGTATTGAAAAAGGGGGTGCATCAAAAAAATATAGCGCTTTTTTGATACACCCCCTTCAAGCAACGTGTATTTTTCTATATCGAAATCTCAGAGAGACTTATTTCTTGAAATAACGGTTGTAGAGACCCTGGAAACCCTGACCGTGACGGGCTTCGTCTTTAGCCATTTCATGAACGGTGTCGTGGATTGCATCAAGGTTGAGTTCTTTGGCGCGGCGGGCGATACGCATCTTGTCGGCGTTGGCTCCGGCCTCGGCTGCCATGCGCTTTTCGAGGTTTTCTTTGGTCGACCATACGCATTCACCGAGGAGTTCGGCAAATTTCGATGCGTGTTCGGCTTCTTCGATAGCGTAGCGCTTGAAAGCTTCGGCGATTTCGGGATAGCCTTCGCGGTCGGCCTGGCGTGACATGGCAAGATACATACCTACTTCCGAGCATTCGCCTTCAAAGTGAGCGCGGAGATCGGCTTTCATTTCGTCGTCGGTATCTTTGGCGATGCCGATCACGTGTTCGGTCACGAATTCGAGAGCTGCGCTTTCGTCAAGTTCTTTGAATTTTGAGCGGGGAGCTTTGCAGAGGGGGCAGATTTCGGGTGCTTCGTCACCTTCGTGAACGTAACCGCAAACGGTGCAGATGAATTTCTTTTTCATAATTGATTTGAACTTTTAGATGATTATACGATAAATATATTTTTTTGTTTTTATTGTCAGACAGTGGCCGGAGTTCAGACGGCTGTGGCTTGTGAGGCGCGGGCTGCGCATTCGGGGCAGGTCCCGCGGAAAATCACGTCGGCCGAGTGGACCCGGTAGCCGGGGGCCGGCATCGGAAGTGATGCGGGCATTGTGAAGTCGACGTCAGTCACACGGCCGCAGACGGTGCAGAGAAAATGGGCGTGATCGTGCTGAGAGTAGTCCCATCGTGCACCGTTGATTCCGGTTTCAATGCAGCGTATTATCGTTGCTTCGGCCAAAAGGCGCAGGGTGTTGTAGACCGTTGTGCGTGACAGTGTCGGGTTTTCGGGCTGGAGGGCCTTGTAGATTTCCTCAACGGTGGGGTGGATGCGGTTTTCCATCAGGAAACGCAGGATGATCATTCGCTGCGCCGAAGGCTTAACGCCGTTGGTCGAGAGGATGTCAAGTACCTCCTGGGTGGTGAAACTGTAACACTTCATCGTGGGGATGATTGATGGTAATTAATATTGTTTGGGAACGCTTTTAAATTTGTAATAATTACAAGTTTAATTTGAGTACAAAGATAGACTGTTTATTTCAAATATGCAAGTGTTTTTTTGACTGAGGATGTTAAATTTTTAAAAATGAGCTTTGCCGCGGTTTGCGTGTGATTTCGAATTTATGTCGGATTGTATAAAATTAAACGGGAGCAGCTTCGCGCGGCTCCCGTTTATGAGTTTCCAATAGGTACAATTTCTAAGGTAAAAAAGATTGTTTTAGGTTCGTGATGCAAAGGTATGGCAAGATTTGACCCCCGGCAAATAAATCTATATGTTTTCCAACATAATTTTATATCAAAGAATTTGCAATTATTGCAAAATAGACTCGATTTGAGCTGAAAATCAGATGCTTACGTTTATGTGAAATATGCTTTAGCAAATTTAAACTATGTTAATGGAGTAAACTTTTTTGATTTTTCAGTCCTCGAAAATGCGGGTCGCGAGGGTCGAACCGTCCCATACCGCATAGCTGAAACGGCTGATCCAGTCACCCAAAATGATCACTTCGGCGCCCTCGGCTACCGGCTTTCGCAGTAAAATGTGACAATGCCCGAAAATGAAATAGTCGACTTTCGGATTGGAAGGGTCGCTGTTGTAGCGGTCTGCAAATTCCACGAGCGCGTCGCCGGCGCTTTCGGGGGCTGTGTAGCCTCCCTGTTTGCGCGAATGCGACGACCATGAGTGGGCGAAGCCTACGGTCCAGCGCGGGTGGATGGCGGCGTAGAGCCGCTGGGCTATGTGCGAGCGGAAGAGCGCCCGAAGCCGGCGGAACGACCAGGGGAGTCGCCCTACGCCGTCACCATGCTCCAGAAAGAAACGTCGTCCGCCGATTTCGGTGATCAGAGCGCCGTCGTGGACTTTAAGTCCTATCTCCGCGGGAAGATAGTCGAAAATCCAGATGTCGTGGTTGCCTTTGAGCCAGATGATCTCCACACCGCTGTCAGCCAGACGGGCGAGGGCTCCGAAAAATCTGACGAAGCCGCGGGGCACGACGTTGCGGTATTCCCACCAGAAGTCCAGAATGTCGCCCAAAAGATAGAGATGGCGGCAGTCCGTGGCTATGGACTCAAGGAAGCGTACCACGCGCCGTTCGTGTGCGCACGGATCGCTGATGTAGGATGCTCCGAGATGGAGGTCGCTGATGAAATATGTCTTGTCGCGTCTGTTCACTGTGAAAATCTTTGTGCGGAGGCTTTCCGGCAAATTTTCTGTCAGAGAAATCCGAGGTCGAGTTTGGCCTCTTCAGTCATCATGTCTTTGGTCCATTCGGGTTCGAAGACTATGCGGATGTCGACGCTCTTGATCCCTTCGATGCTTTCGAGTTTGATGCGGGCGTCGTCGACAAGGAAATCGGCTGCCGGACAGTTGGGTGCCGTCAGGGTCATGTCGATCTTCAGATTGCCGTCGTCGTCGAGGTCGATGTTGTAGATGAGTCCGAGGTTATAGATGTCGACCGGGATTTCGGGGTCATAGACCGTCTTGAGCATCGTGACGATGCGTTCTTCAATCTTGAGTTTTTCTTCCGGTGTCATATTTGTCTGATTGTGAGATATTGTTTTCGGTTATATATTATATATAAGGTGGGATGGCTCCTTGTCAGTGTGCTCCGAGCCAGTTGTCGGCTACTCCGGCCGACACGGTCAGCGGCACGGCTCCGTGATAGGCGTTTTCCATATGGGCGGTCACGAGGGCACGCATCTCCTCCAACTCGTCGGGGACAATGTTGAACACAAGTTCGTCGTGGACCTGCATCAGCATTCTCGACCGCAGGCCGCGGGACTCCATCTCGTTGAAGATGCTGACCATAGCCACCTTTATTATATCGGCGGCCGAGCCCTGGATCGGGGCATTGACGGCATTGCGTTCGGCATAGCCGCGGACTACGGCATTGCGCGAGTTGATGTCGGGCAGATAGCGGCGGCGCCCCATGCGTGTGCTGACATAGCCCTGCTCGCGGGCAGTCTCCACGGCTTTGGCAAGATAGTCGCGGATGTGGGGATAGGTGGCGAAATAGCCGTCTATCAGCTTCTTGGCTTCGGCGCGGGCAATGCCGAGGCGTTCCGAGAGGCCGAAGGCCGAGATGCCGTAAATTATGCCGAAATTGGCGGTCTTGGCATGGCGGCGCTGATCTTCGGTGACTTCTTCGAGCGGCACACCGTAGATTTTCGATGCGGTGATGCGGTGGATGTCGTCGCCGGAGAGGAAGCCGTCGATCATGTCGCGGTCAGCCGAGAGGTCGGCAATCAGCCGCAGCTCGATCTGAGAATAGTCGGCGCTCATGATCAGGTCGCCGGGGTCGGCGATGAAAGCGCGGCGTATCTCGCGTCCCTCGTCGGTGCGGACGGGGATATTCTGGAGGTTGGGATTGGTCGAGGAGATGCGGCCCGTGGCGGTGACTGTCTGATTGTAGGAGGTGTGGATCTTTCCGGTTTTCGGGTTGACCAGGGCGGGGAGGGCGTCGAGATAGGTCGTCACTAACTTTTTCAGACGGCGGATCTTGAGAATGAGGCTCACCAACGGCACTTTCGGCGCATATTTTTCAAGGATCTGCTCGGTGGTCGAGTATGATCCGCGGGCCGTTTTCTTGGCTTTCGGGTCGATGTTGAGGCGTTCGAAGAGCACCATGCCCACCTGGGCGGGCGAACCGATGTTGAACGGACCGCCTGCCATTTCGTAGGCCTCCTCTTCCAGTCCGCGGATACGTTCTTTGAGACGGGCCGAGAGGTCGGTGAGCACATTGGCGTCGATTCTTACGCCTGTGAATTCCATTTCGGCAAGCACTCTGATCAGCGGGAATTCCACATCGGTCAGGAGCGGTGTCATCTCGCGTCCGGCAATCTCTTCGCTCAGAGGGGCGCGCAGGCGCAGGGCGAGATCGGCTTCCTCGCAGTAACGTGCCATTGCAGCCTCGGTTGTCAGGGCTGCTTTCGGATGGCCCGGTTTCATGTCGGGGGCTACTCCGGTCAGTTCGAAGTGCAGATATTTGGCCACAACATAGCGCAGCTCGTGTTTCATCTCCGGGTCGATCAGATAGTGGGCCACGGAGGTGTCGAAATATGGCGCGGTCAGATTGATTCCGGCGTTTTTCAGCAGCAGGTAGCCGCGTTTTACGTCGTGGCTCACCATTGTGGCGCTGCCGGTGAAAAGCGGTGAGATCACGGCGAGCATCTCGGCTTTGCGTTCGGGATCGTCGACAGGAAGTTCGACGAACCATCCCTCACACTCTTTGACAGCTAAGGCCAGTCCTGACCAGCGGGCCGTCATTGCTTCCTCGCCGACGGCGTAGAACGATGCGCCGAACCATTGGGCCGAAGCTATTTCGCTGACGGCCTCCGCAAGTTCGGCGGCACTTGTCAGCAGGCGGTAATCGCGCGCTTCGCAAGCCTGAGTGAGTCCGTCGGCTTCCGGTGCAGTTTCCTCAGGAAGATCAAAGAGCGATCCCATGCCGCTGTTGTCGGCAGCCTGTGCTGTGGCACCGGTCCCTTCGGCCGGGGATGCTGCGGATGCCTTGGGACTCTCGTTTTCCTGACGGCTTTTGGCGCCGGCCTTCAGACGGGCGGCGAGAGTGCGGAACTCCAGTTCGCCATAGACCTCAAGCAGCTTGTCGATGTCCATCGGACGGCGTTCGAGAGAGTCGATGGCGATGTCGACGGGCACATCGGTCTTGATGGTCGCGAGATATTTCGAGAGGCGTATCTGATCGGCGTTTTCCCTGACCTTTTTCTGGAGGGCGCCTTTGAGAGAGTCGGTGTTGTCGAGAAGATTTTCGACAGATCCCCAGGTCTCGATCAGAGTGCGGGCGGTCTTTTCTCCCACGCCCGGACAGCCGGGGATGTTGTCGGAGACGTCGCCCTCCAGCGCCAGGAGGTCGATCACCTGCGAGGGGCGCGCTATGCCGTAGCGCTCGCAGACTTTGGTCGTGTCGCGTATTTCGAACCCTTCGCCGCGGAGCGCCGGGCGATACATGAAGATATGCTCGTCAACCAGCTGGCCGTAGTCCTTGTCGGGGGTCATCATGTAGGTGTCATAGCCCTCCGACGCAGCGCGTTTGGCAAGGGTGCCTATGACGTCGTCGGCCTCGTAGCCCTTGACCTCGATCACGGGAATCCGGTAGGCTTCGAGGATACGTTTGATATAGGGGACGGATGCTGTGATGTCTTCCGGCTGCTTGTCGCGGTTGGCCTTGTAGTCGGCGAATTCCTTGTGGCGGAATGTAGGTCCGGAAGGGTCGAAGCACACGGCTATGTGCGACGGATTTTCCTTGCGCAGAAGTTCGTCGAGGGTATTGCAGAAACCGAACACCGCCGACGTGTTGAAGCCGTTGCCGGTGAAGCGGGGCGAACGGATCAGGGCATAGTAGGCGCGGTAGATCAGTGCGTAGGCATCGAGCAGGAAGAGGCGTTTCTCCATTTTTTGCTGAGATTGACTGTTACGGGAGAGGGGGGTGACAATTTCTAAGAGACTGTAAAATTAACCAAAATCCCTGAGACAGCCGAATGTTTAAGAAAATTTGTAGCTGATGTGAAGTTTTTGTAAATTTGCACCTCATTATGACAGCACTTGCCGACATACGTCATTCGCTTCAGCCTGAATTGAACCGCCTTGATGAGCTGATCAGCAGCTCACTTGATTCGTCGAACACTTTGATGAATCAGGTCATAGGCACCTATCTTAGCCACAAAGGCAAACAGCTGCGTCCGATATTGGTGATGCTGACAGCGCGCCTTTTCGGCGGCGTCAACGAGAATGTGCTGACAGCTGCCGCCTCTGTCGAGATTCTCCACAATGCGTCGCTGATTCATGACGATGTTGTCGACGATTCCAGCCAGCGCCACGGTCATAAGACCATCAATGCGCTGTGGGACAATCATGTGGCTGTGCTTGTAGGTGACTTTTTCGTCTCCAACGCGCTGAGTCTCGCGGTGCGCACCGCCGACCTGCGTGTCATCAACGCCATCGCCGATCTCGGCAAGCTCCTGTCATTGGGCGAGATGGACCAGATCTACAATGCCCGCTCCCACGAGCTCAACGAGGAGGCCTATTTCAAGGTCATTTCCCACAAGACCGCATCGCTTTTCGTTTCCTGCGTAGCGATGGGCGGGTACTGCACGGGTGCCGACTCAGAGTCCATCGGGGCCATGCGCAGGTTCGCGGAGCTTTTCGGCCTCTGTTTCCAGATCAAGGATGACATTTTCGACTACTTTGACTCGAAGGCGATCGGCAAGCCCACGGGCAACGACCTGCGCGAGGGAAAGGTGACACTCCCGCTTCTCTATGCGCTCAATTCGACCTCCGGTCCCGAAAGCGAGGCGATGATGGCTCTGTTGCGTTCTGGCGATCCGCTGACTGAGGAGCAGATCGAGCGTCTGATCATATTTGCCCGCGAAAACGGGGGCATCGACTATGCCTACGCCACCATGCAGCGTCTCCGCGAGGAAGCCGCCGGCATCCTCGACCGCTTCGACTCGCCGGTGGTCAGCCAGTTCCTCGCCCTTTTCGACTTTGTCATCTCCCGCGAGAACTGAAAAAATCCAATAATTTCACAGTAAAATATACCTTGGTAGGGACGCTTTTAAAGCGTCCTTCTGACTGAATAGGTTGGTCCACAAGCGGATGGAGGACACTTTGAAAAGCGTCCCTACTGTGAGCCAATTATGGTCGTTTATGTATGTCGTTTCACCTGACCGAGTCCAGGAGGGCCGGGGTGGGTGATTCGTAGTTTGTGATGGGGAGGGTGATTTTTTTCAGCTCGTCGAGCGGGCGTGTGGGCGGCGTGACTCCGGCAGGATAGGGGAGGCGGGAAAATTCACGGAAATATTGCAGACAGGCGTCTTTCCACCAGTGTGCGTCCGCCGCCTGGGTGCGCAGCCTTTTGGCCACATCGGCATGAAGGGCCGGGTCGATGTATGGCGCGGCCTCCTGCCAGCGGCGGCGGTAGTCTTCGGCGGCGAGCACTCCGCGCTCGTAGTGCAGGCAGAGTTCGTCCCAGAGAGTGCGGCCCGACTGGAGGCGATAATTCCAGGGAACGTGGTGGAACCACAGCAGAAATTTCTCAGGGCAGGTGTCCCGGCCGTTGAGCTGCGAGCGCAGCGGTTCGGGATATTGCTCCACGGCGTTGCTGCCGCCTGTGGTGCGGTCGAAACCGAGACCCTCGCTGTCGGCGCGGTGATAGTATTTCGGGAGCCAGTCGGGACGCGCGCCGGGCACGTCGCACCAGGGTTCGGGGCCGTAGTGGTGGCCGAAAGCGAAGATGTGGTGAAGACCGAGGGGCATCATGTAGTCCACGACAGTCTCACGGCTCGTCAGGAACATGTCGACAAGGCTGTTGTATATGCTGTCGGGCATGGTTTTGTCCGCGGTGAGAAGGTTGTCGCCGATCCACTCCCCGGCAATCTGTCCGGAGCTTAGGGAGGGGTCCCAGGCAAGACGCCCGAAAGCATAGCGGTTTGCATCGGCCAGCGGATTGCCGGTCATGCACTCCGAGTCGCCGATGTTGGCCACTCCGGCTATTGCCTTGAGCGACGAGGGGTCGACATAGTCGAAAAATTCCTTCCACATCGGCGCGAGAAACGCGAGATGGTTGGCGTGGCCGAGATATTCCTGAGTCACCTGAAACTCCACCATCTCGGCGGTATGCGGCATGGCGCCGAAGAGCGGTGAATATGGCTCGCGCGGCTGAAAGTCGATCGGGCCGTTTTTGATCTGTATGATGACGTTGGAATCAAATTGCCCGTCGAGCGGCTGGAACTCCATGTATGCCTGCTTGGCGCGGTCGGCGTCGATCGGCGAGTAGACAAAGGCGCGCCACATCACGATACCCTTGTGAGGAGCGAGAGCGCGGGCGAGCATGTTGGCGCCGTCGGCGTGGGTGCGTCCGAAGTCCATCGGGCCGGGCTGACCCTCCGAGTTGGCCTTTACAAGAAAGCCGCCGAAGTCGGGAATGAGCGAGTAGATTTCATCAGCCTTGTTTTTCCACCACGCGGCCACTTCCGGAACGAGCGGATCGGCCGTCGGGAGCGAGTCGAGCACCATCGGCGAAGCGAAGTTGACCGAAAGATAGACCTTCATGCCGTAGGGGCGGAAAGTGTCGGCGAGCCGCGCCACTTTCACGAGGTAGTCGTGAGAGAGAATTTTAGGCGAGGCGTTGACGTTGTTGAGCACGGTGCCGTTGATGCCGATGCGGGCATTTTCGCGGGCATACTCTTCATAGCGCGGCGAAATGCTGTCGGGCAGCGCTTCCCAATCCCAGAGCGAATGCCCCGCATAGCCGCGCTCGACGGTGCCGTCGAGATTATCCCAGTGGTTGAGCAGGCGCAGGGGGAAAGCCGGCGACTCCTCGCGCGGAATGCTCACCGAATCGCGCAGCAGGGAGTAGGCGCCGTAGAGGGCGCCCGCGTCGTTACTGCTTCGGATAACGATCGTCGCGCCGTCGCGGCTGATGGCGAAAGACTCGGCTTTCAGTCCTGAATCGTGGCGGAATTCGACCGGGCTTCCTTTCCATTCGCGGTCAAGCTCGCGCCGGGCCATCGCAGGCTCGGAAGAGGAGCAGGAGACTAACGTGAACAGGGCGGAGACGAGGATCAGAAGTTTGTGCATTTTTTTGCGGGATTGAGGTGATGGGGGTGATTGGGACTGATTGATCAAATTAGTCAAATTGGTCTAATTAGGCCAATTGGACCAATTTGACTAAAAATTTCTTGATTTGCCTGGAAAGAGCCAGTGCTTTATTCCTCCCAGGGGTCTCCGCCGCCGTCGATCGGCAGGATGCGGCCGTCGGCGTCGTAGGTCAGCTCGCAGACTTTAAGGCTGCGGAGCCACGATTTGCCGCCTGAGGGCACGCTGTCGTGGTGGAAGAGATACCATTTGCCGCCGTATTCAATGATGCAGTGATGTGTGGTCCAGCCGACAACAGGAGTCAGGATCACGCCCTGATAAGTGAAGGGGCCGTAAGGGTTGTCGCCGACGGCATAGCATAGCAGATGGCTGTCACCGGTCGAGTAGGAGAGATAGTACTTGCCGTTGTATTTATGGACCCACGAGGCTTCGAAGAAGCGGTGAGGATCGTTGGCTTTTAACGGATTGCCGTCGGCGTCGAGAATCACGATCGGACGCGGCTCTTCGGCAAATTGGAGCATGTCTTTGCTCAGGCGCACGCAGCGCGAGGGGAGTGCGGGCTGGTCGCCTTCGGGCAGTTCTGCCGATTCGAGGGCCTTGTTGTCGCGGTAGCGCTGAAGCTGTCCGCCCCACAGGCCGCCGAAATAGAGATAATACTCGCCGTTGTCGGGGAGCACGCAGATATCCATCGAGTAGGAGCCGCGGATAGGATCGGGCTGAGGTATGAACGGACCTTCGGGCCGGTCGGCCACGGCCACGCCGATGCGGAAGATGTCGTTTTTGTCTTTGAGGGGGAAATAGAGGTAATATTTGCCGTCTTTTTCCGTGCAATCGCAGTCCCAGAGCTGACGTCCGGCCCAGAGGATGTCTGCGATGTCAAGAGCCTTGCCGTGGTCGGTGACTTTGCCGGTCATCGGATCGCCGTCGATCGAGAGGACGTGCATATCTTTCATCACATATTGGTCGCCGTTATCGTTTTCGACATTCTCGCACTCCCAGTCGTGGGATGGATAAATATAAATGCGGCCGTTGAACACGTGGACACTCGGATCGGCCATGAAATCGTCGGGGAAGAGGTAGCGTTTATCTGGATTGAGCAGTTTCATGATGCTGTCAGTTGTTTAATGGTTGGAGATTGGTTATGATTTCTTTTTTCCTTCGGTAAGACGCTTGGCGAGGAAGGGTTTGAGTTGATAGTCGCGGTCGAAAAGAAGCGGATATTCCACGCGGCCCTTCATCGGGAAGTCGTTTTTCCACGACATTCCGTCGAAAGTACCCCAGGCCGTCACGCGCGAGATCACGTCGGCGTGGCGCAGGAGTATGTCGGTGACTGAGTCCATGCGGGAGTTCCATTGCTCGGACAGTTCGGCAGGCAGTCCGTCGGGATAGGGATTGAATTGGGTGTTGTAGACGATGCTGTCCGAGATGTTGGCGCTGCGGCTGACGGTGGGGAGGGCGCTCATGTCCCACTCCGTTATCATCACCTTGCACCCGGTCGATGCGTAGGCTTCGATCGACTTTTCGAACTCAGCGAAATCCGGATAGTCCATCCCCATGTGGCCCTGCATACCGATGGCGTCGATGCGCAGCCCTTTCGACTTCATGTCGTTGACAAGCTTGACATAGGCCTCGCGTTTGGTAGGCATGTTCATGGCGTAGTCGTTGATATAGAGTTCGGCGTCGGGGTCGGCTTCGTGGGCATACTGGAAGGCGAGCGGAATGAATTCTTCGCCGAGGATGCGGTAGAAGGGAGTGTCGCGGAAACTGCCGTTGTCGACGATGGCTTCGTTGACCACGTCCCAGCCCTTGACTTTGCCTTTGTAGCGGGTCATGATGGTGGTGATATGGTCGCGCATGCGCTCTTTAAGCACTTCGGGCGTGACTTCCGCGCCGGTCGAGTCGACCGCGAACCAGGGGGCGAGCTGAGAGTGCCAGATCAGGGTGTGGCCGATTATGGCCATGTTGTTACGGGTTCCGTAGTCGACAAAGGCGTCGGCGTCGTCCCAGAAATAGACACCCTCCTGCGGGTGGATCTCCTCGCTTTTCATGCAGTTTTCGGCCACGATAGAGTTGAAGTGGTGGCGCACGATAGAGTCGGCTTTGGGATCGAGTCCCTTGACATGGTCCACGTTGAGGGCGGCGCCGATGAGGAAGTCGTCGGCGAAATATTCCTTGAGCGTAGGCTCCGGCTTTTCAGCCGTGCAGCCGACCGCGATAAGCGTGGCCGCAGGGAGCAGAAATGCTGATAATTTCATGTTTTATTGCGTGTTAAAGAGGAGAAAATCAGTGACGTGATTCGATTTCGCGGTTGATGCGGTCGATGACATCGTCGTCGAGTTCATAGCGCGAGATGATGAACATGGCCAGCGCGAGCAGGATTGCCGGGATGACGGCCACGAGCCATAGAATGCCCTGCTGCGCGAATGCGGTCTGTGTGAGGGCATCTTTCTCGAAACCGACGAAAGCGAGCACAAGGCCGGGGACGACTCCGCCGAGGGCCATGCCTGCCTTGTAGAAGATGCCGGTCAGGGCGTTGACGATGCCGGAGATGCGGCGTCCGTGGGTGTATTCGCCGAAGGAGATCACTTCAGGCACGAGCGCCCACATGTAGCCGGTGGCCACGATCACACCGGTCGACTTGATGAACTGGGCGATGTAGACGAGAATCATGTGTTCCTTGAGGGCGTCGATCATCGAGATGGCATAGAGCATCGCCATGCCGACGATGGCCACCAAGAGGAAGATGTAGAACATCCCCTTCTTCCCCACCATCTTCTTGATTGCCGGGATCATAGGCATGAAGATGAAGGCCGGGATGGAGCCGAGGCCCATGAAGATCGAGAGTTCGGCTGCGGAGCCTCCGAGATTGTACTGGATATAGTAGGCGCCGGCGGCGTTTCCGACTGCCATCATGGCGAAGGCGGTCACGAAGAAGAAGGCCAGGATGCGCAGCGGACGGTTGTGGACAAACTCCATCCACAGGTCAGAGACGCTGACGTTTTCGGTCTCCTTGGAGTCCATCACCACTTTCTCCTTGCACTGCGAGAAGCAGAAGAGCAGCAGGGCGAGGCCTACGCAGCCGTAGAGGGTCATGGTGGCGAACCAGGCGCTGTCGTTCATCGACATGTCAGTGTTTTCCGTCGGATCGAACAGGCGCAGCACAAAGGGGATGCCCATGCCGACGGCGAGACCGCCGACGTTGGCCATGAACATGCGGACCGAGGTGAGTTTGGTGATCTCGGCGGTGTCGCGTGTGAGCGAGGCGTTCAGGGCTCCGTAGGGCACATTGACTAAAGTGTAGCACATTGAGAGGCCCACATAGGTGATGTAGGCGTAGAGCAGCGAGCCTGAAAAGCCGTTCCAGAAGCAGAGGATGGCGAAACCGGTCAGGGGTATGCCGCCGAGCACCAGGTAGGCGCGGTATTTGCCGAGGCGCGGGTTATGCTTGTCGACGAAGGTGCCGACTAACGGGTCCCAGATCACGTCGACGATGCGGACAATCAGAAACATCACTGCGGCAACGGCCGGTGCGAGTCCGTAGACGTTGGTGTAGAAAAACAGCAGATACATGCTGATTGTCTGATAGATGAGGTTCTGCGCGAGGTCGCCCGAACCGAAACCGATGCACTGGAGCATCGAGAGCTTGTAGAAACCTTTGGCTTCCTGAGTCTTGTCCAATTTTATGCTTGCTTCCATGAGGGGATTTATTTGGCTGAATGAGTCTGTTTGTCTGAGAGGATTTTTTCGGCTACCCGTCGGCCGAGGGTCTTTTTATCCAAAGGATGGATGTCGTTCCACTCGCCGAGGTCGGAGTTTCTTACCAGCACGGCTCCCGGAGTTTCTTCAGCGGCCTGGGCCTGGCGCTCACGCATTGTCTGCCATGCGGCGCGCTCTCTGCGGTCGTCCTTGTGGAGGAAGTCGGCGAGCTCGACGATATAGAATGGCATGTCTGCGTCGCCCGAAGCCTTGCGCCAGTCGGCCATCATGGTCTTGAGCAGCGCGGGGTACTGGTTGCTGCGCCCGACATTCGATTCGCCCTGATACCACACGGCTCCGCTTACAGGATAACCGATCACGGGCGAGATCATGCCGTTGTAGAGCACCGCGGGCATGTAGCAGTAGAACATCATCGCCGGTCCCGACGGCATCGGTGCGCCCTGACGGTAGCGCCAGGTTCCTTCGAGCGAAATTTCATCGGGATATTTCTCGCCGTAGCGGGCGTAGGGACGCTCGCCGAAGATGATCTTGTAAGGTTTCTCGGCTACAAAATGCGGAGTGCCGTTCTGCGAAATCAGACGCACGGTGACGGTGTTCTTACCCTCTTTCAGCAGTCCTGCGGGTATCGGATAGATGCGCGGGGGATACTGATAGGAGGTGAAACCCACCTGGCGCCCGTTGACCCAGACCGAATCGGCGTCGACCACGCAGCCGAGACGCAGAGTGGCCGGCTGTCCGGCATGTGCGGCGTCGATGTCGACCGTCCTGCGGAACCAGTGCGAGCCGTTTTTCGGGTTCATTCCGTCGGTGGCCCATGAGGTCGAAAGGAGGTCGACTTCCTCCCAGCCGCTATCGTCGAGCGCGGGCGAGTAGTATTTTGTCGCACCGTTCAGGCCCGCGTCGGCCGCGTCGATGACGGAGTTCCAGGCCTGATAGTTGCGCCCCTCCTGCTCTTTGATGGCATTGCGGTAGGCCTCGGAGTTGTAGATGGCTTTCTGATTTATATAATACGGATAGTCGGCCAGGGCGGTTTCCGAAATCCACGATTCTACCGGAGTGCCGCCCCACGAGGCGTTGATGATGCCAACCGGAAGTCCGGTCTGCTCGTTGAGCGCTTTGGCTGTGAAGTAGGCGAGGGCCGAGAAACTCATGGCGTCATCATCGACAGATTTCCATTTTGTCGGGCTGACATCGCTGCGCTCACGGTCGAAGTCGAACTCTTTCGGCACGAGAAACTGGCGTATGTCGGGATTGCTGTACTGCGCGATCTCGTCGGCAAACATGTCGGTCACGCGGCTCACCGGCAACTCCATGTTTGACTGTCCGGAGCAGAGGAGCACATCGCCGACGGCCACGTTGCCGATGGTCCGGTCTCCGACGGTGATAGTGTATGTCTTGCCCGTCCTGAGCGCAGGAAACTCTGCGCGCCACTTGCCGTCGGCATCGGCCGTGACGGTGGCGCTTTTCCCTTTCGCGACCTTTACGGTCACGCTCTCGCCCGGATCGGCGGTGCCCCAGAGGGTCAGCGGTCTGTCGCGCTGCACCACCATGCCGTCCGATATGATCTGCGGCAGTCTGACTTCGGCGTTTGCAGCCGTCAGACCGAGCGTTATCGCCGCGAAGATACTGATTGGTCTGTTTATTTTCATTGTTCTGTCCTTTTTCACATTGTCTGTCCGCGAAGTTACGTCTTTATTTCCGTCCGCGCTTCTGTCAGTGTTGCATATTTGTATTGAAATGTAACATCGGGCCGGAGTCATTCATATTCATACAGCCTTACGCGGAGAATTTTGAAATCGTCCACGCCTATTCTGACGTGGCGTCCCTGATGTGTCTCGTCGCCGTTGAATGTGCGCAGGCGCCGCTGCGAACCGTCCGGGCCGACGGCTATTTCCTCGACCGACGCCAGACCGACACGCTTTCCGCGCCATTTGCTCTCGACGGCATTGCCGCGGTCGCTCCCGGCTGCGAGAAAACCGTCCTCGCCGAGCTTTTTCGCAGCGCTTTCAGCCGCTCCGGCGGGGTCGAATGTCAGTACCATGCCCGAACCCGCGACGATATATTCCATCGGCGCCACCTTTATAATAAGGCCGCCGGTCGCGGGCCATACGGAGCCGTCGGTCGCCCGCGGGTCCCAGGGGAGGGTGAAATAGTGGCGCCCGGTGATTTTCAGCCCGTCGCGGCTGATGACGCGTTCCGTCGTGTCGGCGTCGAAATAGAAACCGTTGGTCTCACCTTTTCCCGTGTGTGCGGCAATCAGCGGAGTGAGTGAGCGCAGTGCGGCGTTGCCGCCGGCCTGATATGCGGTCTCGCGTCTGTCAGTGCGGCCGTTGAATGCAAAGGGGCACAGACCTACGGCATTGTGTTCGCCGACGGCATAGAACGCCTGCGCGGCGTTGGCACTTCCGCATTTGATTTCGGGGATGAATAGCGGATTGTCAGGGAGCGCGTAGGCTCTGACCCAATCCGTGAAGCCCGAATCATAGAGATCTGGGGCAAGTATGTCGACAGTCGGCGCCCCCGCATGCCAGATGTCCTTGAGGTGTGCGAGCGGTCCGGCCGAGGGATACTCGCCGGGTTTGCGGCCGCGCGAGTTCATGGCCGCGTTGACGTAGAGTGGCATTGTCGGGAAGATGCCGCGGGCTATCTGTGCCAGACCCTCCACATAGCGCCCGTAGTTCCAGGCCATGAAGATTTCGTCGGTATAGATGTCGTCGCCGAAGACTTCGCCCCAGCTTCCCTTTTGCTTCATGCCCGCGCCCCGCCACTTTTCAAGGAGCTGCGGGTGAAGTGATTTCTTGTTTTTTGCGAGATGGTCCATGAGTGCCGCGGGTACTCCCTCCCGGTAGGCCTTTTCGGCCAGCGGCGAGTGATCGCGGGCGTCTTCGAGCATCCCGATTTCGTTTTCAATCTGGAGTATTATCACCGTTCCGGCCGTGTCGGTGTCGGCGATGTGGCGCAGAAGTTTCGTGAAAGCTTCCGCGTCGGCCTCGAACACCTTGTCGGAGAATGCCGAGGCGATTTCAAGCGGTTTGCCCGCGCGTGTGCGGGCCCGCGGATAGGTTTTGCTGTCGCTTTTGAACCATGAGGGCGCGTAGCAGCTCATGGAGTTTTTCCAGGCGCCGAACCACAGAAGCCCTACTTTCAGACCGCGTTCTCCGGCCTGGCGGATTATGTCGTCGACGCTTGTGAAGTCAAACATCCCTTTTTGCGGCTCGATCAGTTCCCAGGCCACCGGGAAAAGCACAGTATTGTAGCCGTGGCTGTCGGCCGTTGCAAGACATTCGGCCACATCCGCGGGACATGAGGCCATCGAGTTGCCGGTCTCGCCGCCGATGATGATGAAAGGCTTGCCGTCGACTGTGAGCCGCGTCGCCGTGCCCTGCCGTTCAAGGCGCGATTCGTTGCGGGCCGTCAGCCCGGCACATACAAGCAGCATGAGGGTGATGAAAGACGCTGTCCGTTTCATGATTGGTCTGTGGGAGCGGTGGATTGGTTTGAGAAATCGTTCTTTTGAACGACCGTTCAGACGTTGTTTTTGAACGACTTGTTTTTAGAAAACTCCCGCAGCCGGGTCAATAGCCTGGCCATCGGCTGCGGGAGTGTGTTATGGATCAGAGTACGGCGGGAGGGTTATTCCTCTGCGCCCTCCTCTTTCTGATAGAGATCTTTCCAGGATTCGCCTGAGAACTCTGCGCCGAGGTCAAATCCGGCAAGAGCGTCGCAGACACCTTTGTAGGCCACCTTGCGCTGGTATTTTCCGTCGAAGATGTTGGGAGCGTCGCCTTTGATCCAGTGCTCGTGCTCCTTTTTGCTGTCAGACAGCGACCAGATGGTAATCGCTGACTGCTGGGCCTGCGGAATGTTGGTCAGATAAGACGACAGAATCATCTTATAGGTCTCGCCCTGCTGGATGAGCTGGGCGGCTGAGGGTGTGATTTCTTTGCCTTCCTCCACACCGAACGCAACGTCGAGCTCCGTGATGCGGATGAGCTTGCCGGTCGCGGCGAGCTTCTGGAACATCTCGTCGACCTGTTCCTTGGAGATGTTGACGTTGACGTGCATCTGAGTGCCGATACCGTCCACCTTGGCACCGTTGTTGTCGATGTAGTTGACAAAGTCGATCAGGGCATCGAGTTTCGAGGGACTGACTTCAAGATTGTAGTCGTTGACGAAGAGTTTCACGTCAGGGTTGGGGGCATATTTGCGGGCGAATTCAAATGCCTTGACAGCATAGTCTTTGCCGAGGTAATAGCCCCAGTACCAGTGCTGGTTGCCCACGTCGTTGGCCCAGTTGAGACTCAGACCTGCGTCCTCGCTTTCGGTCGGAGCCGCGTCGGGAGTGCCGTCGTTGGCGTTGCTGCCGAACACGTTGTCAATGCCGCGCCACTTGTTGTAGCCGTCGGCGATCGGTTCGTTGATCACGTCCCATGCGTCCACGCGGTCGCCCATGTGGGTCATCACTTCCTTAATCCATTTTTCCATGGCGTCAAGGAGGATGGTTTTCTTCTCTTCGGCGCTCTTGAGCTTGTAGGTGATGCCTCCGGCACGGCTTACACGTGCACGCGAAGATGCTGCGGAAGCTTCTTCCGTTACCTCTGTGACGACGATATTGTCAATATAATATGTCATGTCCGGAATGTAGCCGAACTCAAGGTTGAAGTGCCATACAGGTTCGCCGTCGGCGAAGTCGAAGCTGTAATTCTGCATCACAAACTTAATCTGGGTCCAGGATGACGAGGTCTCGAAAGCTTCTGTCCAGCTTGACTGCTGTCCGGTCCAGTTGATCCAGGGCCATTCGTTGGTCGTGCCCTTGAAGGTGAGACGGCCTTTGCCTGCGCCCTCCGACTTGACGTAGAACGAGATCTCTACTTTCGAGCCGGGGAGAGTGGGCATGTCGGGACCGAACACCTGAAGATTGTAGGCCTCTTTGGATTCGGAGCTTGAGGTAAGCTTCATCACGTTCTTGTTGCCTGAAGGTGTGCCTGACATCTCCACGACGTTGACACCGGCGCCGGCGTTATTGACTGTCCAGCCGGTCATTCCGTCGGAGAAGTTGCCGTTGGGGCAGAGCCCTGCCGGAGCTTCGAGTTTTTCACCGAATTCAAAATCGTCGATATAGAGCACGGCATTTTTGAAATTGCCGAACTGCAGACCGATGCGGTTGATGCCGGGATCGGAGTCGGGATTGAACTCAAACGAGCCCTCGCAAAGCATCCAGTCATTGCCGATGGTGTAGGAGTCCTTGTAGATGCCGTCGTAGGAGGTGGAGTTTTGGCCGACAACCTGTACATCGATATTGTCGGGCGATTTGGCCCAGAAACGGTAGGCATAGGTCTTGCCTACTTCGAGTTTGTGTTCCCACCAGAGCTGGCAGTCATAGTTGGTGGACGTTTTGTCATCGCATTCCAGACGCAGGGAGTAGTCCGATTCGTGTCCGGGGGAAACAACGCTCATTGTATAGTGGCCCCAGTCACCCATCCATCCGTCTTTCGTCCCTGTCTCGAAACCGGTGTTGGTGATTACGTTTTCGATGACAAGTCCTCCGGTAGAGGGGAACTGCGCTTCGGGAGCGATGAGCGACTTGAGATAGGCCTGCTGTTGCTGCGTGTGCCAGAGCAGGTTGTGGCCGTAGACTTTCATGCCCTGCGGGAGGGATGCGAGCACGGCGTCGACGGTCGTGAAGTCGAGGGTGCCGTTCGATTTCATCAGCACTCCCATCTTCATGGCGTTGCCCAAAGTGATACCCGTGAAGTTGGCGTCTACGGTTGCCTTGTAGTCGGGATCGCTGAGATAGAGGTCAGCGCCCATGCCGACGGCTAAGTTGAGGTGCGGCTGATACTGGGCAACGTAATCTTTGATCGGCTTGTAGAGTCCGATCTGCTCCTGGAGCTGGAGAGGAATTTCCGAGATTTCCACCGTCGGATCGCCGGGACGCCACTCCATGATCTGCTCGTCACAGCCGGTGGCGAGGAGCGCAAGGGCGAGGGTTGCGGCGGAATATGTGATTTTATTGCGTTTCATAATGTTGGTCTCTTAAGATTATTCTTCTGTTTCGTCATCTTCGGGATAGTCGGAGATGGTGACAAGCTTGTAGGGGACTATGCGCCAGTTGTCCAAATAGATTTCCTGGGTCGAGAGAGCCGACGGGAATTTGGCCACTGCATCCTTGCCCTTGTCGTTCTTGTAGCTGACTTCGATGTCGGAGTTGACAAAGCTCATGCCGAACTGCTGGTTAGAGGCTTCGTTGCGCAGGTTGATCACGTCGGCGAAGGTTGGGGCCACGGCTTCTTTGTCCTCAAGAATCTTCTTGTAGTTGTTGAACTCTGACAGAGGAATGGTGACGGTGGTCCATCCTTTGGTAAAGAACGGAGTGCTTACGGGTACGCCGGCCTCGTCGGTTGTGAGCCACGGGATGAAGAAGTAGGTGTTGGAGTTGCGCTCGTCGCCGTTGTAGCCTGAGAAGGTGACGTTGTTGACCAGTGTGATGACGATCTGTCCGGTAGCCGCCCAGGGGTTGGGAATATAGACCTCGAACTGGAGAGCCACGTCGGTCAGAGGTGTCTCGGCGGGGATGAACGGTGTCATGCGGGTCCAGTCTTCGGTCTCGTGCTTGTTGCCGGTGGTCCAGACCTCGGTGGCGCGGGGCTTGGCCGAGGAGATGCCGCCTTCGTTGAGCAGTCGCTGCGGGATGATCTGGCAGACTTTGCCGTAGCCTGTGCCTAAGGGATCGTCTACAAGGTCGGTGTCGTAGATCATCGAGACTCCGGGCTTGATGTTGCCGTCGTCATCTTTGTTTGATGAACCCCAGAAGCCCTGTACGCCGTTGCCGTCGAAGTCGAGGATCATACAGTTGCGGTTGTTGAAGTAGTCGGGCGACTGAGCTTTGCCGTTGGCACCGTCCGACTGGATGCAGCCGGCTTCGGTGACGCCTGAGGGCATCACGAACGAATACCACTCGCCTTTGGGATCATTTTCGATGTCTTCAGTCACCTGGACGCCGCCGGGGAGGGTGATGAGGCTTGTCTCATGGAGCGAGGAGCCGTAGACGGTCACTTTCTGTCCGGCAGAGGGGAGGGTGTTGCTGACAGAGGTGATCGAGGGGAAGGCGGCGCGCACCTCGAATTCGTAGACGGTCTCGGTGTCGTTCTTGACCAGACGGATGGTGTTGCGGACAGCCTCGTCGGCTTCGGTGATCGGGGTCTTGCTGTTGAGGGTGATGAGCATGGACTTGTCGGAGACGTAGGCGCGGTTGAAGTAGGTTTCGTAGCCGTTGATGTAGACTTTCTTCATGCCCATGAAGCCCTGGCCTTCGAGTCGGATCATCTGGCCGAGGCGCGCGAAGCTGACTTCGCGGTCGGGGACGGATGACTTGACATCTTCAAGGTAGACTTTCTCCACAACGATCTTGCGGCCCTGATATTTGTCGTCGAAATATTCGTCGTCATCGTTGCAGGAGGAGAAGCCTGCCGACATGAGGACTATGGCGGTGAGCCAGATATATTTTAAACTTTTCATGGAGTCGTGTTATTTAAAAAGGTCGTTAACGTTGATTTCGCGCGGACCGAATTCATAGGCGACGGGGTCTTTGCCCAGAAGCGGATTGCGGCCGCGATCCACGTCGGAAATCGGGAGGGTGAGGTGTGCGACGGTAGCTGTGGAGACGTCGTCGGCATCGGCTGTCTTGGCATACTGGCAGTCTTCGCTCTCGTCCCATTCGTAGGAGGCGTTGCGGTCCTGATGGTTGAGATAGTTGACCACTTCCGACTGCTGGTAGTAGGAGCGGCGCAGAAGGTCATACCAGAAAAGGCCCTCGAAGGCGAATTCGATGCGGCGTTCGTAGATCAGATCCGAATAGCTGACGGTGCCGAGCGTCGGCATTCCGGCGCGTTCGCGGACACGGTTGAAATATTCGGTGTCGCTTGTCGAGGCGCTGTTGCCCATGGCGGCTTCGGTGTAGTTCAGATAGACTTCGGCGAGACGCATCATGTAGGTGTTGACGCCTGACGACTGCTGGTAGCTCTGTCCGTTGTCGTCGAGTTTGCCGATGACGTGTTTCTTGACATTGCACTTCTTTGCGTAGTCTGATTCGGTCTCGTTGTAGGTGTAGCCGTCGTTCTTGGTGTTGAGGTCAGGATAGAACTCGCCGACGGTGCAGATCGAGTAGTGGCGGCGGATGCGGTCCTGCGGGTCGTAAGTGCGCACGAGGTCATAGGAAGCGTAGGTCGCGTTGCCCCAGTTGGTCTCGCCGACCATGGTCGACCAGCTGAAATAGGCTGAGATGGAGTTGTTGGCGCCCCAGCCTATTGCGTCGGTCGCGCCTGACAGCCACTGGAGCTGGAAGACAGATTCCTCATTGTTGTTCCAGGTTTTCACTGCAAAGAGATCGCCGTAGTTGTCGAGCAGGCTGTACGGGCCTTCGATGCACTTGAGCGCCGCTTTCTTGGCGAGGTCGAGATAGTAGGTGTTGCGGCTGCCGCGGTCGAAGTCGGTGGCTATGTTGTTGCCGTCATATTCGCCATCGGTGGTCAGACCGGCCATCGAGAGGTAGAAGCGCGAGAGCATACCGAAAGCGCTGTAACAGGTGACACGTCCGGGATTGGCCTGAGTCTCCGAGAGGTTGGCTGCGGCATATTCCATGTCGCGGATCGCAAATTCCATCACGTCGGTCATGCGGTGGGCCGGAGTGACGGTGTTGTTCGCGGCCTCGGTGGTGTTGGTGTAGAGGATACCCTTGTTCCAGAGTGATGCGATGTACCAGTAAGCCAGACCGCGCATGAAGCGGGCTTCGGCGATGCCCTGGATCCTGGCTCCTTCCGAGACGGCGCTGCCGCTGTGCTTTTCAATACGGTTGATGACGTTGTTGGACTGTGCCACTACGGAGTAGAGGGCGTTCCAGGAGTCTTCAAGACCGGGCGAGAGGGCTGTTTCGGTGAAGTTGGTGTAGGGGAAGATATAGTCTGACCATCTTGCGGTCAGGTTGTTTGAGCGGCCGTCGCCCATGCTGTAATAAGCCTTGTCGTTGAAGCTGTTCCAGACATAGTTGTAGAGCGGTGATGTGGTCGCCTGGACGGAAGCGTCGCTGTCGAGGAAGCTTTCGTCGTTGCCCTGTGTGGTGTTCTGTGTTGTCAGGAAGTCATCGCAGGAGACGAGTGAGAGGCTTCCGGCCACGAGGACAGCTGAGATCAATATGTTTTTCTTCATTGCTGATTTCGGTTAGAATGATACGTTTAGACCAAACGTGTAGATGCGCGGCGAGGGATAGCGGCCGTAGTCCACTCCGGTCATGAGGGCATCCCCGTACATGGCGCCCACTTCGGGGTCGAGGCCTTTGTATTTGCTCCAGGTGTAGACGTTCTGAGCGCTGAAATAGACACGCAGGTTGTCGAGATAGAGCTTGCTGGCGATCCGGCGCGGCAGGGTGTAGCCCAGCGAGATGTTCTGCAGACGGATGTAGGAGGCATCCTCTACGAGCAGGTCGCTGACGCGCGAGAAGTTGGCGTTGGCGTCGGTGCGCTGGAGTGCGGGAAGGGTGGTGGAGCCGGGGTTGACCACGTGGAGGTTACGGTAGTCGGTCTCAGGCAGCGACGGGTCGATTGCGGCCACTCTCGCAAAGTTGAGCGACGAGCGCAGGATGTTGGAGTTCTGACGCGGGTCTTCGATGCGCATACGGGTGAGGTTGAGGGCTTTGTTGCCGTAGGCGCCTGAGAACATGATGTTAAGGTCGAAGCCTTTGTAGTTGAATGTATTGCCGAAGCCCCAGGTGAATTTCGGTTCGGGATTGCCGATGAAGGTGCAGTCCTCGGCATTGATCTTGCCGTCTTTGTTGCGGTCCTCGAAGATATAGTCGCCGATCCAGGTCGAGCTCTGGGCTATGGTGTTGCCTTCGGGAATGGCTACCTGCTGGAGGTTGCCGGAGGCGTCGTGATAGTAGAAATCCTCAGGCTTGTCGAAGCGTCCGATCACTTTGTAGCCCCAGAACTGGCCGATGGGCTGGCCGACCACGGTCTTGGTGACGATGTAGTTGGTCGAGCTGGGCTGATAGGTCTTTTCGATCGATGAGCTTGCGGTGTCGAGCGATTTCACCTTGTTGCGGTTGAGCGAGAAGACGATGTTGGAGGTCCAGGAGAAGTCGCGGTTGGTGATGTTGGTGGTGTTGAGTGTGATTTCAACGCCCTTGTTCTCGATGGAGCCTACGTTGCCCCAGGGGTTGCTTGCCGCACCCTGTCCGGCCGATCCGAGGAAGCCGGGGAGCGGGAGCTGGAGCAGCAGGTTGTCGGTCTTCTTATAATAGAGGTCGGCTACCAATTCGATGCGGTTCTGGAGAACGCCGAAGTCTACACCGAGGTTGTAGGAGCTTGTCGATTCCCAGGTGAGTTTGGGATTGGCGGTGTTGCCGGTGAGCACGCCGACGCCCCAGGGTGTGGTCTTGTTGGCGAGGAGGGCCATGTAGGCGTAGTCAGTCACGTTCTGGTTACCGGTTTTACCCCAGCCGAGACGGAGTTTGGCATTGTAGAGCCACTGCACGTCGCGGAGGAAGCTTTCCTGAGATGCGCGCCAGGCGAGAGCCACGGCGGGGAACCAGCCCCATTTCTCACCGTCGGCAAACTTCGAGGAGCCGTCGCGGCGGATGGTGGCGGTCAGCAGGTAGCGGTCGTCGTAGGAGTAGAAGGCGCGGCCGAAGAACGAGGCGAGCGAGTTGGTGTTTTTTGTACCCGTGGTGGTCGAGGTGCTGATGTCGCCTGCCGAGAGGTCGGGGGTGGTGTTGTTGAGAAAGCCGTTGGCTGTGCCCACCTGGTTTTCCCAATAGCTCTTGGAGATTTCCTGACCCACCATGAGGTTGACATTGTGCTTGCCTGCGAAGGTGTTGTTATAGTTGAGGATGTTGCGCCATGACCAGTATTTGGTGTCGGTCTTGGTCCAGCGGGAGGTGCGGATGTCCTGGGTCTTGATGCCGAAAGTGTAGTCCGGCATGTAGTAGTAATATTTGTTCAGGTTGTAGTCTCCCGAAATTTCGGTCTTGAGTGTCAGACCTTTGTAGAGGGTCGCTTCAAGATAGGCGTTGAAGCGGAAGTTCATTTTCTTGTTCTTGTTGGTGATGATGGTTGCGAGACCCACGGGGTTGTCAGGCATCCACACGTCGTCAGGTCCGTCGAAAGATCCGTCGGGCGAGGTGACGGCGACTGTCGGCTGTTGGATGAGGGCGCTGATGATGGTGTTGTTGTCAGTGCCGACTTCCTGCTTAGAGTCTGTGAATGAGAAGTTTGCTCCCCCCCTAAGCCAGCTTTTGATCTGGGTGTCGAGGTTTGAGCGCAGCGAGAAGCGCTTGAAGCTCGAACCGCGGGCGATACCGTCCTGGTCGAGATAGCCGCCTGAGAAGGCGTAGGTGGTCTTCTCGTTGCCCCCTGAGATGGAGATGCTGTGGTTCATCATGAAGGCTTTGCGGAAGAGTTCGCTCTGCCAGTCGGTGCCTTTGCCGAGGAGGTCGGGGCGCACGAATGCGGCGCTCTGGTCGACGGAGCTGATATACTCGGCGCGGTAGTTGTGGTGCTCGGCATATTCGCGGAGGTTGAGCAGATTGTATTTCTTGGGCATTTCCTGCCAGCCGAGATACATGTCATAGGTGACTGTCGCCTCGCCGGCCTTGCCGCGCTTGGTGGTGATCATGATCACACCGTTTGACGCGCGCGAACCATAGATGGCTGTTGCGGATGCGTCCTTGAGGATGTCCATCGACACGATGTCAGAGGGGTTGATGGAGCTGAGCGGGTTGGAGGTCTCGTCGTCGGATGTCGCGTCGATCACAACGCCGTCGATCACGAAGATAGGCTGGTTGGTGGCATTGAGCGAGTTGATGCCGCGGATACGGATCGAGGTCGAGGCGCCAGGCGTACCGGAGTTGGCCTGGATCTGCACACCGGCCGCACGGCCCTGGAGCACTTGGTCGATACTGGTGGCGATTGATTTCTTGACGGCGTCCTCGCCTACTGAGGTGACTGAGCCGGTGAGGTCGGAGCGTTTCATCTGTCCGTAGCCCACAACCACAACTTCGTCAAGTACTTCGGAGTCTTCTTTGAGAACCACAGTCAGTTCCGTGCGTCCGTTGACGGGCACGGTCTGTGTGGTGTAGCCTACGTAGGAGACAACGAGTGTCGCGTTTTTTGGAAGATTCAACTTGAAGCGGCCGTCAACGTCGGTTGCGATACCGTTGCCGGAGCCCTTCTGTTGCACTGTCGCGCCGATCAGCGGATCGCCCGCTTCATCCTGCACGGTTCCCGTCACTGTGATGTTCTGGGAGAAGGCCCATAGCGGTGTCATGCAGACAAGCCAGAGTACTATGGACCTGAGATAGGTTACTGTGCACTTCATGAAATGAAAATGATTTTGGTAAATTAAGGTAAGAATATTGGTTTGCTTTTGTCGGTATGTAGAGATCAGACTCTTTGCAAAGATATGGAATTAATCTATTTTGCAAAGAAATTTTAACGAAAATAACAGAAAAAATGCAGCGAAAACAGGCTTGGAAAGCAAAAAATGTGTATAAAATGATAAAAAATGCAAATTTGGATTTTCGGGTGATGAAAATGCTCTGACGGCTGTCTTTCAACAGGTTTTGACTCCCGCGGAGGGGCTTATTGTATTTTGGCCGCTATTACCTGCTGTCCGTTGAGGCTGACCGCGCCTTCGTCGGCGAGGGCGCGCAGCTGGTCTATGATCCGCTCACGCGGACCGGAGCAGTTGGCCATGATGTCAGCAACGGTGCAGCCTCCGGCTCGTGATGCCTGATAGACAATACTTTCGCGCAGGTTCCCGCTGTCGGGCCGGTTTGTCGCGGCCCTGCGGCGGCTGCGGCAGACGTCGCATTTCCCGCACTCTCCGGCCTCCTTTTCGCCGAAATAGCGCAACATGCCTCTGACGCGGCATTCGGAGGAGTCGAACACGAAGTTTTTCATGGCCTCGATCCGCTGCGACATGCGCTCGCGCTGGCGTTCGTAGACTTCAAGCGGCATTTCGACATGTTTGGGCAGTTCGCGCGATGTCGTATAATATATATAAGGTGTGGTCCTGCGCGGGACGTAGTGGACGGCGTGGATGCGCCCCAGATAGAGCAGGGCCTGATAGACGCGCTCCGACGAGAGGCAGGTTGATCGGGCTATGACCAGTTCGCTGATGTAGACGTAGTCGGCGAAAAGTCCGGTGTAGTTGCGCAGCACGCACTGGAACACCTCCTCGGCATCGGGAGTGAGGTCGAGGACATAGAGCTGATCCTTGCGCATGATCACCATAAGGCGCGAGCGCGTGGTGGTTTCGTCTATATACTCGAAATAGCCCGCGCGGCTCAGGAGATTCAGGGCGCTGCGGGCCGCGACGGGGGGCAGGGAATAGGTGTGGCAGAAGAGGTCGAAGTTGAACTCATAGAGCATCCCGTAGCCTTCGCCTACGGCTATGTCAAGGAAGTTGCCTGCGAGTTCGTAGACGTGGCGTATGAATTCCTTGTCGGGGAAACTCTCGCTCAGGCGCCGTGTGAGGGTGGCTTTGTCGCGCGGCGAGGCAATGACTACGGCAAACGACTCGCCGCCGTCGCGTCCGGCTCGCCCGGCTTCCTGATAGTATTCCTCAAGCGAGGAGGGGAGGTCGTAGTGGACCACGGTGCGCACGTCGGGTTTGTCGATTCCCATGCCGAAAGCATTGGTCGCCACCATGATGCGGACACGGTCGTCCTTCCAGAGGTTCTGGCGCAGGTCTTTCTCCTCCGGGTCGAGTCCGGCGTGGTAGAACTCGGCGCTGATCCCCTCGCGGCGCAACAGATCGGCTATCTCGCGACAGCGGCGGCGCGAGCGCACGTAGACTATGCCGCAGCCGGAGGTGGAGTGAAGCACACGCAGGAGTGTCTGCTCCTTGAAGTCGGCATAGCGGACTATGTATGAGAGGTTTTCGCGGGTAAAACTGCGGGCGAACACCCTCGGCTCGCGGAAGCGGAGCACTCGCATGATGTCGGCCGTCACTTCCGGGGTAGCAGAGGCGGTAAGGGCGAGGATCGGGACCTTTTCGCCTACGGTCTCGCGCAGGCGCACGACTTTCAGATAGGAGGGGCGGAAGTCGTAGCCCCACTGCGAGATGCAGTGGGCTTCGTCGACCACTATGAGGCTGACGGTCATGGCGCGCAGTTCAGCCATGAAGCTGTCGTTCTGGAGGCGTTCGGGCGAGAGGTAGACCAGCTTGACCTTGCCCAGACGGCAGCGCGTCAGTCCGAGTTCAGTCTCGCGGCGCGTGAGACCTGAATGGAAATGGACGGCGCGTATGTCGCGTTCGCGCAGGTTGTCGACCTGATCTTTCATCAGGGAGATAAGAGGGGTGACAACTACTGTCAGTCCCGGCAGCAGGAGAGCCGGCACCTGAAAGGTGATCGACTTACCGCCTCCCGTCGGGAGAAGTCCGAGTGTGTCGCGTCCCTCCAGCACCGAGTCGATGATCTCGCGCTGGAGAGGGCGGAAGGCGTCATAGCCCCAGTATTGTTTGAGGACGGTCAGCGGCATTTTGAGAGGGTTGAGGGCGGGAATACCGGGAGATCTATTAGACTAAACTCCAGACCTGTTATTCGGGATGAATTTCCTTGATGAAGAGCTGGATGGCTGAACCTCCCTTATGCTTGTTTTCCTCGATGGTGTAGCAGATGCTGAACGGTTTGCCCGAATGGATGTGGTCGAAGCTGGCGGCGCTGTTGAAGGCTATGCCGTTCATGACCTTTCCGCAGGTACTGTCGACCAGTTCGAGCTTGATGTGCTCGCTGTGGCGTCCGACGAGTTTCGAGGTGCCGAAATCGGTCACTCCGCGGGTGCAGAAGACTGGTTTGTTGTTGCCCGGTCCGAATGGGTTGAACTGCTTGAGCAGGGCAAGGAATTCGGGGGTGATCTCGGCAAACGTCAGATAGGCGTCGATGTCGAGCTGCGGGGTGAGCTGGTCGGGACGGATGTTGTCGCTGACAAACTGCTCGAAGCGGCGGGTGAATTCGGGGATGTTCTCTTCCTTGAGCGAGAGGCCGACGGCATAGGTGTGGCCGCCGAAGTTCTCAAGCAGATCACGCACCGATTCGACGGCTTTGTAGACATCGAAGCCCTGCACGGAGCGGGAGGAGCCTGTCGCGAGGCCGTTGGAGAAGGTCAGCACCACCGAAGGCTTGTAGTAAAGCTCGGTCAGACGCGAGGCCACGATGCCGATGATCCCCTTGTGCCAGTTTTTGTTGTAGATGACAATCGACTTTTTGTCGGATGTCATCTCGCCACGCTCTTCGAGGATGCTGTTGGCCTCTTCGGTGATCTGTTTGTCGAGCTCCTTGCGGTCCTGATTGTAGCGGTCGATCTCCTTGGCGCGGGCGTAGGCGTCGGCCACGTCGCGTGACACTAAGAGATCGACGGCCTCCTTGCCGCTCTGCATGCGTCCGGAGGCGTTGATGCGCGGGCCGATCTTGAAGATGACGTCGCTGATGGTGATCTCCCGGTTGCCGAGTCCGCAGATGCGGATGATGGCGCGCAGCCCCATATTGGGGTTGGAGTTGAGACGTTTCAGCCCGTGGTAGGTCAGGATGCGGTTCTCTCCGACCATCGGGACTATGTCGGCGGCGATGGAGACTGCCACAAGATCGAGCAGCCCTTCGAGTTCGGCGCTTCCAAGTCCGTTGGATATGGCGAAAGCCTGCATGAGCTTGTAGCCCACGCCGCAGCCTGAGAGATGGGGACACGGGTAGGTGCTCCCTTCTAACTTGGGATTGAGAATGGCGACCGCCGGCGGGAGGGTCTCGTCGGGAACATGATGGTCGCAGATGATGAAGTCTATGCCTAATGAGCGGGCATATTCGATCTCTTCGGTTGCTTTGATGCCGCAATCGAGGATAATAAAAAGTTTGACCCCTTGACTGGCGGCCATGTCGATGGTGGCCTTCGAGATACCGTATCCGTCCTCGTTTCGGGTGGGGATATAGTAGTCGATATGGGAGTAGAAGTTACGCAGATACTTATAGACGAGCGCCACCGCCGTGGTACCGTCTACGTCGTAGTCTCCGTAGACCATAATCTGCTCCTTTGACCCCATGGCACGGTTGAGCCGGTGGACGGCCTTGTCCATGTCGGGCATGAGAAACGGGTCGTGCAGGTCCTTCAGCGAGGGGTGGAAGAATTTCTCCGCCTCTCTGACCGAGGAAATGCCCCGTTGCACAAGCAGCTCGCTAACGGGCGGCACTCCGGCATAGCTTCTGGCCAGCTCGGACTCCACTTGTTGTTCGTCGGATGTAAGGGGACAGTAATTCCATTTACTTGTCATTTATGTTGTTTCTTTTTTATTTCAAAAGAAGGCGGAGAGGGGATGTGCGCAATCTTTGCAAGCGATAAGGCACTTCGACCCTATTATTTGCAAAAGTACGCAGAAAAATTGGATAAATTGTCATAAGAAATGTTATTTATCCTTTAATGCAAGTAAGATGGAGTTCTTCGGGTGCGCGACCTGTCTGCGGCGCCTCGCGGCGATGTGCGGCGGTCAGTTTTCTGACTCGTCCTGCGTCGGCGGGATCATGTGGATGTCGAGCTGCGGGAAGGGGAAGGAGAGGCCGGAGGCGGCGGTGATGGCGTTGTAGAATTCCTCGTTGTGGTCGAAGTAGACGGACCAGTAGTCGGCGCTTCCGACCCAGGCGCGCACGCTCAGATTGACCGACGAGTCGGCCAGTTCGGTGACGACCACGACCGGAGCTTTGACCGAGGGCGCTTCCGGTTTCTCTTCCCAAAGGACACGGGGGTCCTTGCGCAGCAGTTCCAGAAGGAGGGCGCGGGCTTGTTCAATGCTTTCGCCGTAGGAGATGCCGATGCTCCAGTCCACGCGGCGGTAGGGCTGGATGGAGTAGTTGTTGATGCTTCCGGTCGAGAGGCCGCCGTTGGGAATGATGATGGACTTGTTGTCGGGGGTACAGATGATTGTGTTGAAGATCTCGATGCGAGTGACTGTCCCGGCAAAGCCTTGGGCCTCTATGTAGTCGCCGACCTTGAATGGTTTGAGCAGGAGTATCAGCACTCCTCCCGCGAAGTTCTGGAGTGTGCCGCTCAGGGCCATGCCGATTGCGACACCGGCCGAAGCGAATAGTGCGAGGAAGGAGCTGGTCTCGATGCCGAGGATGCCGATTACAGTGACGATCAGGATGAAGTAGAGGACGATCCTGACGAGCGAGAGCACGAAGGTGCTCAGCGAGGCGTCGACCTGCCGCTTGTGGAGGATGCGGTAGACGAAATCGTAGAGCTTCTTGATGATGTATTTTCCCGCATAGAAGACGACGATGGCAATCGCGAGTGAGATGGCGAAGTGGACCATGTCGTGGACAAGCGTGTCAAGCAGCTGGTCGAACGAGATATTTTTCAGCGCCTTACTTTCTTCGGCGATGGTGGGGATTGAGTCGGTCGGAAGAATGTCAAGTTGAAACATGCGTGAATCAGTTGAAAAGAGGTGCCGTGGAGACAACATCTGTCCACCAGCTGGTCTTGTCATAGCCGCGGTAGGTGGTCTCTTCGGCTTTCTTGATTATAAACGATCCGAGGCCGCCATAAGTTCTGACGGCTATGCCTGTGAAATCGCGGGCAGTGGTGGCCTTGTAGAGGATGCAGCGGTCGAAGGCTTCCTGCCAGGCGGCGAGCAGGTCGGGATGTCCGGCGCCGATAACCCGCATATAGTCCGCCATGTCGTAGACCGGACGGGTGGTGCGGTAGACGGGGTCCAGGGGATTGAACGACTGAGAGAGGGTCTGGACCGAGTAGAGATCGGCGGGATATTCGGTGAGGATGGCGAAGATGTCGCGCGAGGCGTCGGCCAGAGCATCGAGGGCGGAGGTGTCGACAACCACCATCTGCGAATGAAGCCCTTTTTCGCTGAGATAGGTGTAGGTGTTGGTAGCCGCGCCGATGATGTCGGGGGTGCCTGTGGCGAAGAATTCCGGAATGTTGAGATGGTAGGGCATACCTTCACCCTCGACTTCGGTCGGGGATGCGGCGATCACGGGGGTGAGTCTGCGGAGTTCGTAGGCGATCTCCACGGTGCCCATCAGGCAGCAGTCGAAGTAGAGAAATGAGAAGTGCTCGCCCTCCAGCGCTTTGCCGAGCGATGAAAGGCTCATCCATTTGTTGCGGTCATTGCCGTAGGAGCGGGGAGTGGGTACCGCGTCCATGTCATCGGGATGGGTCATCCATGCTGTGGCATGGCCCCAGAAGATCATGCCGTAGTCTTCGGCGGGAGCCAGTGATTTTACGTCGGCGAGCACCTGGCGCATACGTCCGGTCTCGACCGAGTAGAGATCCGGGTCGTCGGAGTAGGTTTTCAGTACTTTTTCGCCCTCCGGTGTGATTTCGAGCAGCTGCGGCGGATTGCCGGAGGTGGAGAATGGACGGTTGTAGTAAACGAGCAGGCGGCCGCCGTTGAGTGCGCCGTTCTGCACGCCGTTTTTCATTTCGGTGAGATCATCTCGGTCGAAACCGTTGATGGTTCCGAGGTTGTTGTCGGCAAGCATGTAGACCAGCACTGTGCGGTGTGGTATCTGAGGAATAGGCGGATCCGGCGGATCGGGCGGCGCCGGTTCGTCGGAGCCGCCGCATGCGCTAAGCGCGAAAAGCATGCCGATGAGGAGCAGTATGTTGATCAGAAAACGGTGCATGTGACTGATATATTCGATTGGTTTGAAACACAAAGATACGAAAAATTTAGACGTTATAGAAATCGCGGTACCATTGGTAGAAGCGGGTGATGCCTTCTTCGACTGAGACTGACGGGTGATAGCCTGTGGCGTTTTGCAGGCGTGAGGTGTCGGCATAGGTGCAGTAGACGTCGCCGGGCTGCATTTCTTCCATATGGAGGATGGCTTTGCGGCCTGCGACCCGTTCGATGGTGCTGATGAAATCGGTCAGTTTCACGGGTTCGGAATGGCCGATGTTGTAAACGGTATGGGGCACTGCGGAGGCCGGCGGGCAGTCAAGAATGCGCAGAAGACCGTCAACGATGTCGTCGATATAGGTGAAATCGCGCATCATGTTGCCGTGGTTGAACACGCGTATGGGTTTTCCGTCGAGGATGGAGCGCAGAAAGAGGAAGGGGGCCATATCGGGGCGTCCCCAGGGGCCGTAGACCGTGAACAGGCGTACACCGGTGGCGGGAATGGCGTAGAGATGGCTGTAAGAGTAGGCCATCAGTTCGTTGCTTTTCTTGGTGGCGGCATAGAGGCTTACGGGACTGTCGGTGCGGTCGTCTTCGGCATAGGGGATGTGGTCGCTCATGCCGTAGATGCTGCTTGAACTTGCGTAGATCAGATGGCGCACCGGATGACGGCGGCAGTTTTCAAGGATGTTGAGGAAGCCGAGGATGTTACTCTCGACGTAGGCGAAAGGATTTTCGATGCTGTAACGCACGCCGGCCTGTCCGGCGAGATTGATGACCGCGTCGAAGTGTTCGGACTCGAAGAGCGCATCCATCGAGATGCGGTCTGTCAGATCTATCTTCACGAAAGAATAGTCAGGATGCGTGGAGCTTCTGACAGGTGTCTTTTCCCTGATGTCGGCCTGGGAAATACCGGCTTCGGCGAGACGGGCATATTTGAGTGCGGTGTCATAGTAGGAGTTGATGTTGTCCGTACCGACTACCTGATGGCCTCGTTTCAGCAATTCTTTAACTGTTGTCGCTCCGATGAAACCGGCGGCTCCCGTGACTAATATTTTCATTATTCTGATCTTGGTTTTTAAGCGGTCTTGTTCCCAAAACGGTTAATCAGACGAAATTACGAAAAATCTGCAAGGGCAATCGTTTTCGAAGCGAGTTTTTAGGATTTTTTTTGAATTGGAGGAAATCTGAACAAATCCGGGGCTTTTGTCGTTGCTGAATTACAATGGTTTGCGTCAGGCGAGATTTTTAGCCTAAGTTAACATTGACGGCCTCACAATAAATTAAATTTAACACGCAACGATATTATCTTTGCTATCGCCTCCCGGCAGTCATCAAAATCATCACATTCAACTATGAGCGACCAACTGAAAGTATATTGCGTCAATATCGGCGAATACGTCCCCGTCAGCGGCGGGGAGACGCTGCATCAGATATATGAACGGCTGCGTGACCGGATTCCGTTCACCCCGGTCTGCGCCCGTGTCAACAACAAGACCGAAGATCTTGCATTTCCGGTGTTCATGCCCAAACAGGTGGAATTCCTGTCGATCGAATCGCCGTCGGGCCACCGGTGCTACATCCGCTCGCTCTGCATGATGCTCTACCGGGCATTGGAGACGCTCTATCCCGGCGCGCGCCTCGTGATCAGCCACTCCGTTTCGCGCGGTTACTACTGCCGACTTGAGGGCGTTCATGCTGACGCCAATGTGGCCGCGGCGCTGAAAGAGGAGATGCGGCGCCTTGTCGACAGGGATCTTCCTTTTGAACGCAAGGAGCGACTGACCCCCGACGTGATCGAGATAATGCGTCGTCAGGGGCTTGACGACAAGGTCAAACTCCTTGAAAGCCTGCATGAGCTTTATACGGTCTACTACCGTCTCGACGGTCTCTGCGACAGCTACAACGGCAACCTTGTGCCGCGCACGGGGATGTTGCAGGTGTTCGATCTCGTTCCTTACGAGAAAGGGCTGCTGCTTCTCGGCCCCGATCCTGCTGATGAGTCACATCCGGCCACTCCTCTGGCTCAGCCGAAACTCTACCGCGCGTTCACCGACTATCTGAAGTTCAATTCCATCATCGGCATACGCGATGCCGGAGATGTCAACTCGGTGGTGGCGGGTGCCGGGACGGCGATGATGATCAACGTCGCCGAGGCGCTGCATACCAAGTATATAGGTGCCATTGCCGATCGTATCACCGAACGCTACCATGAGGGCGGCGCGCGAGTTGTCCTGATTGCGGGACCGTCGTCATCGGGCAAGACCACATTCACCAAACGTCTTGCGGTGCAGCTGCTGACCAATCTGCTGAACCCGGTGATGATTTCGCTCGACAACTATTTCGTGGACCGCAGCCGAACTCCGCGCGACGAGAGCGGCGATTTCGATTATGAGTCGCTGTTCGCCCTCGACTTGGAACTGTTCAACGACCACCTGAACCGTCTGATCCGCGGCGAACGCATCGAACTGCCCTACTACAATTTTGAGCGCGGCGAGCGTGAGTACCGCAAGGAGAGCATAGCCCTTGACTCTCATTCGATACTGCTGATCGAGGGTATCCACGGCCTGAATCCGGAACTGACTCGCGATGTGGCTCCGGAAATGAAATACCGGATCTATGTCTCGGCCCTCACTACCCTTGCGATCGACGATCACAACTGGGTGTCGACGACCGACAACCGCCTGCTGCGCCGCATCATACGCGACTACAAATATCGCGGCACAAGCGCGCTCGACACCATACGCCGCTGGCCGAGTGTGCGCCGCGGCGAGGAGCAGTGGATTTTCCCCTATCAGGAAAATGCCGATTCGATGTTCAACTCCTCGCTGCTGTTTGAGCTTGGAGTGATGCGCGATGAGGCTGACCGGGTGCTGCGCAACGTGCCCCGTGATCTTCCGGAGTATGCGGAAGCCCACCGTCTGCGCAAGTTCCTGTCGTACTTCACCTCGATTCCCTCCAACATGATTCCGCCTAACTCCCTGCTGCGCGAATTCCTCGGAGGCAGTTCGTTCCACTATTGACAACACGACACCACAAAGATACAATCGCCGGCCCCGTAAATCAGTGCGATAATACGGAGCCGGCGAAATTTTTTTATTAAGGTATGTTTTTATTCCATCAGCTTGCGGTAGCGGCGGCGGGTGGGTTCCTTGCCGTCGTTGTGGGCTTTCTTGAACTCTTCGTAGTCGGAGTAGGAGCCTTCGTAAAAGACCACGTTGCCGTCGCCCTCGAATGAGAGGATGTGGGTGCAGATGCGGTCGAGGAACCAGCGGTCGTGGCTGACAACCACGGCGCAGCCGGCGAAGTCTTCAAGACCCTCTTCGAGCGCGCGCAGGGTGTTGACGTCGATGTCGTTGGTCGGTTCGTCGAGCAGGATCACGTTGCCCTCCTCTTTCAGCGCCATCGCGAGATGCAGACGGTTGCGTTCGCCGCCGGAGAGCACTCCGATCTTCTTTTCCTGATCGGCGCCGGTGAAATTGAAGCGCGAGAGGTAGGCGCGGGCGTTGACGTCGCGGCCTCCCATGCGGAAACTCTCGACACCCTGCGAGATGACCTCATAGACGCTCTTTTCGGGGAGCAGATCGTGGTGGGTCTGGTCGACATAAGCGATCTTGACGGTCTCGCCGACCTCGAATGTACCTGCGTCGGGCGTCTCCTGACCCATGATAAGGCGGAAAAGTGTGGTCTTGCCTGCACCGTTGGGACCGATCACACCGACAATGCCGCCCTGCGGGAGCGAGAAGGTGAGGTCTTTGAACAGCTGCTTTTTGCCGAACGCTTTCGAGAAGCCCTGCACGTCAATCACCTTGCTGCCGAGACGCGGACCGTTGGGGATGAAGATTTCGAGACGTTCCTCTTTCTCCTTCTGATCCTCGTTGAGCAGGCGGTCGTAGCTCGACAGACGGGCCTTGCCCTTTGCCTGACGGGCTTTCGGAGCCATGCGCACCCATTCAAGCTCGCGTTCGAGCGTCTTGCGGCGCTTGCTTGCCTGCTTCTCTTCCTGAGCCATGCGCTTGGTCTTCTGATCGAGCCAAGAGGAGTAGTTGCCTTTCCAAGGAATGCCCTCGCCGCGGTCGAGTTCGAGAATCCATCCGGCCACGTGGTCAAGGAAGTAACGGTCGTGGGTGATGGCGATGACGGTGCCGGGATATTGCTGGAGGTGCTGTTCGAGCCAGTCGATCGACTCGGCGTCGAGGTGGTTGGTAGGCTCGTCGAGCAGGAGAATGTCGGGCTGCTGGAGGAGGAGACGGCAGAGGGCCACGCGGCGGCGCTCGCCACCGGAGAGGGTGGTCACGCTCTGATCGTCGGGCGGACACTGGAGGGCGTCCATGGCACGTTCAAGCTTCGAGTCGATGTTCCATGCGTCGGCGGCGTCGAGCTTGTCCTGAAGTTCAGCCTGACGGGCAAGCAGAGCGTCCATCTTGTCAGGATCTTCAAGCACATCGGGGTCGCAGAAAGATTCGTTGACCTTGTCGAACTCGGCGAGGAGGTCCATGATAGGCTGCACACCTTCGCGTACAACTTCGATCACGGTCTTTTCGGGGTCGAGCTGCGGGTCCTGTTCGAGATAGCCCACGGAGTAGCCGGGCGAGAACACGACCTCGCCCTGATAGCTCTTGTCGATGCCGGCGATGATTTTCAGCAGCGATGATTTTCCGGAGCCGTTCAGACCGATGATGCCGATTTTGGCGCCGTAGAAAAATGAGAGGTAGATGTTTTTCAACACCTGTTTCTGGGGAGGGTAGGTCTTGGAGACGCCTACCATCGAGAATATAACTTTTTTGTCGTCAGCCATGATTGATGGTTGTTGTGATTGCGTGAACGGAGGGTTTCGTGACGCTGGCCGGGGGAGTGGTCAGCGCTTTTTGGGAGCGTATTTCGCGGGATAGTCGCAGCGGGTCTTTCCGGCGATGATGCTGTTGAGTTTTCCTTTGATCAGCTGCTTGCGGATCATGGAGATATGGTCGATGTAGAGCTTGCCTTCGAGGTGGTCGCACTCATGCTGCACGATGCGGGCCAGGAAACCGGTGATCACCTCTTCATGCGGTTCGAAGTTCTCGTCGACCCAGCGCAGGCGGATGTTTTCGACGCGGCTGACATTCTCAGAGAGGCCTGGGAGGCTCAGGCAGCCCTCGCCGCGGCTGACGGGATCGCCGTCGAGCACCTCGATCTCAGGGTTGATCAGCACGAACTTGCGGCCCGCGCATTCGGGGAAAGTGTCTTTGAACGGATCGGCGTCGATCACCACGATCCTGTCGGAGCGACCGATCTGCGGAGCGGCCAGTCCGACGCCATCGCTGGCATACATGGTGGTGAACATATTTTCTACAAGCTCTTTAAGCTCAGGATAGTCTCGGCTGACCGGAGCGGCGATCTTGCGTAGCACCGGGTGGCCGTAAAGATAGACAGGTAAGCGCATTTCTTTATATATCTGTTGTTTAATTATTCAGGATTGTCAATTCACATCCGGCAGGATTCGAGATAGCCGTTGAGAATGATGACGGCCGCCATGCGGTCGATGGCCCCCTTGTCGCGTCGGTCGCTCTTCTTGACACCCGCGTCAAGCATCGCGCGGTGGGCGAGGGTAGAGGTGAAGCGTTCGTCGAAAAAGCGGATTTCCATGTCGGGAAGCTCCTTGCGCAGGCGGTTGATGGCGGGAGTGATATAGCGCATCGACTCCGACGGCTCGCCGGAAAGGGTCTTGGGCAGCCCGACGATGATAGCGTCGACCGGCTCGCGGCTCACATAGGCCTTGATGTAAGGGATAAGTTCGGCCGATGGCACGGTGTCAAGCGCCGTGGCCACTATCTGCAACACATCGGTCACAGCCAGTCCGCAGCGTTTCCGTCCGTAGTCTATGGCAAGTAATCGTCCCATAATGACTGCAAAGATACGAAAAATATTGTACATTTGCATGTCAAATCTGCGAACCATGATGGACTATAATCAGATCTTAGCGGAGATTGGCGGGGGGGTGGCTCCTCTGCGCACTGTCGGCCGTCAGGCCTCCTATATTCCTGCGCTTGCGCGTGTCAATCCCGACCGTTTCGGCATCTGTCTGCTCACGACCGACGGCAAAGAGGCCGAACTCGGCGATGTCGGCGAGCGTTTCTCAATCCAGAGTGTCACGAAAGTCTTCTCCCTCGCCATGGCCCTGTCGTTCAGGGGCGAGGCATTGTGGCGGAGAGTCGGGAAGGAGCCTTCCGGATCGGCTTTCAACTCTCTGATACAGCTCGAACTGGACCACGGTATTCCTCGCAATCCATTCATCAACGCCGGCGCCATAGTCGTGGCCGACGTGCTTCTTTCGGAACTCGACGATCCGGAAGCAGACTATCTCGACTTCATCCGGCGTCTGTCGGGCGATCCTACCGTTGACTACGACCGCGATGTCGCTGCTTCCGAGCGCTCGACAGGCTATCTCAACGCCGCCATAGCCAACATGCTCAAATATTACGGAAATCTCAACAACGACATAGAGGAAGTTCTGCATTTCTACTTCCTGCAATGCTCCGTCGAGATGGACTGCCGCCAGTTAGCGCGGGCGTTTCTCCCGTTCGCCGACCGTCACCGGGAGTTTTCTTTCGGCAACGTCAGCCTGACCTACTCGCAGGTCAAGCGAATCAACGCCATCATGCAGACCTGCGGCTTCTACAACGATGCCGGTGAATATTCCTACCTTGTCGGCCTTCCGGGCAAGAGCGGAGTGGGCGGAGGAATCGCTGCCGTGTACCCAGGCCGCTATGCCGTGGCCACCTGGAGTCCGCGTCTCAATGAGAAAGGCAATTCAGTCATGGGCATGAAAGCCCTCGAACTCCTCACAACCTACACCCGCGAGTCGATATTCTGAACCGTCGGGGCTATGATAAAAAACAACAGAAGTCATATCAAATCATTTTCTCGGTGTGAAAAAGTGGCGGTGAGGGAGAAAGTGATGGTAAAAAATTGATAAAAAGAGGAAATTTTCGTAAGTTTGCAACATAATCAATAATATCATACTTACTTATCACATTATCTTTTACTCAAAATTTTAATGATGACACAACACATACTGTTCACACTCGCCCTGAGTGTTGCCGCGACCGGTGCGGCACTGGCTGATGAGGTGCTTAAATCGCCCGACGGCGACATCGCACTGACGTTTGAGATCCGTAACGGACGCCCGACCTACTTTGTCGACTTCAAAGGCAAGCAGATCATAGCCCCGTCGGGCCTCGGCTTCGACCTCGTGAGCGAATCAGGCCGCAACAGTTTCGAACATCAGGGCAAGAAGGCCGCGGCCGACGCCCTCTCGCTCAAAGACGGCTTCGAACTGGTCAAGACCGAGCGCGACAGCGTAGACACCACCTGGCAGCCCGTCTGGGGCGAGGAATCCGAAATCCGCGACCATTACAACGAAATGGCCGTCACCCTGCGCCAGCCCGCTTTCGACCGCACGATGACGGTGCGTTTCCGCGCCTATGACGACGGCATCGGTTTCCGCTATGAATTCCCCGAACAGCCCAATCTGAACTACTTCGTCATCTCCGAAGAGGACACGGAGTTCGCTATGACCGGTAACCACACCGCCTACTGGATTCCCGGCGACTATGACACGCAGGAATACAACTACACCAAATCGCGCCTGAGTGAGATCCGCTCGCTCTTCCCCTCGAAGATCAACCCCGACAACGCTTCGACCACTCCTTTCTCGCCGACCGGCGTGCAGACCGCGCTCCAGCTCAAGACCGACGACGGTGTATATCTCAACATCCACGAAGCCGCCACGGTCGACTATCCCACAATGCACCTCAACCTCAACGACACCACCATGACTTTCCGCTCATGGCTGACCCCCGATTCGCAGGGCCGCAAGGGCTACATGCAGACCCCGACCAAGAGTCCCTGGCGCTCGGTGATGATCGTTGACGACGCCCGCGACATCCTCGCCTCGCGACTGATCTACAATCTCAACGACCCCACTGCCTACGAAGATACCTCTTGGATCAAGCCCGTGAAATATATCGGCGTGTGGTGGGAGATGATCACCGGCGCAGGTTCCTGGAACTACACCGACGATGTCTATTCCGTCAAGCTCGGTGAGACTGATTACAGCAAGACCCGCCCCAACGGCCGCCACAGCGCCAACACTGCCAAAGTCAAGCGCTACATCGACTTTGCCGCCGACCACGGCTTCGACCAGGTGCTCGTCGAGGGTTGGAACGAAGGCTGGGAAGACTGGTTCGGACAGTCGAAAGACTACGTGTTTGACTTCGTGACCCCCTATCCCGATTTCGACCTCAAATATCTCACCGACTATGCCCGCTCGAAGGGTGTGCGTCTGATGATGCACCACGAAACTTCCGCCTCCGTCCGCAACTACGAGCGCCATCTCGACGAGGCTTACAAGCTCATGAACGACTACGGCTACAATGCCGTCAAGAGCGGCTATGTCGGCAACATCATCCCGCGCGGCGAATATCACTACTCGCAGTGGCTCAACAACCACTACCTCTACGCCGTGCAGAAGGCAGCCGACCACAAGATCATGGTCAACGCTCACGAAGCCACCCGTCCCACCGGTCTGGCGCGCACCTATCCCAACCTGATCGGCAACGAGAGCGCCCGCGGCACCGAATATCAGGCGATGGGCGGCAATGAGAAGTGGCACACTTCGATCCTCCCCTTCACACGCCTTCAGGGCGGCCCGATGGACTACACCCCCGGCATCTTCGAGTTCGACCTCTCGACCTTCACTCCAGGCAACAATTCAAAGATCGCCTCGACCATCCCCGGACAGTTGGCGCTCTATGTCACCATGTACAGCCCGCTCCAGATGGCCGCCGACCTTCCCGAACACTACGAGAAGCACATGGACGCCTTCCAGTTCATCAAGGACGTGCCCGTCGAGTGGGAACGTTCGGTCTATCTCGAAGCCGAACCGATGGACTATGTGACCGTGGCCCGCAAAGACAAGAATTCAGATGAATGGTACGTAGGCTCCACCGCCGGAACCGCCGACCGCAAGAGCACCATATCGCTCTCGTTCCTCGATCCGGGCCGCAAATACGAGGCCACGATCTATGCCGAAGCTCCCGACGCCAACACCGTCGATGGTCAGGACCGCTACACCATCACACGCAAGACCGTCACATCGAAGTCGCGTCTGACACTCAATGCACTTGCCGGAGGCGGTTATGCAATCTCGATCAAACCGATTAACAAATAAATAAGTTGAAAAAGCAAACGCTCCTGCTACTCGCCTTAGCCGCCGTAGCAACCGCCTCGACAGAGGCACGAACACTTTCGCCCGCCGAGGCCCTGGCCCGTGCGGCCAACCAGCCGCAGGTCGCCGGCATCAGCCGCGGGCAGGCTGCCCCGGCGCCGGTAATGACCGTGGGCGACGCCCAGTCTCCGGCTCTGTACGTATTCACTTCCGGTGTGACCGGCTATCTTGTGGTTTCGGCTGACGACGTGGCCGCTCCTGTGCTCGGTTACAGTGACAACGGCACGTTCGATCCTGATAACATGCCTCCTGCCATGCGCTGGTGGCTCGACGAATACAAGGCTCAGATCAGTGCCGCCGCTCAGGGGGATGCAGGAGTCTATCAGGCCGTGGAGCGTGAATCGCGTCAGGCCGTCGGGCCCCTTCTGAAAACAAAATGGGATCAGGGAAGCCCCTACAACAAGTATTGCCCCACTTATAAGGAAGGGTCGCAGAGCTATCCGACCTATACCGGCTGTGTGGCTACCGCCATGGCTCAGGTGATGAAATATCACAACTGGCCCGACAAGGCCGCTTCGTCGGCTGTGTTCAGCTATGACTGGGAAGCTCAGAACAAGACCCTGACCGCAAGTTTCAGCAACTTCGCTTTCGACTGGGCCAACATGCTTCCCGACTATTCGACTGCGACTTCCGTCACAACCGCTCAGGCCGATGCCGTTGCCAAGCTCATGCAGGCCTGCGGCTATTCGGTTGAGATGGACTACGGACCCTACGAGTCCGGTGCTCCGAGTGCTGCTGTCGGCGGCGCGCTGGTCAACAAATTCAAGTATGACCCCGCCATGCGCAACGAAGTCCGTCAGTGCTACACGCTTGCAGCCTGGGAGGACATGGTTTACAACAGTCTTAAAAACGACGGCCCGGTGCTCTATGCCGGCAACAACAGCGAGGGCGGCCACTGCTTCGTCTGCGACGGCTACCGCAGCGACGGCTATTTCCACATTAACTGGGGCTGGAGCGGCATGAGCGACGGCTACTTTCTTCTTGACGCTCTCGATCCCGACCAGCAGGGAGCCGGCGGCAGTACTTCTGGCTACAACTGTTCGCAGGAAATCCTTGTGGGCATCCGTCCGTTGGCTACTTCTTCCTCCGGGCCCACCGATGTAAAATTTATCGCCATGGGCTTTATCACCGGAGAGATCAGCGGTTCCAACCTGACTGTCTACGGCGATTTCGCCAACTATTCGATCAACTCTGTGTCCGGAAAAGCCAGCTTCCGCGTTACGGATATGAACGGCAATGAAATCAAAGTCGTTGACCGTTACAATGTGCCCGGTTTAACTCCGGGATCATATTATCCGTCACTGACAATCCCTCTTTCGTCGTTGGGTCTGAGCGCAGGATCTTACCGTATCTATCCTGTCTTCAAGATCGGCAGCACGGTCTATCCTTTCCAGGCATCCATATCGCAGCCCGGTTATGTCGTCCTGACGCGCTCAGGATCGACATATACGGTGACAACTCCCTCGCTCGGCGACTATTCCGTCACCAATCTCACCGTCGGCCCGACACTGTATGCCAAAAATTCGTTCCTCGTTAAAGGCATTGCCCGCTTCTCGGAAGATATTGAGGTCATGCAACCGATCTACGGTCTGCTTTTCAACTCCGCCGGTAAGCTTCTCGGCCATGGCGACGAGATGAATCAGCGCTTCACGACTGCCGGAGAGTCTTTTGAATATTTCAGCTATTGGTTTACTAATAACGACACTGAAGTCTCTGTAACCCCCGGTACCTATAAGTTTGCCATGGGTTACAAGGCCGGTTCAGGCTACACGGTTATCTCTGATCTCGTAGATGTCACAGTCAAGGCCGATCCGGGAACACCGTCATTGCAGATCACAAGCTGGGACATCGAGAATGCCTCGTCCGTCGATCCTGATAACGTGGTCATCAATGTGAATGTAAAATGTCTGTCGGGCTACATGGCCGGTCCTCTCACGGCAGTATTCTTCGGACAGGATTCGGAATATGCCGATGCGCAGTTGTACTCTCCGAGGCTCGTGCTGAATGCAGGTGAATCTGCCGATGTTGTCATAAAGGGAAGCCTCACAGGATTTTCCACAGGCGAGATCGTGGATGTAGGACTCTATTATGTCATGGACTTCATATCGGACGAATATAAGCAGTTTATCATCGGCGAGCGCAGCGGCATTGCCGGTGTAATTGCCGACGGAGCTACTTCTGTCAGCGCCTCACCAAATCCGACCGATGACTATACGGTGATTTCCGCCTCCGCAGAGATCAGCCGTGTCGATCTCTTCTCGATCGGCGGAACGCAGACTGGCGCACCCGCCGAGATCGACGGCACCACAGCCCGTGTCGATCTTTCGGCCCTTCAGTCAGGACTCTATATCGCAAGAGTGCAGACTGCCGCAGGTGTCAGCACCGTGAAGATCATCCGCAAGTAATCTCCGATTGCGCGGGTGTTGAATAGATCAATACCCGTATGAAAAATTCCGGCGTCTTTAAGCGTGACCACCTATATATATAATAGGTGGTGCGCTTAAAGGCGCTTTTTTGTATGATCGGTGCGATAATTATGGCAAAGTGTCAAAAAAGAGTGCTAAAATTTAAAATTTGTATATTAAAATGGACCTCGGATGTTGGTTTATAAGAGTATAATGTTTAACTTTGGAGGGTTGCTTTTTCGAGTCCGTCACTGAAATGAAACAAATACTTCTTCCGATACTCTCGATCTCGCTTGCTGCCTGTTCCGCTCACAAGGATCAGACTGCGGTTTCCGTGCCGTCGGAGCCTCCGGTGGTCATCGGAGGCAAGAGACCGTCGGTGTCACCGGCGGCAGTGGTGCCTATGGCGAGGATCTACAAGACCGACGGAGATTATGCTTCTCTGGTGCCGGTCAGTTTTGATCAGCGTCAGAAGCGTCTTATCTCCTATCCGGCGCCGTCAGATCTTGCCGGAGGCGAGCCCGTGAGGCTTTCCGGCGGTTATCTTCTCGACCGTCGCGGAGTGTCGGCCAACACGGCCTTCACCCGCTGGACCTATCGGGAATATTCGGCTATGGAGTCGGCTCCGACACCGGCGGAAATCGTTGCCGCCATCGTCCCCGGCGCCCGTGTGACCGAAATCTATCAGATGCCGTTCGCAGCCTCGGCTCCTGATGCCGCGGCCCGTTGCGACAGTCTGATAGCAGAAGGACTTCCGGGGTGCCGTCTGATTTACAGCCTGCCGGTGATGAGAGCGGATGAGAAAAAGCACACAGACTGATCATCCGGCGTGATTGCCGGGCTCCAGGTCTCCCCTCTGACCTCTGCGTGGAAGAAGTTGGGGAGTTATGAAGTATGAGAATAATAAACCACGAAACAACCAGCTCTTAACACCTTAAAATCTGTGAGAAAATCATTACTCCTTTTGTCTGCGGCCGCGCTTTTGGGTATATCGGCGGCTGCCCGCAGTCTCAGTCCGTCGGAGGCCTTGAACCGTGCACTGGGGCAGTCTGGTTCCGGAGTCTCGCGCTCGGCGGTGACCGCTCAGCCCGTTATGACTGTCGGCACCGGTGACGTTCCCTCACTCTACATTTTCAACAAGGGAGACAACGGGTTCCTTATCGTCTCGGCCGATGATGTTGCCGCGCCTGTCATCGGTTACAGCGACAGCGGTGCTTTCGATCCCTCTGATCTTCCCGACAACTTCAGGGGATGGCTTGAACTGTGCGGACGCCAGATCAGAGAGGCCTCTGAAGCAGGCTTGATGTCTTACAGCAGCAGTGCTACGGCCGACCGCGACCCCATAGCACCGTTGGTAAAGACCCTCTGGGACCAGGGCGCTCCTTACTACAACGACTGCCCTTCCGTCAACGGCATCCGCACCTATACCGGCTGTGTGGCCACTGCCATGGCTCAGGTAATGAAATATCACAACTGGCCGGATCAGGCAGCTGAAAACGTCAGTCTCACCTACAACTGGATCGGAGGTCCGTCTTCTGTGCCTACCCTGAGCGCCGATTTCAGCAATTTCCGTTTCGACTGGGACAATATGCTTGACAGTTACCGCGGCTCCTATACCGCCACACAGGCCGAAGCCGTCTCCAAGCTCATGCAGGCCTGCGGCTATTCGGTCGAAATGCGCTACGGCTATTCTGCCTCCGCGGCATTCTCCGAAAGTGTCGGCAACGCCCTTGTCAGCTATTTCAAATATGACGGCGGCCTTCACAACGAACCGCGTGATCTCTACACTTCTTCGCAATGGGAAGATATGATCTATGAGAACCTGCGCACATGCGGGCCGGTTGTCTACTGGGGCACAGGCGATGCCGGCGCCCACTGTTTTGTCTGCGACGGCTACAAGGCCGACGGTTATTTCCATTTCAACTGGGGCTGGAGCGGTATGAGCGACGGCTACTTCCTGCTTAACCTGTTGACTCCCACAGATCTCGGCATCGGAGGCGGATCCGGAGGCTTCAACAGCGCCCAAGGCGCCCTCCTCGGTGTGAAACCTGCGGGTGACACCGAAAAACCGCGCCGTTACACTTTCCGGACGGCTGACGGAATTTCGTCAGCAAGCACTAACGGCACATATCTGTATATGAACGGAGTGTTCAAGAACTACTCACCCTACACCGTCAACGGCAAATTCGTCATGCGCCTCTATAATGAGGACGGAACACAGTATATACGCTCCTGTACGGTTTATTCTCCGTCTGCAGCAAAGAATTTCGGACTCTATTCAACGACCGGTATGCTGATGGGGGCTGTTCCGAGTGCTGTTCCCGACGGAACCTACCGCGTCTATCCTGCAATCGAGGTGGATGGTACAGAATACGAATTTCTCGCTCCTCCCGGCACTCCGGCCTATGTCATCTACACTCGTGCCGGAGGACGCAATACCGCCACTCTGCCCCAGGCCGCCCAAAAACAGATCGATGGGCTCAGCACCAATGGTGACATATACGTAGGCAAACCGTTCAGAGTTACAGGCACCGCCCGCTTTACCGGCGAGGGCGACGCAAACCTCTATGTGGTCGCCTCGCTGCTGAAAGCCGACGGTACGGCCTGCGGACGCGGTACAGCCCTGACCCTGACCTTCTCCGAAGGCGAGGGCACTCCCTTTGAATTTGTCAGCGACTGGTTTACTCCGAGTGTGACCGGCGAATATATCGAGGCCGGTGACTACACTTTTGCCATCCAGTATTTCAACGACAGTCATAATCAATATGAGACAGTGGCTTCCTGCCCGGTGACAGTTGTGGCCAACGCTCCTGCCGGCACTTATGAGGTCACCGGTATCGATGTGGAGCAGACCGAGGGTGTCTCCGGTGAAGTCACCTTCAGGGCTCATGTCAGCGGCCTGAGCGGTGTAGTTTACGAAAGTCTTTATTTCGTAGTCCGTAAAGCAGGCGTGAATGTCTGGCAGAACCGTATGCCCTTCTTCGTCAGCGCCGGACAGAACACCGTCGTGGCAATCAGTGCTTCGATTGACGGCGCAAAAATCGGTGATAAGTACGATGTCCGCTGCTGCCGCAATGCGGGAGGAGTCTATAAGGATGTGTCACAGCCTGTCGAGTTTACCATCGGCGAGCAGAGTGGAATCGGCATGGTTGCCACGGACGACAATCTTCCTGCGGAATATTTCAATCTTCAGGGACTGAAAGTCGACGGCGCCAACCTCGCGCCCGGCGTCTATATTCGCCGTCAGGGATCGAAAGTATCGAAAATACTCGTCAGATGACAGGTAATTAAATTCAAGAAATATACACCTATTAAATATATACACTTATTTATGCGTAAAATATACTTACTCATGTTACCGGCTTTGCTGTCGGGCATGACGGTGACAGCGCGAAGCCTGAGCCCTTCGGAAGCGCTTGGGCGAGTGGCAGGCGACATGCAGCTGCGCCAGTCGAGAGGAGCCGTCGCTCCCGTGATGACTGTCGGCACAGACGGCACTCCGGCTCTCTATGTGTTCAACCGGCCCGAAGGTGGCTGGATGATTGTTTCGGCCGACGATGTCGCCGCGCCGGTGATCGGTTTCAGCGACAGCGGTGCGATCGATCCGGAGAATCTTCCGGAAAATTTCAGAGGCTGGCTCGAACAGAGCAGCGGGCAGATCCGCACGGCTTCTGTTTCAGGTGCGGAGGCATATACAGTATCGCGTACGACAGACCGTGAGCCTATCGCTCAGATGGTGAAAACCGCATGGGACCAGACCACTCCGTACAGTGACTATTGTCCGGTGGTCAACAACAGACGGACATATACCGGTTGCGTGGCCACTGCTATGGCGCAGGTGATGAAATATTACAATTGGCCTGAACAGGCCGGCGCAAACGCCAGTTTCTCTTATACCTGGCGCGGAGGACCCGCTTCGACTCCCACTCTCAGCGCCGATTTCAGCAACTTCAAGTTCGACTGGGCCCACATGCTTGACAGCTACCGGGACGAATATACAGAAGTGCAGTCCGATGCAGTGTCAAAACTCATGCAGGCCTGCGGCTATTCGGTTGAGATGATGTACAGCACGGTCGCATCGGCTGCTTTCAATGAAAAAGTTGGCTACGGTCTTGTCACGTATTTCAATTATGACGCCGGTCTGCACAACGAACCCCGCGAACTCTATTCTTCCGACGAATGGGAGGCGATGGTCTACGACAATCTTAAAAACGTGGGCCCGATGGTATACTGGGGTTCCGGCAACGTGGGCCACTGCTTTGTCTGCGACGGTTACCGCGGCGACGGCTATTTCCATTTCAACTGGGGATGGTCAGGCAACAGCGACGGTTACTTCCTGCTCGACGCGCTTAATCCTGCCTATGTTGGAGCGGGCGGCGGTGCAGGCGGCTACAACAATGCTCAGGGCGCTCTTTTCGGTGCGAAACCGGCAAGCGGAACGCCGTCGGAACGCCGCTACACCTTCACTTGCTCTGGTTTCAACAAGGTTACAGCTCAGGGTACATACCTCACCATCGAAGGTGAATTCAAAAACCGTTCGCCTTATATCGTTGACGGAACACCAGTTTACATCATATACAACGAGGGCGGATCGGAGCTCTTGAAATCGATTGTCGTGACCTCTCCGAACTTCTCGGATTTCAGCTCGGATCTTGACCGCACCAGATTGTCCGGTTCGATTCCATCTGCCGAACTCGGTGAGGGTACTTACCGTGTCTATCCCGGTATCAGGGTCGGCAACAAGGATTATATATTCCGCACCCCGGCTTCCGAACCGGACTACGTCATCTACACCCGTACCAAGAACGGATCTTCCTACACCAATACAGCCACACTTCCCTCTGTCGGCGAGAAAGTCATTGACAATCTCGATACCAACGGCGACTTTTATATGGGCAGCAATATCAAGATTTCGGGCACCGGACGCTTTACCGGCGATGCTGAAACGAGCCTCTATGTGCTTGCCGCACTGATTGACGCTGACGGAAATGTGCTTACGACAGCCGAGGGTACCACCGTCAGATTCACTCCCGAAGGGACTCCGTTTGAATTTGTCAGCACATGGTTCGATACAAGAAACTATACGATCGAGGCCGGGGCACACACTTTCGCACTTGTGTACATGGACAACGCGACCTACGACTATAAGGTTATTGCCTCGTGTCCGGTGACGATCAGTCCCTATGCCGACGGAAGTTATAATATAGCAAGCCTGGAGGTAAGCAATTCCACAGCAGTCGATCCCAAGGCCATACAGATGACCGGTACAGTGGAAGGTCTTGGTGGAGTTGCATGGGAAGATTTGTATTTTGCCATACAGAATGCCGCCGGTGAGACGGTTGTGGAGCAGCCGGTGGCTCTCTATGTCGCCGCCGGTCGCACTGTCACCCTGACAGCGACACTTTCACTGCCTAACGCCGTTCCCGGTGAGGTCTACAAGGCTTATTTCTACAAGAAGAGATTCAATTGGATGCTGTGGCAGGGCATGGGACCTGTCTATGAGCTTGATCCCGTTCCGTTTACAATCGGAGACTTAAGTGGCATAGCCGATATAGAAACCGATGAAAATGTACCGGCTGAGTATTTCAACCTTCAGGGTGTGCGTGTCGACAGCGAGAATCTCACGCCGGGCATCTATATCCGCCGTCAGGGATCAAAGACCGTAAAGGTTCTGGTACGATGATCTGAGACATACTGAATAAACCAACACAGTCAATAATTTCACAGTACAATGCGAAAATCACTATTATTCATATCAATGGCCGCTGTGGCGGGGCTGAGCGTATCGGCCCGCAGCCTCAGTCCGGCCGAGGCTCTTGGTAGGGCCGTGAACGAAGGTGTGGCCCCGGTATCCCGTTCGGGAGGCGAACCGCAGCTCGTCATGACGGTGGGTGAAGCGGAGACTCCGGCACTCTACCTGTTCAACAATTCGGAAAAGGGTTACATGATTGTCGCAGCTGACGATGTGGCGGCTCCGGTGATCGGTTACAGCGACAACGGCTGTCTCGATCCCGCCAATCTTCCCGAAAACCTCCGCGGCTGGCTGGAACAGTGCAAGGAACAGATTCTCCGCGCTTCTGCCGAAGGTCTCGGAGTCTATTCGCGTGCGGCCGACACTGACCATGAGCCGATCGGGCCGCTGATGACCACTACCTGGAACCAGGATGCTCCGTACAATGAATTTTGTCCGAAGATCGGCTCCGCAAAGACCGTTACCGGCTGCGTCGCCACCGCCATGGCCGAGGTGATGAAATATCACAACTGGCCTGACCGGGCCGCAGACAATGCCAGTCTGTCATATCAGTGGCACGACGGTACCTCCGTGGTCACTCTGAGTGAGGATTTCAGCAACTATGCTTTCGAATGGGACAAGATGCTTGATGACTATCGCTATACCTCTCCGACCAAAGAAAATGCAGAGGCTGTGGCCAGGCTGATGCAGGCCTGCGGTTATTCTGTCAATATGCACTATGGCACTTCCGCCTCCGGAGCCTATGGCGCAACAGTCGGCAATGCTCTGGTCAAATATTTCAAATATGACGCCGGTCTTCACAACGAACCCCGCGAACTGCATTCGTCAGCCGAATGGGATGCGATGATCTATGGAAGCCTGAGAGACTGCGGCCCTGTTCTTTACTGGGGCAGCGGCAACGTGTCGCACTGCTTTGTCTGCGACGGTTACAGAGGCAACGGCTACTATCATTTCAACTGGGGCTGGGGCGGTCTGAGCGACGGCTACTTCCTGCTTGATGTCCTCAATCCGGGTTCGACAGGTATCGGCGGCGGTACCGGCGGTTTCAACAACGCCCAGGGTGTGCTTGTAGGCATCAAACCTGCCGCCGAAGGTTCATCGCAGCAGCGCCGCTACACTTTCTATGCCACCGAAGGTATCACAGAGACTTTCGTTTCCGGCTCTCTGCTGTCAATGTTCGGAACTTTCGTGAACTTCTCGCCCTATATGGTGAAAGGCAATTTCAAATTCCGCATCTTCACCGAAAAGGAAGGGAAGGAGGAATATCTGATGTCGTTAGACGCGTCGATTCCCTCTCCCCAGATGGAATTCTATCCTCCGACCTACGAGACCATGATCGAATGTTCCATTCCCGCGTCGCTCCCCGACGGAGTCTATCATGTCTATCCTGCTTTCGGGTTCGATGGCGAGGAGCATGTCTTTACTCCGACTCCGGGCTATCCCGACTATGTGATCTTTACACGCGAAGGCGGTGTGAACAAGGCCGAACTGCATGAGACATCGAGCCTTGAGGTCGAAAATCTCAGCTCCAACGGTGACATTTATTTCGGCAAGCGTTTCCGCGTCACCGGAACAGCCAAGTTTGTCGGCGGAGTCGGTGACACCGAACGCTACGTCGGCGTGAGACTTCTGGATTCCAACGGAAATATCTGCGGTTACAGCACCGAGCTGAATCTGAAATTTTCCGATACCGGCAACGACTTCGACTTTGTCAGCGCATGGTTCTCACAGACCGGTTCCGGAATCGCCCCCGGCCAATATACACTGGCTCTCCAGATCGGTTTCGAGACCATCGCCACTTGTCCCGTGACTATAACCAATGCCACTGCCGACGGCGAATATGAGGTCACCGGCGTGACCGTAGAGAATGCCTCCGGTGTCGATCCCTCTAACATCAATATCGTTGCTACCGTCAAAGGCATTTCCGGACTTGTCGACGAGAACATGACTTTCATCATAAAACGAGGCATAACTCAGGATTCAAGTACGGATGTCCCTGTCTTTGTGACCGAAGGCCGGACCGGCACGGTAAACTACACGGCTTCCCTGCGGATTCCGATGACAGGATACACCTATTCCGTGACATGCGGCAAACGAGCTAACGGCGAGTGGGTCGGCAAGACTGCGAAAGCATATTTCTATGTAGCAGATCAGAGCGATATTACCGACGTTGAGGCCGACAGCGGCGCTACCGCCGAGTACTTCAACCTTCAGGGTATGCCTGTCGACGGCGACAATCTCGCCCCCGGCGTGTATATCCGCCGCCAGGGATCGAAAGTCTCGAAGATTTTAGTAAAGTAACTACTACCTCCTTAGATAATCACACTTATGCGTAAATCAGTATTATTTCTGTCGTTGGCCCTCATGACGGGCATGACGGCGACAGCGCGCAGCCTCAGTCCCTCCGAGGCCTTGCAGCGTGTGACCGGCCAGTCGGTATCGCGCTCGGCGGGAGCGGCTTTGGCCTCGGAGCCGGTGATGACAGTCGGCTCAGCCGGAACTCCGGCCCTCTATGTGTTCAACAAGCCCGAAGGCGGCTGGATGATTGTCTCGGCCGACGATGTGGCCGCTCCGGTCATCGGTTTCAGCGACAGCGGAGCGTTTGATCCTGTCAATATCCCCGACAACCTCCGCGGCTGGCTCGAACTTTGCAGCGAGGAGATTCTTTCGGCCTCCGCCGCAGGTGCCGAACCTTATGTCCGCACCGCCTCCCGCGCCGATTCGCGCGAGCAGATAAATCCGTTGGTCGGTACGTGGTGGGATCAGGGCTCGCCCTACAATAACTTCTGCCCGTTGTCGTCCGGACGCTCCACTTATACCGGCTGTGTGGCAACTGCTATGGCTCAGATTATGAAGTACCACAACTGGCCCGACAAAGCCGGTGACAAAGCCTCGTTCAGCTATTCCTGGAACGGCGAGACCATCTCGGCCGATTTCAGTAATTTTGAATTCGACTGGGCCAATATGAGTGCTAACTATTACTATGGCTACACTTACACTCAGGCTCAGACTGATGCCGTTGCCAAGCTGATGCAGGCTTGCGGCTATTCTCTGCGCATGAGATATGGGTCGGATGCTTCGGCTGCATACTCAGAGCAGGTCGGAAATGCGCTTGTCACATATTTCCGCTATGATGCCGGCATTCACAATGAGTTCCGCAACTACTACTCTTCGTCCGAATGGGAAAATATGATCTATGAGAATCTTAAAAATGTCGGTCCTATGGTCTATTGGGGCGGAGCCCACTGTTTTGTCTGTGACGGCTACCGGCCTGACGGATATTTCCATTTCAACTGGGGATGGAGCGGTATGAGCGACGGTTATTTCCTGCTGTCGATGCTTAAACCGACCAACCTCGGCACTGGTGCTGGCAACGGTGACTACACCAATAACCAGGGCGCTCTTCTCGGCATCAAGCCCTCGGACGGCACTGATTCGCCGCGTAAATACACTTTCTGCATCGACGAGCTGACACAGGCATATCCCGGCAGCGGTACATATTTTAATATTCTGGGTTCTTTTGTCAACCGTTCACCCTACACGGTCACGGGTCAGTTTGTTTATCAGATTTACAATGCTGACGGCACACAGAAAGTCACTTCTGTCACCGTTGATGCTCAGGTTCCCAGAAACTGGGGCATAGACATAGTCACCGGCATGACCAGAAGTGCCACTCAGATGCAGGGCCGGATCTCAGGTCTTGCCGACGGTACCTACCGTCTCTATCCTGCGGTTCTGGTCGACGGTGTGGAATATCCGTTCCAGTCTCCCGCCACAATCGCGGGTTATGTGCTGATCACCAGCTCGAACGGCAAGATCACCGATGCCACAATTCCCTCGCCCGGCGAATTGGTGGCCGAGAATCTTGACACCAACGGCGATTTCTTTGTCGGCAGCGACATCAAGATCTCAGGAACAGCACGCTTTACCGGCGACGGTGACACGAATGCGACAGTCAAGGCTGTGCTTCTCAATGCAGATATGTCAGTACGTGCATATTCAAATGAAAATTATACCCTTAACTTCACCCCTGAAAGCACGGACTTTGAATTTATTTCCTCATGGTTCTATGACAAGGGTCTTGCAGTTGAGCCGGGAGAATACAAGTTCGGTATAGCCATATCTGAAAACGGTCTGTTCAAGGTGTTGGGCAGTTGTCCGGTGACGGTAAATGCCAGAGTGCCTAAACCTACATTCAAGACTCCGGTCACGGTTTCGGTCGATAATGCCGATGCCGTTGATCCGATGAATATCAAGATCAATCTTTCGGTCGAAGGCCTCACCGGCGTTGTCTATCGTGATTTCAGACTGAGTGTATTCAAGGTCGGTGTATTCGGTGCAGCCGAGGTTAACGAGACGCTTCCGATATATGTAAGCGCCGGACAGACCACAACAGAGTCTATCACGATCTCGATGAGAGGTGCCATTCCCGGCGAACGCTATTTTGTACATGCTCTGGTTGACAATGCGGGCCGCACAGAGTACGTGACTGATACCGATGTGAACAAGCGCGTTTATTTCACTATCGGCAATCAGAGCGGCATCTCTGATGTGGAAGTTGACGAGGATGCTCCGGTTGAATACTTCAACCTTCAGGGTATGCCTGTCAGCGCCGACAACCTCACTCCCGGCGTCTACATCCGTCGCCAGGGCTCGAAGGTTGCCAAAATCCTTGTCCGCTGACAATCTGTGACCGCAACTTAGCCCCGCCCCTGCGAGGCATACATCCAAAATAACAGAACCGCACCCGAAAAAGTCTCAACCATGACTCTTCGGGTGCAGTTCTGTTATTTTATTCAGCCCGCTGACTGATTACTTCCGGCGGATGTTATGGAGGTAGCCGTAGACGGTGCCGACGAGAAGGGCGCCGCCGATGATGTTGCCGATCGTGGCGGGTATCAGATTGTCGCGAATGGCCTGCCAGACGCCTATCTCAGCCCCTTCCATCATGCCGAGCGGGATGAAAAACATATTGGCGATCGAGTGCTCGTAGCCCAGGGCTACGAATGCCATCACCGGGAGCCAGCATCCGAGAGCCTTTTCAAAAAATGTTTTTCCGGCCAATGCAAGCCATACAGCGAGGCAGACACACCAGTTGGCTCCGATCCCCTTTAGCAGCACGGTCATCCACGGCATAGACACCTTTGCCACGGCTATGCCGGTTATGGCACTGCGGTAAGGCTCCGAAGCGGTCAGACCGCAGGAGTAGACCATCAGATAGGTGAAAAGGACCGCGCCGATGAAGTTTCCGATATATACCAGCGTCCAGTTGCGCACGACGGTGCCGAACGAGTGTTCGCGCTTCATGTAGGAGGGGATGAGCAGCGCATTGTTGCCCGTGAATAGCTCGGCGCCGAGCACTACCACGAGGATCAGTCCGATCGGGAACATGCAGCCGCTGAGCAGCTTCTGCATTGCAGGGTTCGAGGCAGTGATTTCCGGGAACCCGAATCCGACGATGAGCGAGAGGATGCCCCCAAGAGCGATGTAGGCGCCCGCAAGGCAGGCGGCGGTGAGCAGACGTGCGGTGTTGTTGACGGTCAGTGAAGCTTTGGCGGCGCCGGCCGAGGCCGCGGTTTCTGTGATTTCGCGTGGGGCTCTGATTTGCATCGTGGGCGGTGGTTTTGGATTTATGGATATGGATGAGTGGTTTAGCGCCGCCCCCGTTGCCGCTCTCGCTTTTTCAGAAAGACGTGGAGCAGGGCGATGATGGCAAGTGTCACCCCGATCACACCGAAGTAGTAGAGGTAGTGGCCTTCCTGATATTCGTGGAAGCCGATATAGCTCATGACTCCGAGATAGACGAGCAGGATAAGCGGAATGAATGTTGAGCGGCGTAATTTCATGATTAGTCGGATATTGGTTTTAAGGTGGTGGTTGTAGGTTCTGGATGGATTTATTTCCCGATTTCAGCCGTGGATGTATCCGTATCAGGCTCTGCCGGATGCAGATAGGGGGACTCCTGCGGGCGGAAGTTGCCGTCAGAGAGATAGTTGTATATTTTCAGGCAGGCCCAGGCGTCTATCGAGGCATAGGTCTGCTGTCCGGGCGAGAGTTCGGCGGCCTCCCAGTTGCTCAGGCGCTGGTTCTTGGAGATGCGGCCGTTGAAGAGGATGCCGTAGATCTTCTGAAGACTGGAATCGGTGATGCTGAATGTCTTGACGAGGTTCTGCAGATCGATGAAGTTCTGAGGATCGAAAGCGGCGATGCGGTGCAGCACATGGAAGTCGTCGCGCAGCGATAGCCCCACTTTGACCACATCGTCGGCCTCCATGAAGTCGCGCATCTCCTGAAAGAAGCCGAGTTTGTTGAGGCGGAACAGAAACGAATGGTCGAGTGTGGAGACCTGTATGAGTGACACCGTATTGGTCTGGCCTTTACGGAAATTCGGTTTGGTCTCGGTGTCGAAACCGACTGTCCCGCACTTGCGCAGATAGCGCAGTGCGGCGCGGGCGTCGCCCACCGTCTCAAGCACGGTGATCCGGCCCGGAAATTCGACCGTCGGCAGCGTCGACAGCTGTTCCTTCGATATGGAAATACTGAATTGATTGATGTCCATAGTATAAAACGCCCTCTTAGGGCATGACAAAGTTACGAATTATTTGCGTAATTCATAACATCCGTCTTACAGAGAAGGAATGGTGGCGAAGCGGGCGGCGGGGAAGTGGCGGCTGAGGTAGCGGCGCAGGAAGCCTTTGGTGTCTTCGGCGATGACTTTATCGGTGTCGAAATGCTCGTTGTAGAGGAGTGCCACAAGCTCGATGCCGCGGGCCTTGACGGCCTCAAGCGAGAGGACGGTGTGGTTGATCGACCCTAAGACACCATTGGTCACGAGCATCAGCGGCAGACGGCGCGAGCTGACATAGTCGATGGTGAAAAAGTCGTCCGTGACGGGAACCATCAGCCCTCCGGCTCCTTCGATCAGCACGATGTCGTAGAGTTCCTTGAGCCGCGCGGTGGCGCTGTCGATCGCGTCGAGGTCTATCTCACGGCCGTCGAGACGTGCGGCGAGCTGGGCCGAGGCGGGATAGGAGAAAATGACCGGCGCCGTCGTGTGGTCGAGATCTTCGGGGAGCATACCGGTGCCCATCAGCTTGCGGTGGAGATCGATGTCCTCTGAGAAGCCAGTGTTGCCTGTCTGGATGAACTTCTGTGTAATGACTTTCTGGCCGTCCTTCATCATGCGCGCTGCGAGATAGCCGGTCACATAGCTTTTGCCGGCGTCGGTGTCTATGCCTGATATGAAATATGCTTGACTCATGGTTTTCCGTGATCAGTGTTTTTTGAGTGAGATGTAAATCGGATGATAGGTGAGGGTGGCGCCGCCGTCAGGCTCCGTAGGGTAGAGCCTCATCACTTCGCGGGCACTCGCGGCACCGTTGCCGCTTCCGAGGGCGTTGACGCCGGTGAGTTTTACGTGGCGCAGGGCTTCAAGAGGGGAGGGGAACCGCAGCTCCCGGATTTCTTCGAGGAAGCCTACCGGCTCAAGGTTTTCCGGGATCATGCGCCGCAGTATAGCGGCGTCGGGGTAGTGACCGGCCTGCGGGAGCAGGGAGCGGATCTGCCGCATGGTCTCAGGACCGAAAGTCGAGATGAAAGCCATGCCGCCCGGACGGAGCACCCGTGCGGTCTGACGCAGAAATTCCGGGAGGGAGTTGAACCACTGTACAGTCGAGGCCGAGAAGATCATGTCGGCGCTCTCAGCCGGAAGTTCTCTGATTGCGGTCTCGGCGTCGCATTCGAGCGTCGTGAGCGCCGTTTGCGGCGGAAGACCGAGGGTTTCGGGTATATGCAGGTCCCAGGCTTCGATCGCCGCACCGGGAAAAGCCGCAGCGATCATACGGGTTGTCATCCCCGTTCCGCAGCCTATCTCGATGATTTTGCCCGGAGTGCCGGAGGTAAGTTCGCGCGCCGTCGCGCAGAGTTTTTCGGCGATCTCACGCTGGATCACGGCATTGTCGTCGTAAGTCTCCCCGGCGCGGCCGAATTTCTCGGCCACGAGTCCCTTCTCGGTGACGAACCTGTCGATAAGCGCCTGAAAGTCGGGCATGTGCGCGCCGTCAGTTGTCAGCACTTCGAGAGCCTCGCCGCTCCGCCATGCGCGCAGCTGGTTTTCAGGGGGAATGATGCGGTCCGAACTGCTGACAATCGCCGTGTCCCAGACCACATCTGCGGCGTCGCCGGCATCACGGACGGCTTCAAGCTCGGCCCGTAGGCCGTCAATATCGCGCGCGGGAAGCGTCAGGCAGAAGCGGTGGTAAGCTTCTGCCGAGCCGCACATGCGCAAGTGGAATTTCGACAGCGTTTTTTCTCCGAGTCCGGCCAAAGTTCCTGCGAAAATGGCCTCCGGTATGCCGCGCAGGTCATCGACAGGGTGCATCGTGCCGTTGACGGCGATGCGTGCCGTGACCGGCAGTTCAGGATGGGCTTGCAGGAAGCGCGAGGCAGCGGGGACTCCGAACGACCAGCCGATGACCACCGTCTCGCGGTAATTTCGCAGCTCTTCGGCGAGTGTCTGCATCGCGTCGTCGTCGCGGTAGTCCCAGACGGCGATGATCCGGTAGCCTCCGCGCCTCAGTGAGGCAAAAGGCTTTTCGTCCATGCTCCATCCGGCAAAAATCAGGATGGCGCGGTCGGCTGCATGTCGCGGGTCACTCGGCGGAAATACGTGAAATTTCATCGGTCAGTCGGTCAATATCTTCGGTGGTCATTGCGGCGCTCAGGCTGATGCGCAGCCTCTCGGTGCCGGGCGGGACGGTGGGAGTGCGGATCGGGAGCACTTTCAGACCCGCGTCGAGCAGTCGCCGCGAAAATTCCACGGCCTTTTCGGCCGATCCGAGCACTAACGGCTGTATGTGGCTTGGGCTTATGGCGAAAGCGGGCGAAAGCGGCTGAAGCCGTTCCTGAAGCCTGAGCCCCAGTTCGCGCAGATGCGAGCGCTCCGCGTCCATGAGGAGTATTTTTTCAAGCAGAAAGAGTGTCCAGGCCGCCGAGACAGGTGGGATGGCGGTGGAGAATATCAGGCTGCGCGAGCGGTTGACGAGATAGTCGCGCATCACCGGCGAGACGGCACAGAAGGCTCCCACCGAAGCGAATGCCTTGCCGAAAGTCCCGACGACGACATCCACATCAGCGTAGCTCTCCGAGGCCATGCACATGCCCAGGCCGCCGGGTCCTTCGACCCCTACGGCGTGGGCCTCGTCGATGTAGAGCATCGCGCCCGGAGTGCTGCGGCGCAGGTCGGCGAGGCGTTCAAGATCCGTCCGGTCGCCGTCCATGCTGTAAACGCTCTCGGCGATGATCAGGATCGACTCATATTTTCCCGCCGCCTTGTTCAGAATCCGCTCCAAGTGGTTGAAATCGTTGTGGCGGAAGCGCTCGAAGGGGGCTTTCGAGAGCACTATTCCGTCGATGATGCTCGCGTGGACCAATTTGTCGGCCACGATGAGGGTACGGCTGTCGGCCAGAGCCGCGATCAGTCCGGTGTTGGCGTGGTAGCCGCTGTTCATCAGCAGGCAGGGGCGTCCGTAGAGTTTACCGAGGTGCTTTTCGAGTGCGTCGTATTCGCGCTGGCGTCCGCAGAGGAGCCGAGAGGCCGACGAGGTCATCGGGATGCGTCGCCGCAGGGGATCGTCGAAAAATTCTTCCTGCAATTCGGGCCGCGAGGCCAGTCCGAGATAGTCGTTTGAAGAGAAGTCGATCACGTCCGTGCGCGGGCTTTCCTCCGGAATCGAGCGCAGGTTGCCGCTCAGCCGCAGCGAATCGAGGGTTTCGGCGTAGCGGTTCATCGGATACAGTCGATCATTTGTTCGATCAGGCGGCGCAGGTCGGCGTCGGAGATGATATATGGCGGCATGATGTAGACGTTTCTGCCGAAGGGGCGCACCCAGATGCCGCGCGCCACGCAGCGCTTCTGAAACTCTCCCACATCGACCGGCTCTTCCATCTCGATCACACCTATGGCGCCGAGCACGCGCACGTCCCTGACACCCGGCACACTGACGGCTGCTATAAGATGGCGCCGCATCAGGGTCTCGATGTGAGCTATGCGTGTCTCCATGTTCTGCCCGCGCAGCAGTGTCAGCGAAGCCACGGCCACAGCGCAAGCCAGCGGATTGGCCATGAACGTGGGACCGTGCATCATCACTCCGGCCTCGCCGCGCGAGATCGTGTCGGCCACGTCGCGTGTGGTCAGCACGGCGCTCATGGTCATGTAGCCCGCGGTCAGGCCCTTGCCTATGCACATTATGTCGGGCTGCACGCCGGCGTGTTCCCAGGCGAAGCATTTGCCCGTGCGCCAGAAACCGGTGGCTATCTCGTCGAAAATCAAATAGATTCCGGCCTCGTCGCAGAGCCTCCGCGCCTCACGCAGATATTGCGGATGGTAGAAGCGCATTCCTCCGGCACCCTGCACTATCGGTTCAAGGATCAGGGCGGCCAGCTCGTCCTTATGTTCGCGGATCAGGGCGGCCAGCGGCTCTACGTCGGTCGGGTCCCACTCGCCGTCGAAGGTAACCTGCGGCGCGGGAGCAAAATAGCGTATCGGCAGGGCGGGTCCGAAAGCGCCGTGCATACCCGTGACGGGGTCGCAGACGCTCATGGCGTTCCACGTGTCGCCGTGGTAGCCGCTGCGGATGGTGACGAAGTTGGTTTTCCGGTGGTCGCCCGAACGGGAGATTGATGCCTGGACGGCCATCTTCATGGCCACCTCCACGGCAACCGAACCGGAATCGGCATAGAAAATGTTGTGCATCGACGGCGGGGCCATCTCCAAGAGGAGTTTCCCAAGCTCGATGGCCGGCTCGTGGGTGAGTCCGCCGAACATCACATGGCTCATCCGTGAGATCTGACGTTCGACGGCGGCATTGATGGCGGGGTGGTTGTAGCCGTGGATCGCACACCACCACGACGACATGCCGTCGATCAGCTCGCGGCCGTCGGCAAGGCGCAGTCTGACGCCGTGGGCCGAGTCCACCTTGTAGGTCGGCAGCGGGTCTATGGTCGAAGTGTAGGGGTGCCACAGGTGCTCGCGGTCGAAACTGTCGTGAAGTCCGGCGCCGTCGCCACCTATATTATTATATGTAGTCTCTGTATTGTTCGTAGTGTCAGCTGTTCTGACATTTGTGTCTGAAAGCATGGTCGGATTACTCGGTTTTTTGTCGTGCAAAATTAGCAAATATTCATCGAAAAATTGCAAAAACAGCTTCAACATCGTATATTTGCATCATAGACCAATTCAATCTTCACCAATCAATGAAAAATTTATTTTTAGCGGCCCTTGCAGGCATTGGAGCCGCTTTCAGCATTCAGGCCGCCGACGGAGATACCTTTACCTATGAGGGGCTCATATATAATGTGCTTTCCGAAGCCGACAAGACCTGCGAGGTCGGTCTGCATGACTATAAAAACGCTGATCTTGCCAAAGGTGCCGTCGTAATTCCTCCCAAAGTAATCTATAATGGCGAGGAATACACCGTCACCGCCCTCGGCTACAAGGCTTTCTATGGCAACGGCGGCATGACATCTCTTTCGATTCCTGAGACCGTTACCCTGATAAAAGAATCGTCGATCTCGCAGACAATGAAGTTGTTTGAACTCCGGCTTCCTAATAGTGTCACAGAGGTTGAACCGCGTGGGATTTATGGCAATTGGAGTCTTCAGACACTCAGACTCAGCACAGGTATGCGCGTTATCAACCGCGAGGCCTGCAACGCTAATCCGGCACTTGGGGCCGTCGTGATTCCTGAGGGTGTGGAGACGGTTTGTGACGATGCTTTCAATTATTGCAGCCGGGCCACCAGAATTGTTTTCGGATCAACTGTATCTTCGATAGGCAAGATGTCTTTTGCAGGATTGCAGGCGCTGCCAAAGGTCAGTATTCCGGCCAATGTCAAGGAACTTGGTGAACAGGCTTTCAGCTATTGTCCGAAGCTGGCTGAAGTCACTCTTGAGGCAAGCACTCAGCCCTTGGCTTTCAACAAGGAGGTGTTTGGAGAGGGTAAGTATGCGGGACAGCTTAATGATGACAGCTGGGCCCGGATCGAAACTCTGAATCTCAACCGCAACTGGACCTGTACTTCGACAGAGGCCGCTCATCAGCCGTTTTATAATAAAACGACACTCAAGACAATCAATCTCGGCTCCAATGTGACGCAGATACCCGTCAACTCCTTTGCCGGCTGCGACAACATCATGGCCGTCAACATCACCGGAACCATGTGTCCTGTCATCGCGACATCGGCTTTCTCTGACAAAGTTTATTCCTCGGCGACTCTGACGGTTCCTGAAAATATGGTTCTCCTCTACAAGTCTCATTCCGTCTGGGGCCGTTTTCAGAAGATTGAAGGCAGCAACGAATCGGGCATAACCGACATCGAGGCCGACGAAAACGCCCCTGTTGAATACTTCAACCTCCAGGGCATCCGCGTCGCAACCCCGGAAAACGGCCTTTACATCCGTCGTCAGGGCAGCAAAGTCACCAAAGTTCTGGTCAAATAATCCCGTCCGCAGCCCTCCGAACCCCGCAGGCCGCCCCGCGTCACCCCGCCGTGTCCCGCATGACCCCCCTCGCCCCGCATGGTTGCCGATCAGGCTGGCCGCGTAGCGGCCGGAAGAATCCAGACCACGGCAAGGGCCCCATCGGGGTCCGCAGCTGTGGTTATCCGCATATTCCAACAAAACAGAGCGCCGCAGGTGCGAAACTGTGCAAACGTTTCGTACCTGCGGCGCTCTGGCATCGCTCAGCCCAAAGCCTTGTCACTTAGTGCGCTATGGCGTCCAATACCCCTCCCGTTTCCGCTCCGAATTAAAAAAATTATAGAAAATGTTTTAAATTTTATAAAATTAGTTATATCTTTGCACCGAAATACTATATCTCACACATGAAATATACACGTTTCAACCTAAATTAAAAAATCATATTCCCGGACACTTTTCAACCTCTTGGAAAAAACACTTTTTTATTAACCTTTTAATAATTCACATTATGAAAAAGTTCTTAGTTATGGCCTTCATGGCTGTTATGGCTCTCGGTGCCTCCGCACAGGTTTATCTTGGTGGTTCAATCGGCTATGCTCACAAAACTATTGATGTAGAGGACGAAGGCGAAACCTTTGAAGTTAAGTCTGACGCTTTCACAATTGCTCCTGAAATCGGTTATAATCTCAGCGAAAAATGGGCTGTCGGTGCAGGCCTTGAATATACTTGGCTGAAAGATGCTTACAACCACTTCTCGATCAATCCATATGCCCGTTATTCTTACTTCCGCACAGACAACAACCTCGTTCAGCTCTTCATTGACGGTGGCTTCAACATCGGTTATATGAAACCTGACGGTGGTGATTCAGAATGCACTTGGGGCATTGGTCTCACCCCTGGTATCGCTTTGAACCTCACTGAAAAATTCAGCCTCGTAGCTCATGTCGGCTTCCTCGGTTACAAGGATGAAAAAGCTGCCGGTAAGACTTACGGTCTTAACCTTGACGGAAACGACCTCTCTTTCGGTTTCTACTACAACTTCTAAATTTCCCTACCCGTCCCTGACGGAAACAGAAATAAAGAAAACTCGCGGCGTCAGCCCCATCCGGGCCGACGCCGCAATTTTTTTGTCCTTTCCGTATTATCGCATTAAATCCGGAGACGGACATCATATCTTTGCAATGACTTTCTGCGCCCTATTTTTTTCGACGAATATTCTTCGTATATTTGCAATAGGAATGGCCGGAGGAGGCCGCTTGTAAACCACACACGATCACTCATGCAACAATTCGTTCACCTGCACGTACATAGCCAATACTCCCTGCTCGACGGCCAGGCTTCCGTCACGGGACTTGTCGACAAGGCATTGGATCTCGGTATGCCCGGATTCGCCCTGACCGACCACGGCAACATGTTCGGCATCAAGGAATACTTCAACTACGTCAACAAACTCAAAGGCAAATATAAAGGGAAGCTCGCCGAGCTGAAAAAGAAAATCGAGGAAGCGCCCGAAGGCGAAGCCGAAAAGATCAGCGCCGAACTCGCTCCCGAAATCGCGAAAATCGAGCGCAAACTTGCGTTCAAGCCTATTTTCGGCTGCGAGATGTATGTGGCCAAAGGCTCGCTGACCGACCGCTCCGACAAGACCGACAAAGGACGCCACCTCGTTGTCATCGCCAAGAATCTCAAGGGTTACAAAAACCTCATCAAGATCGTCTCGCAGGCTCACACCGAAGGTTTCTACCACCACCCCCGAACCGACAAGGCCGCACTTGCCGCCCACCGCGAGGGACTGATCGTGTGCTCGGCCTGTCTCGGTGGCGAGATTCCGCGCCTCATTGCCACCGGACAGCTTGACGAGGCCGAAAGACAGGTGCTTTGGTTCAAGGAGACTTTCGGCGACGACTACTACATCGAGCTTCAGCGCCACAAGACCGACGATCCCAACGCCAACCGTGAGACCTATGTGGAGCAGGAGCAGGTCAACCCCGTGCTCATCAGCCTCGCGCGCAAACACGGCATCAAGATCGTGGCCACCAACGACTCCCACTTCATCAATGCGGAGGACGCAGAGGCCCACGACCGCCTGATCTGTATCTCGACCAACAACTATGTTACCGACCCAGGCCGCATGCGCTATTCCAAGCAGGAGTGGTTCAAGTCGCAGGAAGAGATGGCTGTCGTATTTCCCGACCTGCCCGAAGCGCTCGAAAACACCCTGGAGATCCTCGACAAGGTGGAAATCTATTCCATCGACCACGCCCCGATCATGCCTTTCTTCGAGATTCCGGCCGATTTCGGCTCGGAGGAGGAATACCGCAGCCGCATCACCGAACAGGAGCTTTTCGACGAGTTCACGCAGGATGAGAACGGCAACGTGGTCCTCTCGCCGGAAGCCGCGCAGAAGAAAATCGAAAAACTTGGGGGCTACGACAAGCTCTACCGCATAAAATTCGAGGCCGACTACCTGTCGAAACTCGCCTACGAGGGCGCCGCGCGCCGCTACGGATCGCCGCTCACTCCGGAACTGGAGGAGCGCATCAAGTTCGAGCTGTATATCATGAAGACGATGGGTTTCCCCGGCTACTTCCTCATCGTGCAGGACTTCATCAACGTTGCGCGTCACAAACTCGGCGTCAGCGTCGGCCCCGGCCGTGGATCGGCCGCCGGTAGCGTGGTGGCCTACTGTCTCGGAATCACTCAGGTCGACCCGATCAAATATGACCTCCTTTTCGAACGCTTCCTCAATCCTGACCGTATATCGCTGCCTGATATTGACGTGGACTTCGACGACGACGGCCGTGCCGACGTGCTCCACTACGTCACCGAGCGCTACGGCGAAGCCAACGTGGCCCACATCATCACTTTCGGCACAATGGCGGCAAAGTCGGCCATCAAGGACGTGGCCCGCGTCGAACAGCTGCCTCTCTCGGAGAGCAACCGCATAGCCAACCTCGTGCCCAAGCGTATGCCCGACGGACCCGACGGCAAGACGCTGAAAACCAACCTCAAGAACTGCTATCAGTATGTGCCTGAGTTTGCTCAGGAGCTCAGCTCGACCAATCCGCTGATACGCGAGACACTCGAATATGCCCGCCGCCTCGAAGGCAATGTCCGCAACACCGGAGTCCATGCCTGTGGCGTCATCATCTGCCGCGATCCGATCTCCGACTGGGTACCTGTGGCCACGGCTGTCGACAAGAGCGTCGATTCGAAGGACAACGACAAGATGATCGTGACCCAGTATGAAGGTTCGATCATCGAGGACACCGGCCTGATCAAGATGGACTTCCTCGGCCTTAAGACCCTCTCCATCATCAAGGAGGCCATCTCCAACATCAAACAGACCCGCGGCATCGACGTCGACATCGACAGCATCGACATCAACGACCCCAAGACCTACGAGCTTTACAGCCAGGGCAACACGGTAGGCACTTTCCAGTTCGAGTCGGCCGGTATGCAGAAATATCTCCGTGAGCTCCAGCCCTCGACTTTCGAGGACCTCATAGCCATGAACGCCCTCTATCGTCCGGGCCCTATGGACTATATCCCCGACTTCATCGCCCGAAAGCACGGACGCAGCCCGATCACCTACGATATTCCCGTGATGGAGAAGTATCTCAAGGACACCTACGGCGTCACTGTCTATCAGGAACAGGTCATGCTCCTGTCGCGTCTGCTCGCCAACTTCACCCGCGGCCAGAGCGACACCCTGCGCAAGGCGATGGGTAAGAAACTGATCGACAAGATGAACGAGCTCAAGGGACTCTTCCTTAAAGGCGGACAGGCCAACGGCCACGATCCGAAAGTGCTCGAAAAGATCTGGGCCGACTGGGAGAAGTTCGCGTCCTATGCCTTCAACAAGAGCCACGCAACCTGCTACTCGTGGGTTGCATTCCAGACCGCATGGCTCAAGGCAAACTATCCCTCGGAATACATGGCCGCCATCCTCACCCGCAACCGCTCCGACATCAACAAGCTCACAGGCTTCATGGACGAGTGCAAGCGCATGAAGATCTCGGTGCTCGGCCCCGACATCAATGAAAGTTTCGTGGAGTTCGGTGTGAACTCCCACGGCGACATCCGTTTCGGACTCGCGGCCATCAAGGGGGTGGGCGAGAGCGTTGTCAAGGCTATCATTGAGGAGCGCAAGGCCGGTGGCCCGTTCGAGTCGATCTACGATTTCGTCGAGCGCGTCCCCTCGCAGGCCATCAACCGCCGCCTGATGGAGAACCTTGTCTATGCCGGTGCTTTCGACAGCTTCGACGGTGTCAAGCGCGAGGATTTCTTCGGCACCAATCAGCGCGGAGAGGCATTCGTGGAAAGTCTTGTGCGCTACGGTCAGGCCTTCCAGGCCGACAAGACCAAATCGGCCATGTCGCTCTTCGGCGACGACTCAGAACTTTCGACCTCAGGTCGTCCGCCCGTGGTTCCGCAGGCCGAGTGGCCCGCGGCGACGCTTCTCGAACGCGAGCGCGAACTCGTGGGCATGTATCTGTCGGCCCATCCGCTCGACCCCTATTATATGGAACTCAACTACGGCACCTCATGCACCATCAAGGGTTTCAATGAATTTGCCCCGGTCGAAGGCGTCGACCTGACTTTCGGAGGTATGGTGGTCGAGTTTTCGAGCCGTCCCTCGAAGCGCGGAGGCCAGTTCGGCATCCTTAAGGTCGAGGACTACACCGGAAGCGCCGAGTTCATGCTCTTCGACGAAAACTATATCAATTTCCACAACTACGGCGTTCCCGGCACACCTATATTGATAAGCGGACGCTACGAGCGGCGCTATGCCAACTCCGACCCGCGCTTCAACATCCTCAATATCCGCCTGCTGAGCACCGTCAAGGGACAGCTTGTCCACAGCATCACCATCGATCTACCCTCCGACAAGATCACACAGCACATCAAGGACCTCATAGAAGAGGAGATCCGCAGCGACGCCAATGCCAAAGGCGAGCTGTCGTTCCGGATCTTCGACCCGAAGATCAACCGTTCGCTCCATCTCTCGTCGTCGCGGCGCATCCCCATCTCGCGAAAGCTCGTCGACACGCTTGCCGAGGAGGATATAAGCTTCTCTATCAACGATTGACATAAAAGATTGCAGAATCCTTGCCGCAACGATTGGAAATATCGGGGAAATTCCTACCTTTGCATCGGGCAATCGGTCCCCGCGCATCCATCGCCCGATCGTAAATCAGAAATATTAACCTCCAAACAAAAATAAACCGTCATGACTTTTACAGATCAGAACGTACACGACATCATTGCCTCCGGCAAACCCGTAGTAATTGACTTTTGGGCTACATGGTGCGGCCCCTGCCAGCGCATGGCTCCCGTTGTAGAGGAACTCGCTGAAGAATATAAGGACACTGTTGCCATCGGCAAATACAATATCGAAGAGGAAAACGACCTGACCTCGCAGTATCGCATTATGTCCATCCCCACCATTCTCTTCTTCAAGAACGGCGAGCAGGTCCGCGACCTCCGTCTTGCCGGCGCTCAGTCGAAAGAGAATCTCGAAAAGCAGATCAAAAAGCTTATCGAACTCTGATTTCATCCGGCTATGAAACCGGCGGAATTTTCTGCCGGTCAAAATAGTGCCTGCAATAGAGTTTGCAGGTAACAGAACTTGTCAAAGATTTATACCGATCGCGACGCCCTCGATGATGAGGCCGTCGCGGTCATTTTTTATGTTGCCCTTATAGTCTTATATCCACCGTCTTGGATGCCGGGTTGAGGATGATGAACTGGGCGTGGCCGTTGAAGGCGGGGATGGTGAATGAGGCGGGTGAGGTACCTGGTGTCGGGCGTTCCTGACCTTTGAAGCCCGGATCGCCGTTGCCAGCGCCTAAGAGGGTGATGCCGTCGCCGAGCGAGATTGTCACATCATTGCAGGCGTCGGGGACGAAGCGGCCTTTCGAATCAAGCAGGCTCACGTTGATCACCTGAAGGCCGTTTTCATTGTAGGCGCACTCCGCCGCGGCCCTGACAGCCTCACCGGTTGTCTCGATCCGTTTCGACAGCACCTTTTTGCCGTTTTTGTAGCCTGTGGCCTCGACGCGCCCCGGTTTGTAGACGGCTTTCCATGACAGGTGGCCGTTGCGCGGCATCTGCTTGCGGCCAAGACTCTTGCCGTTGACACGCAGTTCCACCTCGTCCATGTTGGAGTATGCCCAGATGTCTATTTCCTCACCCTCGTGTCCTTTGAGATTCCAGTGGGGGAAGATGTGGAGGACAGCCTCGTCGGTCCACCATGATTTCAGGTACATCGCCTCGTCTTTCGGAAAACCGCAGTAGTCCAGAATCCCGAATTCCGACCCAACGGCGGGATATTTCAGCGGATTTGGTTCTCCGCGGTAGTCGAATCCTGTCCAGTAGAAAAGTCCGCCGAGCCATGGGCGTTCGTCGTAGAATTTCCATCCGCGCTCGATGCGGTTCATGCAGCCGTCCGATTTGTCGGGGATTCGGTTGAGCGACACCATGCGACCGTTGAGGCTGTCCGGGAAATAGACCCCGCGGCTTCCGCAGCCTGTGGTCTCCTCCGAGCCGTAGGCTGAGCGGAGGGGATAGTTTGCGCGATGCTGCTCAACGGGATTCTGCATTATATAGTTATATCCCGCGACATCAGCCGGAATTACGGGTGTGGGGCCCCCGCTGGTCGCCACGGTCATCGGGCGTGTCGGGTCGAGACGGTGAGCCACGTCGCGGAGTTCTTCCACGATGCGGGTTCCTTTGTCGTTCCATTCCACACCCCACTCTTCGTTGCCGACGCTCCAGAGGATGATCGACGGATGGTTGCGGTCGCGGTCGATCATTGTGCGCAATTGGTCAGTGTTATAGCCGTTGATGCCCAGCAGACGGTTTTCCTCGATAACGAGAATCCCTAAAGAGTCGCAGGCGGCGAGCACTTCGGGGGTCATCGGATTGTGGCTTGCGCGGTAGGCGTTGACGCCATATTTTTTCAGCTCTTTCAGGCGGTAGACATTCAGCGCGTCAGGTATTCCTGCTCCAACACCGGCATGGTCCTGGTGCATGTTGACACCCTTGAGCTTGACGGAGCGTCCGTTGAGCAGAAAACCGCGGTCGGGGTCGAACTCCGCGCGTCGGAATCCCGTGAGGATCTCCTCCGTCGATTGCTCACGGCCGTCGTCTAAAGTCAGGGTAAGGGTATATAGCGTCGGATTGTTGATGTCCCATTCAGTCAGCGATTTCGGCCGCAGTGTCAGTTCCCAGCCTCTTTCGGCTTCAGGTGCGGGGAGGTCGGAAAGTGTGATCTGCTCCGAAGCCACGGCCTTTCCGTCTTTATCGGTAAGCTGTGCCGTAAGGGTCCAGCGCTCGTCGGTTGCCGGACTGACGCCGTGAAGTTTGTTGGCCACGCGTCCGCTGACCTTGATCTCAGGCCGTTCGCCAGGTGTGTAAGCCGTGGCCACGGAGTTGTGGCTGATGTGGCGCGGGGCCTCGCGGTCGAGCCACGCATGACGGTAGATGCCGCCGCCCTCGTAGAACCAGCCTTCTTCAAAAGTCGCGTCTGAACGCACTGCAATGACATTGTCGCCTCCGAAATTTACGTAGGGAGTGACGTCGTAGCGCTTCTGCGCGTATCCGCTCGGCTCGCCTCCGAGATAGAATCCGTTGAACCACACCTTGCTGTCGCGGAATATTCCGTCGAACACAAGCGAGATGCGTGAGGCCGAGTCTGATACCGCAACTGGCAACACTTTGCGGTACCAGCCGACCGACGTCGCCGGATACTTGTAGCCCACGGTCTTGTAACCGTGGCTGTGGCTCGCCTCTTCCGCAAACGGCAGATCGACCACGAAATCGAACGGCAGTTCGACTTTCACCCATGAAGAGTCATTGAAATTCATGGCGTAAGGCCCGGCGTTGTGGATCGACGCCGCTTTTGTCAGATAGTTGAAATATTCCGTGCCGGAGCCGAAATCTTTTGCCGGGTCGGTGTTTCCGAATGCAAAACGCCAGTCGTTGTCGATGTTGATGAGTTCGGCCGCCAGCGGAAGAGCCGCTGTGAGGATCAGTGACGCAATGAGTTTCTTCATGATAGGTTGTGCAGATGCGGGGGCGGGCAGATGCCTGCGGCGGAATTGATGAGAGGGGTGAGAACAGAGGTTTGCGGTGGGTGAGATGGCGCTGTGTCAGTCGTCGTAGGTGACCGGAAGCACACGCGAGATGCTGTGGTCGAGCGAGATGAGGGTCTCCGTTCCGGTCACACCGGGGATCATCTGGATTTTGTCGTTGAGCAGCTCCATAAGGTGTTCGTTGTCACGGGCGAAGAGTTTGATCAGCATCGAGTAGGGGCCTGTTGTGAAATGACATTCGACGATTTCGGGAATCTTTTCAAGTTCGGGAACCACTTCGCGGTACATAGCTCCGCGTTCGAGATTTACACCTATATATGTGCATGTACGGTATCCGAGAACTTTCGGGTCGACATTGTAGCCTGAACCGGTTATTACGTTGAGGTCGATCATTCTCTGGATACGCTGATGGATTGCGGCGCGTGAAACTCCACATTCTGTGGCTACATCCTTCGATGCAATCCTCGCGTTCCTCATGATGATATCCAGAATCTTACGGTCTAAATTGTCAATTTTTTCCATTAGCATGTACTCTATAAGCAGGTGCAGTCCGGGGCTGCCATTCAACTACGTGTTATGACTGTTCAATTCTGTGTTTTCCGGAAAGAACCCGTAATAAAATATGTGATTTTTGACAAATATACACATTTTTCAACAAATTTCAAACAATTTGCCAAAAATTACTTATTTTTAGTTTATATTATCAGCATCTCAGTTCATGGATTGCATTTCGACCAGGCGGGTGTAGTAGCCGTTGAGGGCGAGGAGGTCGTCGTGGGTGCCGCGTTCGACGATGCGTCCTTCGTGGAGCACACAGATCTGGTCGGCGTTCTTGATTGTCGATAGACGGTGGGCGATCACGAGAGTCGTGCGGTCTTTCATCAGACTGTCCAATGCCTCCTGAACCAGCTTCTCGCTCTCGCTGTCGAGTGCCGATGTGGCCTCGTCGAGAATCAGGACCGGAGGATTCTTCAGGATTGCGCGGGCTATCGAAAGACGCTGGCGCTGTCCGCCTGACAGACGGCAGCCGCGGTCGCCGATATTGGTATCGTAGCCATCCTCGGTCGCCATGATGAAATCATGCGCGTTGGCGATTTTGGCCGCCGCGATGACCTGGTCTCTCGTCGCGTTTTTGACTCCGAAAGCGATGTTGTTGAAGATGGTATCGTTGAAAAGAATGGCTTCCTGATTGACGTTGCCCATGAAGCCGCGCAGTTCGTGGACCGGCAGGTTGCGCACGTCGCAGCCGTCGATCGTGATCGAGCCTTGGTTTATGTCATAGAATCGCGGAAGCAGGTCGGCGAGTGTCGATTTGCCGCTGCCGCTTTGGCCGACAAGCGCCACGGTCTGTCCCGCAGGTATGTCGAGGTTGATGTCGGAAACCACCGGCTGATCGCTGTCATAGCCGAAAGTGACATCCTTGTAGCTGATATGCCCCTTGAGGTCGGGGATGTGGCGCGGATCTTCCGGATCGGCGATCGGGTTGACCGCTTCGAGTATGGCATCGACGCGCACCATTGCGGCGAGTCCTTTCTGAATCGCATAGACGGCTTTCGACAGATCTTTGGCCGGGTTTATGATGCTGTAAAATATCACCATATAATATATGAACTCCGGCGCTGTCAGCGAAGTCTTGCCTGAGAGGATCAGTGCGCCGCCGAAACATAGCACGATGGCGATGGTCATGGTGCCGAGAAATTCGCTCATAGGGTGGGCGAGGGCCTGACGGCGCTGCACGGAGGTCGTGATATTGTAGAACCGCTGGTTGCCGTTGCGGAAACGGTCTGTCACCTTGTCCTCGGCGTTGAAAGCCTTGATGACGCGCAGGCCGCCGAGAGTTTCCTCGATGTAGCTCATGATGACGCCCCACTGCTGCTGGCCTTGGAGCGACTTGCGTTTGAGGCGCTTGCCGACGCGTCCCATCACAGCTCCGGCAATAGGCAGAAGTACGAGCACGAAAAGTGTCAGCTGCCAGGAGATCATGATCATCATGCCCAGACAGACGATGATCATCACCGGATTCTTGAAGAGCATGTCGAGCGAGGCCATGATGGAGTTCTCGATCTCGGCGACATCGCCTGTCATGCGGGCCATGACGTCGCCCTTGCGCTCGGAGGTAAAATAGCCGATCGGAAGCGACACGATTTTATCGTAGACAAAGTTGCGGATGTCGCGCACGATTCCTGCTCGCATCGGGATGACGAAGTAGGAGCTTGCGTAGGCGGTTCCGGTTTTGAGACCGGTCATCACCACCAGTGCGGCTGCGAGTGCCACGAGTGTGCCGATCGGCCCCCACTCGTCGATACACTGCTGTGTGAGCCAGTAGAAGTTGTTTATGAGAGTCTCCTTTAGGCCTGAACCTGAATCCCACGGGATGAACTCATAGGTGGCTTCCTTCACCTTGAAGAGCATTTCGAGAATCGGAATGATCAGGGCGAAGGAGAAAAGTGTGAGAAAGGCCGAGAGGAAGTTGAACAGGATGTTAAGAAGCAGATACTTCTTATAGGGAGGCACGAACCTTCTCAGCAGCTGCCAAAAGTCTTTCATATAGAATCAAATCAAGCCTGCACCGACACAGAGGTCAGGGCAGGCCGGTAGATTGGGTCAATAATATTGTTTTTCGTGGAGAAATTCGCAGATTGGCTTGCGGCTTTATTCCGCGGGTGTTTCCTGTGCGGCGGGAGCCTGAGCCGGAGCTTCGGGGGCAGGAGCGGGCGCTGCGGCAGGAGCAGGTGCGGCTGCGGGAGCTTCGGTGTCGAAGTTGCCGGGAACGACCTGTTCGGCAGGTGTGGCGTTCACTCTCGAAGAAGTGGCGTTGATGGCCTTAGGCATTGCGAATGTGGCAAGAATGGAGAGGAGGCAGATGGCACCGGCGAGGCCCCAGGTGAGCTTTTCGATGAAGCTGTTGGTGCGGCGCACGCCCATGATCTGGTTTGAACCGGCGAAAGTTGACGAAAGGCCTCCGCCCTTTGACTTCTGAACGAGCACCACGCAGATAAGAAGAAGTGCGCAGATGAGCGTCAGGATAATCAGTACGATATACATAATATTATTGTATGGTTTATTAATTTTATTGAAATCAGCTGTTATAGCGGGAATTGATCATCAATTTCTGCAAAAACCGCAATTGGTCTGCAAAGTAAATACTTTTTTTTGGATTTTTCAAACTCAAATTGTGAATTATTTCAAATGCTTTGTCGTAGCGGCGTCTGCGGATATAGATTTTGGCCAGACTTTCGCTCAGCGAAGAGTCGTCGCCGGTGTCGCGGACAGCTGTCGGATGGTCCTCCGGAGGCATTGGCGCGGGAGCTTCGGGGCTTTCTGTCTTCGTCTCGGCCGGACGCGGCGCTTTGTTTTTGAGAATGAATGCGTTGATCAGGGCGTCCTGTGAGTCGTCGGCCGGCGACGGTTCGGGCGGGAGGCTTTCTTCTTCCTCGCGTGCAAGCAGCATGGAGTAGTCGGCCGTCGGGTTGAAGATCAGCTTTTCAAGCAGTGCGTCCTCTTCGGGAGTGGAGTGTCCGTAGGTGGCAAGGAAGGTGTCGATCGCGCCGTCGGTCGTTACCTTAGCCTTCTCTTCGGGGGGATAGAAGTTGAGCCAGGTGTCGCTGCGCGGGTCGGTCAGCATGGCGAGGCTGGCGCGGTCCGATGCGTTGAGTACGAGCGCGTCCATCAGCCGGCGCCGTGTGTCGGCCGGCAGCGAAGAGCCTTCGCGCCGCATCAGCGTCAGTGCCGGCAGGGTGAAAAACGGATACTCTTTCAGCAGACGTTCGACGTCCGATATGCTGACCGGGACTTCCGGATCGGTCAGAGCGCGTAGATAATGACTGAGAGCTTCTTCCATAGAGGGGGCGGAGTGAAATTACCAGTCACCGAGGGTGGCGTTGAATATAAGCTCGACAAGTTCGCGCGAGATCTCGGAACAGAGCTGGTCCTGCACGTCGGTCAGCATTTCCGAACTGTCGAAGTCGCGGTAGGCGCTGAAGGTCTGGCTGACGTCCTTGCCCTCGTTGCGGTTGTCGGTATAGGTTATCTTCACCTGGATTGTCAGGCGGGTCCGCGATGCGTAGGCGTTTTCGGTCACGGCCTGGGGCGAGAGGTTGTAACCGACGATCTCTCCTTCCAGCTGGAGATCGGCGTTGTTCGAGTCGATCGTGCGCAGGCGGGTGTTGCGCGTGATATAGTCGAGGAGTTCGTTTTCAAAAGTCTGTTGCAAAGGAGGATAGACGAGCGCAGCACGTATCGGGAAGTTCGACACGTAGATGGTCTTGTAGATCGTGTAGTCGATGGCGGCGCCGTTGAGCTTGTAGCTTATGCGGCATCCTTCCGTCAGGCAGCACATGACGATGACAAGCGCTAAACGCAGTAAATATGTGGGTCCAAATGCTTTCATGGAAGCACAAAGTTACAACATTCTTCGATAAAATCCCAAAAAATGCCTAACTTTGCAAGTCGTAGGCTTTTTCCTGCGGCTGTCATTATCCCTGCTATGGACCTCTCAGACAAAAAAATCATAACCTCGCCATACCGTCGCGGCGCCGATTTCGGCTTCCTGTTCGGCATCTACCTGACAGTGATGTTCTTCGGCTCGATTTTTGCCGGATCGCTCCCCCTGGGCGGCATTCTGTCGTTCGTGCTGATGCTCGGTGTCCCGGTGTTCATCTTCATTGCCCTGTGGCGTTATGACCGTGAACTTCAGGGCTGCGCGACATTCCCGATGATGTGGATGGCGGGCGTCGTGACATTCATCTGCGGCATACTGATCTCAGGTGCTCTCCTGGTCATCTACATGAAATGGATCGAGCCTGACTTTGTCGTCACGCAGCTCGAAGGCCTTGTCGAGACCGGCAAGCAGCTGCCCGGCACTCCCGTGGCCGATGCCGGTGAGATAGCCTCGCAGATGATCAAGGCCAATTTCATCCCCTCTCCGATCGCAATCGTAACCGAACTGATAATGGCGGCCATCGTCAGCGGCTCCATCCTCTCCATCATCATCTCGGCCGGATTCGCCATGCGCCACAAGGCCCTGAGGAGGCGCAATCAACAATAATAATACATAAAAGACTGATTCACAGATATACCAATGGACATATCAGTTGTCATACCTCTCTACAACGAAGCCGAGTCGCTTCCCGAACTCGCCGCATGGATCGAGCGCGTCATGGATGACCACGACTTCTCCTATGAAGTGATTTTCGTCGACGACGGCAGCACCGACGGCTCCTGGGCCGTCATCTCCGGGCTCCGCGAGAAGAATCCCAACTTCCGCGGCATCTCTTTCCGCCGAAACTATGGAAAGTCGCCCGCGCTCAACACCGGCTTCGCCGCCGCCAAAGGCGATGTGGTCATCACGATGGACGCCGACCTTCAGGACTCCCCCGACGAGATCCCCGAACTCTACCGCATGATCATGCGCGACGGCTACGATCTCGTCTCCGGCTGGAAGCGCAAGCGCTACGATCCTCTGTCGAAGACCATTCCCACAAAACTCTTCAACGCCACCGCCCGGCGCGTCAGCGGCATCCATAATCTCCATGACTTCAATTGTGGTCTCAAGGCCTACCGACTCGAAGTGGTCAAGCACATCGAGGTCTACGGCGACATGCACCGCTACATTCCCTATCTCGCTAAAAATGCAGGCTTCACCCGCATCGGAGAGAAGGAAGTCCACCATCAGGCCCGCAAATACGGCACGACCAAATTCGGCCTCGACCGCTTTGTCAACGGCTATCTCGACCTCGCCACCCTCTGGTTCACAGGCAAGTTCGGAGCCAAGCCGATGCACTTCTTCGGCCTGCTCGGCTCGCTCATGTTCATCATCGGCTTCATAGCCGTGATGGTCGTCGGATTCGGCAAGCTCTACGACATGGCCCACGGCAACCCCTACATCCTCGTTACCGACTCTCCCTATTTCTATCTGGCGCTGACCATGATGATCCTCGGCACCATGCTGTTCCTGACCGGTTTCCTCGGCGAACTCATAGCCCGTAACGCCCCCGGACGAAATCACTATGAAATAAAGGAGGAAATCGGAATAGAGAAATAATCCCCGCCTCACCGAAATTACAGACACATGCAGACAAACGCCTATCCTCAGCTATACCGCCTCAGCCAGCTCCGCTACTCCTGCCGCGACTATTCCGGCCGTCCCGTCAGCCGCGACACCCTCCGCGCCGTCCTCGACGTGGCCCGTCTCGCCCCCTCGGCCTGCAACCGCCAGCCCTGGGTCTTCCTTGTGGCCGACACCGGTGAGCAGCGCGAAGCCATCTTCAGCAGCTACGGCCGTGAGTGGATTCGCACCGCCCCTGAATTTATCATCGCCTGCGGACTCCACGACGAAGCCTGGCACCGCGGCTGCGACGGCAAGGACCACACCGACGTGGACCTCTCAATAGCCATCGAACATCTCTGCCTCGCCGCCACCTCCCTCGAACTCGGCACTTGCTGGGTGTGCAACTTCGATCCGGCACCGATCGCCGCGGCTTTCGCCCTCCCCGAAGGTATAGAACCAATAGCCATCATCCCCATCGGCTATCCGGCCGATCCGCAGGCCGTCCCCGAAAAGAAACGCAAGAGCCTCGACGAAATCGTCAGGTGGGGCAAATTTTAACAGGTTGTTTCTTAACAGCCTCTAAAATCGACTGATCAGCTTGAAATCAATTCTCTACATAATCACCGGTCTCGTCCTCCTCGCGGCCCTCGCCTTGCAGTCGTGCAGCAACGTCGGTTGCACCGAGAACCAGAACTCCCTCCCGCTGGCGGGCTTCTACTCCATGTCCACCGGCCAGGCCATCATCCCCGACTCGATAACCGTCGGGGGCGTCGACGCTCCGTCCGACACCCTGCTCCTCACCCTCGGCTCGCGTGTCAGCAGTCTCTATCTGCCGTTCCGCTCCACCCGGCCGTCCACCTCGTTCTACATCCACTACTGTCAGAAGGCGCTCGACCGCCCCGAACTCAACGACACCCTGACATTCGACTACGACGCCGTGCCCTATTTCGCATCCGAGGACTGCGGCGCGATGTACCACTACCGCGTGACGGCCTACACCTATACCAGACATCTGATCGACTCCGTCGGCATGACCGACTCGCTCATCACCAACGTGGACCGCGAGACAATCAGGATCTACTTCCGCACCGCCGAACCTGCCGAACCCGAAAACCCTGACGACAATGGTGAAAATGACTGACAACCCCGCCCGCTCTGTCCGCCGCCTGTGCGGGCTGCTCCTTGTCCTCCTCCTGGCTGCTGCCTTTGCCGGAGAACTGTCGGCCCAGAGGCGCGTCACCCCCGTCAAGGCCCCCGATCCCGGCACCGCTCCCAAAGTCGAGCGCGTGAAGAAGCTCGACCGCAGCAAACTCGTGGAGATGACCGACGCCCAGGGCAATACCATCCTCGTCGACACCATCACCGGCACCGAGGTGCAGGACACAGCCATGCTCGCCGCTCCCCCGAAGATGGAATATCCGCTGCTCCATGAACTCATAGCCGGAGTCAACCTCTGGAATCCGGTCATGAGGGCTTTCGGCCAGCAATACGGCCTCGGCGACGTCTGGGCCGAGCTGAGTCTCCACAACCGCTATTTCCCTTACTTCGCCATAGGCCTCGACAACTGCAACGACACCCCCGACGACGCCAACTTCACCTTCAAAACCCCCGTCTCTCCCTATGTGAAGATCGGAGCCTCCTACAACTTTTTCTACAACTCCAATCCCGACTACAAACTCCAGGCCGGTCTGCGCTATGGATTCACCACATATAAATGGAGTGTCGAAGACATCACCGTCGACGAAGGCTACTGGGACGATCCGTCCCACTTCTCCATCCTCGGCCAGCGATCCACCGCAGGCTATATTGAAGTGACCTTTGGCCTGAAAGTCAAAGTGTTCAAAAACTGGTCGCTCGGCTGGAACATCATCTATCACTCCATCCTCCACGAAACGAAAAACTCCCGTGGCGAGCCGATGTTCATACCCGGCTACGGCACCCGCGGCTCATCCATGACCGGCAATTTCTCCCTGATGTACACCTTCCCGATAAACAAAAAGAAAGCTCCGGCGGTTAATACAACAGAGGCAGACATCACACCGGCAGCGCCTCAGCAACCGGAAATCGATCCGCAACCGGCCGCCGGAATTCAACCTGAGGGAGACATTCAAACTGACATTCATGATTGAAAGAATCGTAATCATAGACAATGTTGACCCCGTCAGCTTCTACGGCGTCAACAACTGCAACATGCAGCTCATCCGCAACCTCTTCCCGAAACTGCGCATGGCGGCCCGCGGCTCGGTGATCAAGGTCATCGGCGACGACAGCGAGACCGCCCAGTTCGAGAAAAAGATCAAGGAGCTGGAAGAGTATTGCGTGAAGTACAACAAACTGACCGAAGAGGTCATCCTCGACATCGTCAAGGGCAAGTCGCCTGAGACCCCGCGCCACGACGATGTGATCATCTACGGCGTCAACGGCAAGCCTATCAGCGCCCGCAACAAGAATCAGGAACTCCTCGTCAAGGCCTTCCACGAAAATGACCTTACCTTCGCCCTCGGCCCTGCCGGAACAGGCAAGACCTACGTGGCCATCGCCCTTGCCGTCCGTGCCCTGAAAAACCGCGAGGTCCGCAAGCTGATCCTCTCGCGTCCCGCAGTCGAGGCAGGCGAGAAACTCGGCTTCCTTCCCGGCGACATGAAAGACAAGATCGACCCCTATCTCCAGCCCCTCTATGATGCGCTTGAGGACATGATCCCCGCCGTCAAACTCAAGGAATACATGGAGACCAACGTCATACAGATCGCCCCCCTCGCCTTCATGCGCGGCCGCACGCTCAACGACGCCGTCATTGTGCTCGACGAAGCCCAGAATACCACCGTCCATCAGATCAAGATGTTCCTGACGCGCCTTGGCATGAACGCCAAGATGATCATCACCGGCGACGCCACGCAGATAGACCTCCCGCGTTCCGTACAGTCAGGTCTGACCCAGGCCCTGCGGGTGCTTGCCGACGTCCCCGGCATAGGCAAAGTCGAATTCGGCAAAAAAGACATCGTCCGCCACTCCCTCGTCCAGCGCATCGTCGAAGCCTACGAGCACTTCGACAACGCCCAGAAGACCTCGGAGACCTCAGAGACCGCAGCTGACGCCGACACCTCAGCCCCCGCTGCACAATAAAATCCGCAGCAGCTCAAGTTCCCGGCATTTTGACTTCTTATATTATATCCGGCATTTTGGCCTCTTATATTATATAAGGTGGTGGTTAGTCCAATTAGCCTAAAAATTCCCAAAATTCCCGGAATTCCCAGAACTCCCAACTCTCCCAGTTCTCTCAGATCTCTCAGCCCTGCCGCCCGTGCTTCTTCCTGAGATCCGGCAAAAAGGCCGCCACCATACCCAGCAGCGGAGTATAGGCGCAGAAATTATAAACCGCCTCTATACCGAAGCGGTCGGCCAAGGTTCCGAGCACAGCCGACGCAATGCCGCCCACGCCGAAAGCGAAGCCGAAGAAAAGCCCTGAGATCATCCCTAACTTCGTAGGCAGCAGCTCCTGCGCATAGAGCAGGATAGCCGGAAACGCCGACGAAAGCATGAATCCCGCGCAGAAACTCAGCACCACCGTGAGCGCCAGTCCGGCGTGAGGCATCAGCAGGCTGAACGGCGCCGTGCCTAAGATCGAGATCCATATCACCGCCTTACGCCCGTAGCGATCGCCCACGGGGCCGCCCACGAGAGTACCGATAGCAGTAGAAACCACAAACACAAAAAGGAAGATCTGCGACTGCGACACCGAAACACCGAAGCGGTCGATCAGGTAGAACGTATAGTAGCTCGAAAGACTCGCCATATAGATGTATTTCGAGAAAATCAGCACCACGATTACGCCGATCACAAACGCCGTCCGGCGGGGCGAAAGCGGAAGCCGGTGGCTGACTGCGGTCCGGCTGTCACCGGCGCGCAACTCACGCAGATAGCGCCCGTACCAGCGGCAGATCGGAGTCATGGCCCAAAAACACAGCGCCGCGAAAATCAGAAAGAAAGCCACATAGGCCCTCCCGTGAGGCGCCACGATCACCGCTACTAAAAGCGGTCCGATCGACCCTCCGAAATTGCCTCCGACCTGAAAGACCGACTGCGCGAAGCCTCGGCGCTCATGGCCGGCGAGCGAAGTGATGCGCGAAGCCTCCGGATGAAGCGTCGCCGACCCTATGCCCACCATGAACACCGCCACTAAGATTCCCGGCAGCGTCGAGCAGAAGGCAAACATCAGAATGCCGGCCGACGTGCAGCACATGCCCGCCGGAAGGCTCCACACAAACGGCCTCCGGTCAAAGGCATAGCCCACCACAGGCTGGAAAATCGATGCCGCCAGCTGATAGACGAGCGTGATCAGACCGATCTGCCCGAAACTCAGCCCAAGATCCGCCTTTAGCATGGGATAGACTGCGGTGATGACCGATTGCAGAAGGTCGTTGAGGCAGTGGGCCGCGCTCAGCGCGAGCAGAACATGAAAAGCCGGCATCTCAACAAGCCGGTGAAGCTTTTTGATAAAACTCATTGCGACTGAAATTTTTACGTCGGCGCCGTAAAACGCTGTGGCCTGCGGTAGAGTCGCTTTCAAAGCGTTCCTCCGTCAACGATGCCATCTGAATCGGGCAACCGTCAGGATCGGTTTTGCAGCGCCGTTTTTTCGGGTTGCAAAGTTACCTAAAAATTTCCGCTCTTTCGGCGCGCCCGGCTTTCGATTTTTGCCCTTTACGGCTCCGGAGTGACGGGAAAAGCGGCTCCGCATTGGTCGAAAATGGAAATATTGAGGGCTTTTTAGCCAATTTCACAATCTTTATTATTACTTTTTTCGCTTGATGCAGAAATCATTGGTAAATTTGCACGTTAAAATTTACGAATATAGTAAAAATAGGTATATATATAAGTAAAGAAAAGAAAAAACAATGAAATCCATCGCGTTATCGAAAGGCAGCATCGCAATGATGCTTGCAGCAGTGGCTTTGTTCCCCTCATGTTCGAAGAACGGGCAGCAGATGCCCCAGGGTGCCGCTCCCGAAATCGCCACAATCACACTCTCGCCGCAGACAGCCGATCTCCGGTCCACTTTCCCCGCCACCATCAAGGGTAAGACCGACATCGAGATCCGTCCGCAGGTAACAGGTTTCATCACTAAGGTTCATGTCGACGAAGGTCAGCGCGTCCGCAAAGGCCAAGTGCTCTTCACCCTCGATCAGGTTACTTTCCAGGCCGCCGTCGACCAGGCCCGCGCCGCCGTCAACAATGCACAGACTGTCGTCAACACAGCCCGCATGACTGCCGACAGCAAAAAGAGCCTCTTTGACAAGAACATCATCAGCCAGTACGAATATCAGCTCTCGCAGAACTCCCTCGCTCAGGCCGAAGCCCAGCTCGCCAATGCAAAGGCAGCTCTTGCCTCAGCACAGAAAAACCTCGCCTACACCGTTGTGACTGCTCCCAGCGACGGCGTTGTCGGCACCATTCCCAATCGCGAAGGGTCTCTCGCATCGCCCTCTTCGGCCCAGCCTCTGACCACCGTCAGCGACAACTCCCAGGTCTACGCCTACTTCTCGCTGACCGAAAAAGACCTCCTCGACATGGTCGGTGAAGGCCAGCGCACCATCGAGGCCGCCATCAAGGAAATGCCCGAAGTGCAGCTCCGTCTCAGCGACGGTTCGCTCTATCCCCTCAGCGGAAAGGTGGCAACCGTCTCAGGTGTGATCGACAACTCGACCGGTTCGTCGAGCGTCCGCGCCCTCTTCAACAATCCCTCAGGAGTGCTCCGCAGCGGCGCCACAGGCCAGATCATCATCCCTGACAATCAGGAAAACGTAATCATCATTCCCCAGAAAGCCACATTCGAACTTCAGGACCGCCGCTTCGCCTACGTGGTCAATGACTCCAACAAGGTTGTCTCCACCCCGATTACCATCGAGGCCAACAACGACGGCAAGAACTTCGTTGTCACCTCCGGTCTCCAGGCCGGCCAGCGCATCGCCGTTGAAGGTGTCGGCACCAAGCTTGCCGACGGCATGACCATCACTCCCGTCGAGGCCAAGGCAGCTCCTGCCGCAGATCAGCAGGCAGCCCCCGCCGCAGAGAAATAAAAACAACTGAAACACAGTATCCTCCCATAAAGCAACTTCAATGAAATTAGATACATTCATCAATCGGCCGGTGCTGTCGACGGTGATCTCGATTTTCATCGTGCTTCTCGGTCTGATCGGACTTTTCTCTCTCCCGGTCACTCAGTTCCCCGACATCGCGCCGCCGACAATCCGCGTTTCGACAACCTATACCGGTGCCAACGCTCAGGCCGTGCTCAACTCCGTAATCGCACCTCTCGAAGAGTCGATCAACGGTGCCGAAGGCATGACCTACATGGAATCGACCGCAACCAACACCGGTTCCGCCGACATCACCGTTTACTTCGAGCAGGGCTTCGACCCTGACATGGCCGCCGTCGACGTCCAGAACCGTGTGGCCAAGGCACAGAACCTCCTTCCCGCCGAAGTAACACAGGTGGGTGTGCTCACCCAGAAGCGCCAGACATCCATGCTTCTCATGGTGGCTCTCTATGACGAGTCGGGCAACTACACCCAGGAGTTCCTCGACAACTACGCCAAGATCAACATGATCCCCCAGTTGCAGCGTGTGTCAGGTGTGGGCGACGTCATGTCGTTCGGCGCCGACTACTCGATGCGTATATGGCTCAAGCCGGACGTCATGGCCCAGTACGGCCTGATCCCGACCGACATCTCCTACGCGCTCGCCGAGCAGAACATCGAGGCCGCCCCCGGTGCCTTCGGCGAACAGGGCGACCAGAGCTTCCAGTACACAATGAAATACCGCGGCCGCCTGACTACTCCTGAAGAGTTTGAGAACATTGTCGTGTCGGCCAAACCCACCGGCGAGGTGCTCCGTCTCGGCGACGTGGCCGACATCGAGCTCGGCCGTGTGACTTACGGTTTCTCCAACTCTCTCAACGGCTACGCTTCAACAAGCTGTATCGTCTTCCAGACTGCCGGCTCAAACGCCACCCAGATCATCAACGACTGTCTCAAGGTGGTCGATTCGATGAAGAAAGACCTCCCCGCAGGTTTGGCCATGGCCGTGCCGATGAACAACAACGACTTCCTCAATGCTTCGATACATGAGGTTATCAAGACCCTTATCGAAGCCTTCATCCTCGTGTTCTTCGTCGTCTACGTCTTCCTTCAGGACATCCGTTCGACCATCATCCCCGCCATCGCCATCCCTGTGGCCCTCGTGGGTACGTTCTTCTTCATGAACCTCATCGGGTTCTCGATCAACCTCATCACCCTCTCCGCTCTTGTGCTGGCGATCGCGATTGTGGTCGACGACGCGATAGTCGTCGTCGAGGCCGTCCACGCCAAGCTCGATGTGGGCTACAAGAGTGCGCGGAAGGCCTCTATCGACGCCATGGGCGAGATCGGCGGCGCCATCATCTCGATCACACTCGTCATGATGCTCGTGTTCATCCCTGTGTCGTTCATGTCCGGAACAACCGGTGTGTTCTACCGTCAGTTCGGTCTGACAATGGCCATAGCCATCGGTCTGTCGGCCCTCAACGCCTTGACCCTCTCGCCGGCCCTCTGTGCCGTCTTCCTTAAGGGCCACGACGACAACTCGTCGCTCAAGGAGCGCATGGGCAAGGCCTACGGGGCTGCCGCCGAAGCCGTGGCCGGCAACGCCAAGCGCCGCTTTACCCTCAACATGCCTCCGCTGGTGACCTTTGCTTTCCTTGCCGCCACAATCACCTTCATGGTGCTCGGATGGTACAACATCGAACATCCCGTCAAGCTCGCTATCGCTTCCGTTGTGGCCATCATCACCATCATGGGCATCTTCAACAAGCGCTTCCACAAGGGCTTTGAAAAGGGCTTCGGACGCATCCTCCGCAAATACAACAAGTGGTCCGGTTTCTTCATCAACCACAAGATCACCTCGTTCGGCATCGTGGCCGGCGCCGTAGCCATCCTCGTATGGCTCATGAGCATCACAACTTCGACCCTTGTGCCCAACGAAGACACCGGCGTACTCTTCTGTATGGTCGACATGCCGCCGGGAACATCGCAGGAACGCACGGAGCAGGTGCTCGACCAGCTTGACGGCCTCCTCGCTCAGGTGCCCGAAATCGAATATCGCCAGAAAATCGTAGGTTACAGCTTCATGGCAGGCCAGGGCGCCACATACGGTACCTTCATCCTCAAGCTCAAGAACTGGGAGGACCGCAAGCAGGCCGACCAGACTTCCCAGGCTATCCTCGGCAAACTCTACGGTCTGACCTCTGTCATCAAGGACGGCCGCGTCATGATCTTCGCGCCGCCTATGATTACCGGCTACTCCCTGACCAACGGTTTTGAAATCAAGATGCAGGACCGCACCGGCGGTGACGTCAACGCCTTCTTCAGCGTGGTTCAGGCTTTCCTCGGCCAGCTCAACCAGCAGCCCGAAGTCCAGGCCGCCTACACCACCTTCAACCCTGCCTTCCCGCAGTATATGATCGACATCGACGCTGCCAAGGCCAAGCAGGCCGGCATCTCGCCGAAAGACATTCTCACCACGCTCCAGGGCTACTACGGCGGTATGTACGTCTCCAACTTCAACCGTTTCGGCAAGATCTACCGCGTCATGATGCAGGCCAGCCCCGAATCGCGCGTCAGCCCCGAAACCCTCTCGGCAATCAAGATCCGCAACGGCAAGGAAATGGCTTCGCTCTCGAACTTTGTCACTCTGACAAAGGTCTACGGTCCTGACCTTCTGAACCGATTCAACATGTTCCAGTCGATCTCCGTGACCGGACAGCCCGCTCCGGGCTACACCTCAGGCGACTGTCTTGCAGCCATTGAACGTGTGGCCGCCGAGACTCTTCCCGCAGGTTTCGGCTACGAATATTCAGGTATGACCCGTGAGGAGGCTTCTTCAGGCGCAGGTTCGACCACCGCAATCATCTTCGGCCTCTGTCTGCTCTTCGTCTACCTGCTCCTCTCGGCCCAGTATGAAAGCTACATCCTCCCGTGGGCTGTTATCTTCTCGATTCCCTTCGGTCTGATGGGCACCTTCATCTTCGCCCAGATCTTCGGAATCTCCAACAACATCTACCTCCAGATCGCCCTCATCATGCTCATTGGTCTTCTCGCCAAGAACGCCATCCTTATCGTCGAGTTCGCCGTCGAGCGTCGCCGCACGGGCATGTCGGTTGTCAACGCAGCCATCCAGGGTGCAACCGCCCGTCTGCGTCCTATCCTCATGACCTCGCTGGCAATGATCATCGGTCTTCTCCCGATGATGTTCGCCACCGGTGCGGGCGCCAATGGTAACCGCGCACTCGGTGCCGGTTCTATCGGCGGTATGCTCATCGGCATGATCCTTCAGGTGCTCATCGTGCCCGCCCTCTTCGTAATCTTCCAGAAGATCCAGGAGAAGATCACTCCGCTCAAGTGGGAAGACACCGACAATGAAGGCATCGAAAACGAAATCGAGCAGTATACACCCTCTCATTGATCCGCGATCACAACAGAACTGAATCCAACAAACTCAGACAAATGAAAATCAAACAGCTTTCACTCGTTCTTGCAGTCAGCGTGGGCACTTCGGTGCTCACCGGCTGCGGAATCTACAATAAATATCACGCCGAGGACATCGACAGCAACCTTGTGAAGGAATATGCCGAGGCGCTGAAACAGCAGGACGACTCGACTGCTTTCGGCAATCTCTCATGGCGCGCTGTTTTCACTGATCCGGCTCTTGTCGATCTGATCGAACGCGCTCTGGCCAACAACAAGGATCTGCGCAACGCAAAACTCAATGTCGACATTGCCCACGCTCAGCTCAAGGGAGCCAAACTCAGCTATCTTCCCTCGCTCACCTTCTCGCCCGGAGTCAACGGCGCCAAATACGGCAGCAATGACCTGAACTGGTCCTACCAGCTTCCCCTCGCGGCCAACTGGGAGATCGACATTTTCGGCAAGATCCTCAACACCAAGCGCGGTGCACAGGCGGCCGAACTCCAGACCAAGTACTACGAACAGGCCGTCCGCTCGCAGATCATTGCCGGCGTGGCCCAGTGCTACTACTCGATCGCGGCTCTCGAAGCGCAGCTGAAACTCTCCCGCGAGACTTCCGAACTCTGGAAGGAGAGCGTCAACGTGATGCGTAACCTCAAGGAGGCCGGCCGTCTCAGAGAAGACGCCGTTGTCCAGAGCCTCGCCCAGTATTACAGCATCGAGGCTTCGATCAACGACATCGAACTTTCGCTCCACGAGGCCAACAACACACTCTCGCTTCTCCTGAACGAGATGCCGCAGAAGTGGACCGTTTCGGCTGACGCATCGCTCAATGTCCCCGTGATGAAGCGCAGTGCCATCCCGATGGCCGAACTCGCTGTCCGTCCGGACGTGCGCGCCTCTGAAATGGCCCTCGCATCGGCTTTCTATTCGACTGCATCGGCCCGCGCCGCCTTCTATCCCAGCATCAACATCACTGCCAACGGCGGTTTCACCGATGCTCTCGGCTCGGCCATCCTCAATCCCCACGGCTGGTTCCTTCAGCTTGCCGGTAGCCTCACCGCCCCCATCTTCGCCCGCGGACAGAACATCGCTCGCCTCGAAGCCGCAAAGGCCCAGCAGCAGCAGGCTCTCAATAACTTCGAGTACACAATCATGAGCGCCTCCGCCGACATCAGCGACGCCATGACGGTCTATGAGAAGAGTATGCAGAAGCAGCAGTGGCTCGCCCTTCAGGTCGAGAACCTCGCAAAGGCTGTCGAGATCACAAACGAGCTACTCCTCTTCGACGGATCGACCACATATCTCGAAGTGCTGACGGCCCAGAAGAATCTTCTCGGAGCACAGACAGCGCAGATCAACACCAATCTCGCTGCCGCACGCTCCGTCATCAACCTCTATCAGAATCTCGGCGGAGGCCGCTGACAAATCCTAACCCTTAACATCAAACGCACATGATTAGCGACAAAGCTCACATCGACCCCTCGGCCAAAATCGGCGAGAACGTCACCATCCATCCTTTCGCCTACATCGACAAAGATGTGGAGATCGGCGACAACACCGTGATCATGCCCTTCGCGAGCATCATCCGCGGGACACGCCTCGGAAAGAACTGCAAGGTCTATCAGGGCGCGATCGTCGGCGCCGATCCTCAGGACTTCCGCTGGAAAGGCGGCTTCACTTACTGCTACATCGGTGACAACGTGGTGATCCGCGAAAACGTGATCATCAACCGCGGCATCGACACCGAAGGCGGAACACGCATCGGCGAGGGCTGCTTCCTCATGGCCAACTCTCACGTAGGTCATGACTCGCACCTCAAAGGCAGGGATGTCATCGGCAACAATGTCTCCATCGCTGGCGACGTCGAGATCGGCGAGTGCACCATACTCTCCTCAAGCGTCGTTGTCCACGAGAACTCACGCATCGGAGACTGGGTGCTTGTAAAGGGCGGATGCCGCATCACCGGCAACGTGCCTCCATTCTGCATCATGGCCCACAACCCGACTTCATACTTCGGAGTCAACGCCACCATCCTGCGCAAGCAGGGCATGAGCGAGGACCGCATCGACGACATCGCCAAGTGCTACCGCCACATCTATCAGACCGGCACCTCTGTGTTCAACGCCATGCGCCGCATCGAGGCCGACGTGGAGGACACGCCCGAACGCGACAACATCCTCTCGTTCATCAACAGCGTCAACCTCCGCATCGTGGCCGTTCCCCGCGACCTCGAACAGTAATCCGCCCCGTATATCCCGGTATACGGATGACTGTCTGAAATATATATACCGCGTTTTTCCATATAGATCCGTCGCCCGGCATGATCCAACTGCCGGGCGGCGTTGTTTTATATAAATTATTTCGTTAAATTTGCATATCCCACCGCACTACCTGTGTCCGGGACGATTATAACAAGACAATCCGCGATATGACAGGACAAAATACAGACACCACTATCGAAACCTTGCGCCGCCGCTACCGCGAAGGGCGCCCTGTGAGAGTACTTTTCGTCTGCCTCGGCAACATCTGCCGCTCTCCGGCGGCCGACGGCATCATGAACGCCATAGTTGACGGAGAGGACGACGCCTCGCGCTGGCTCATCGACTCTGCCGGAACCGGACGCTACCATATCGGCGATCTGCCCGACCGCCGTATGCGTCTCCACGCACGTCAGCGCGGACTGGATCTGACCCACATCTGCCGTCAGGTCCGTGAGTCGGATTTCGACGACTTCGACCTGATCATAGGGATGGATGCCGCCAACGTCGCCGACCTGCGCCGTCTCGCGCCCTCCCCGGAAGCCGAAGCGAAGATCATGCCTATGGCCGCATTTTTCAGCCCCGGCACCCGCTACGACTACGTCCCCGATCCCTACTACGAAGGCGCCGAAGGTTTCGAACTCGTCCTCGATCTCCTCGAAGACGCCTGCCGCCGCCTCTACGACACCGTCACCGACCACAATTGAAAAACTCCAGCCTGATATGAAAACTTTTGACATCACCATACCCGTCCGCGAAGCCGCGTTCGAAGAACTCACCGCCGAGCAGCAGAAACTCGTGACCCTTGCCCGCAAGGCCACCTACCGCAGCTATGCCCCGTATAGCAAATTTCATGTCGGCGCCGCCATCCTCCTCGACAACGGCGAGATGCTGAGCGGCTCCAATCAGGAAAACGCCGCCTATCCGTCGGGTACCTGCGCCGAGCGCACTACTGCTTTCTATGCCCACTCGACTTATCCCGACGCCCGCTTCAAAACCATCGCCATCGCCGCCCGCGGAACCGACGGCAAGGAACTGACCGACCCCATCTCCCCCTGCGGCGCCTGCCGTCAGGTGCTCCTCGAATACGAAACCCTCGCCGGCGGTCCCGTTCCCGTCATCCTCGCCGGCACCTCCCGCATCCTCATCTTCCCCTCCGTGCGCTCCCTCCTCCCGTACTGCTTCGCCGACTTCTGATTGATCATAGGGTTAAATTATATTAAATTGGATACCAATTTGGTGTCCGGTTGTTATCTTTGTAGGAAATCAGATAAATTTGGATTATGGAAATTGTAAGTGCAAGAGATTTCAGGGCTAATCAGACCGCCATTTTAAGCAAAGCCCTTAAAGGCGAATCGGTTCTCCTGTCATCGCGCATCGGAATGTTTAAAATCACTCCCGTTAGCGAAGATGACACGCTTACTTCGCGCATCTGCAAGGGATTACAGGACGTAAAGCGTATAAAAGAAGGAAAATCAAAAGGTTATTCCGTAGAAGAACTGCTCGATGAACTTTGAGATTGAAGCTACGGAGAATTTTCGTAGAAGCCTGAAGATGCTTTCCAAGCGCCATCACTCGTTAAGGCATGATTTTGAGGGGTTTGTGAAATCGTTGCGTGAAAACCCGTTTCAGGGCGATGAGCTGACTCCGGGCATACGCAAGATACGTATGGCGATTACCTCAAAAGGACGCGGTAAGTCGGGTGGTGCGCGGGTTATCACCTATACAGTGGTAACTACGGAAGAAGACGGCCACATATATCTGATAGATATATATGATAAATCTGATTATTCTACTGTCGATGTAGCTTTAATCCAAAAGATGATTAAAGATCTTGAATTGTAGGATATGCGGATCTATATAGCTTTTATGAAAAGAAACCATATTATTGCATATTGTTATGAAAAAGTATTTAGTCCTGATTTTGCTTTTATGCTGCGTTTCTGTAATGGCAGAGGAGCGGAACGACGGCAGCTTCGTGGTCCACATGACTGATAATAAAGTGGACGATTTAAAATGCGATATTTATCCGGCTGAGCCAAAGGCCGCTGATATACAGGCGCTTTTTGACCGTGGCCGCTATGTGGTGTCGATAGTCCATTCCAAATTCGGCACAATGGTCACGCATAAAAGGAACACGGAGGGCATACAGCAATCCTTTGCGGTAATAACTCCATGGGATTTAAAGAAAGAGAGCAAAAAGAGACTGAAAGAAGGGTTTTCGCTGTCATACTACAATTATCTCAGACACTATGCCATATATGATTTCAGAACTGGCATAAGCAAGCAGGAATTTTTTGAGGACCTTGACCAGAAAAAGCTTGCCAAGAAAAATAAAGACGGCTTATATGTCACTACTTATGCGTCGTTTGCCGCGTATGCCCAAAACGGGCATGACGATGTCGTTGAACAGAAATACGACTCTTATACCGGCTATGCCGATTTGATAGAGGGATTCAAGAAAATGGCGGCGGAGTCGTGGGTAGTGGGGAGTGTTTCCAAATCCTATAATAAATATGGTGACAGAACACACTATTACGTTATTTACGACAAATATCGCGACGGGAAAGGCGTCAGGCAGTCGTTGGGGGCTTTGGATACTAAAAAGGAGCTGACCGACTATTTGGCTCAGCGTCTGAAAGACGGGTATAGTATCAACCGTATTTATTGTGGCTGGGCGAATCGCGATTATGCAGCAGAAGAGGCCTCGGCAAATGCGGCAAATGATAACGTATTCGATATACTTTCAGGACTGATGAACTCTGTTTCCGGACTGACAGGCAAGGGCTCCTCTCAGGTATCGGGGAACACGGGTCGGGATATGCCGGTTTCAGAAGGAGGCCGCTCAAAAGCGAAGGGATCGAATCATAGGTGCAGACAGTGCAACGGCTCGGGGACATGCTCCCCAACAAGCGGCAGCGGCCGCAAGAATGCGTGTCATGGAAGCGGATTGTGTGGCTACTGCAACGGAACCGGATGGAATAAAGCCGGTGGCTCAGAGGCCAAATGCACTGCGTGTAATGGAACCGGTAAATGCAAAAAGTGCAAAGGGACGGGCAAATGTCCCGCCTGTCATGGCTCAAGCAAGTAGAGAGGATCTAAATAGCCGGTGTGTAAGGCTGACGTTATCCAGCTTCACTTATTCTGCTGCCGGATTCTGGAGGAGGTTGATGGCGAATTCGAGGATGGTGTCTTTGCCTGCGAGAGCGTCCATCGGGTCCATGTCTACGGCGCAGCCTTCGGTCGGCTCTACGCCCGATTCGGTGCTGCGGCGCTCGGCGTCAAGCATCGAGCAGGCCGAGAAGCGCACTCCCCAGCCGTTGGGAAGTTCGGAGGAATAGGGCATACCGCTGCCTCCCCCTGTCGTGGCACCCACGAGGCGCACACCGGGCAGGAGTTTCATTACCGAGGCGAAATTGTTGGCCGCCGAGAATGTCGAGCGGTTGGTCAGCACGATCACCGGCTTGCCCCAGCGGATGCGTCCCACCGCCGCGGGATTGTAGGTGATCTCCTGCGGTTCGGAAAAGGCGTCGTGGCCGGGACCGGTCTTGTGGGAGATGTAGCCCACGACACGCGGTTCGGTCAGAAAGCGGGCCACGATGGTGCGCACGTTGGTCAGATCGCCACCCCCGTTGTCGCGGACGTCGATGATCAGTCCCTGGGTATTTTTCAGAAAGTAGAGCACGTTGTCGAGATTGCCCTCGCCGATAGGGTTGGCGAAAGAGCCGTAGTAGATATAGCCGATGTTCTCGCGGAGGATTCCGAAGAGCATTCCGGCGCTCTGACGGTAGTTGAAATTGAAATACGACTCCTCGATCAGCCGCTGCGAGAAGTTCTGCGGGTAGTCGCTCCACCATTTGCGGTAGTAGGAGGTGTTGAAGGGAGCCGAGAGGTTGACATGGCCGTCGCGCAGCTCGTCGAGCATGTCGGCGCAGACAATGAACAGCTCCTCGCGGGTCATCTCAGGGCCGATGCGGCGCGCGTAGGTGTCGTGGACGGCATCCCAGTCGATCTCTTTCTGCTGGAAGAAGCAATAGTGTTCGTCGAGGATGGTCCAGAGGGCTTCGAAATTGCCGCGCGGGTTGTCGGCATATTCCCTGACGTCGTGACAGGCGCTGAGCGCCGCCGTCAGGATCAGTGTGCATATTATCGAGAGTGTTTTTTTCATAAGGGATAAGTGTCGGTCCGTCAATAGAGTGCGTTGATCATTTCGGCTTTACGCGGCAGACCCTTACGCGGGTCCACCGAGATCCATTCGCCGCTGACGCCGATGCTCAGCGCGTGGATGAAGCGGTTGGTCACCAGGTGGTTGACCTTCGACGAGAAGATGCTGCCGTGGTAGCCCAGGCGCAGGTTGGTCGATCCGAAGTGCAGGTCGGCGCTCAGGCGGTTGTCGAGCCGGAAATAGTTGCCCCACCAGGCCCAGTGGGCCAGGCCGCTGTGGTCGCCGAGATAGATTTCGTAGTAAAGCTCGCCGTAGTCAGGCGAGAAAAACACTCCCGTGACGGGCAGAGTGGGCTGATAGGTGAAAGTCACCGGCAGGCGCCAGAGTTTAGTGCGGTAAGAGGCGAATCCGGTGAGATTGACCGTCCAGGCCGCTTTGGCCGAGGCGGGATTGTTGCCGTTGCGGGCGTTGTAGAGGCAGCCGAGTTCGATTCCGGTCGAGCCGCCGGCGGCAAGCGTCAGACCCTCCGCGGGGCGCCACTTCCGCATCATGCCCCAGTCGGCCGTGAGCATTATGTCCCACATCGAGGCGTTGCGCGCCGGATTGTCGGTCTTGTCGACGCTCAGATTGAGGCTGAGGCGCATGGTCCAGTCGCGCGGGGCGAACTTCATGGCCTGATAGCGCTGATAGTCGAAAGCAGCGTGCCACCCGTCGTATTTGAGCGGCGTCAGATAGGTGTCCGTCAGGTGCGATGAGCCCCATTCGACGGTATAGGCCGCGAAAACGGGCCGCAGGACAGTCGCGGCAGAGTCGGATTGCGTAAGATCGTCCGCACAGGCACCCGTGGCGCCCAGCCATGCGAGGATTGCGGAGAGTATGGTTTTTCTGATCATTTGTCGTCTGAATGGCTTCTGTGGAAGGGTTCGGGTGGATCACTCCTCAAAGAGTCTGTGCTGGCCGGTGAGTTCGTCGCGGACTTCGTCGTCGCTCTTTTCAGGCTCCACGGGAGTCTCCTGCCCCTCCTCCGCGGCTCCTTCGGCGGGATTCTCCTCGTCGTCGTTGTCGAGATCCTCCTCGGTGGCCACAGGCTCAAGCTCGGTGATATGGTCGATGGCGAAGGTGGTCAGGCGCTTGCCTTTGGCCTTGACCGACTTGACGGCTATGAACTCGCGCGCCACGACCTCCATGGCCGGACGGAACGAATCGGCGCCTCCGAATGTCACCTCCACGCGCAGACCCGGCTCGTCGCTCAGCAGCAGCAGGGTCGATTTCTCGTTCTCGCCGAGATAGCGCTGTGGCTTGGCCGTCGGCTCGAAGGTGAAGCGTTTGAGATAGGGATATTTCTGGTCGGCGTCGTCGAGGATCGCGGTCCAGACCTTGTGGGGAGCGAATTTCTCGATGCGCAGTATGTTGTCGGGGTAGTGGTTTGACGCCTCGAAGGTCGAAGTGTAGTACTCGCCGTTTTTCTGAACCACGAGCACGAGGTCGCCGCTGTTGAACTCGCCGAGATACTCGCCGCGGCCGTCGTAGTTGAGGCGCATGACGTCGGGATCATACCACACGTCGCGTCCGCCGAGCGTCGAGCGCCCCTTCTCCTTGAGCGAGAAGCGGTGGACTTCGTTGCGTGTCACGATGTTGCCCAGCGACGCGCGGCCCTTGATGTTGATCTTCGAGAAGTCGACGTCAAACTGGAGAGTCTTCAGGCGCAGTTTCGGCTTGAGAGTCACCTTGACCACCTCTGCCTCGCCGTTGGGGTTGACCGTGAACCAGCAGACGCGGCTTCCGGGCTTTCCGGCGGTGAGGTTATATTCCTTGTCGCGGGTGATGCCCGTGACGAAGAAGCGCTTCATATAATATGTGCCCCCCTTGCCGTCCTGATAGATGACGTTGTAGACGGTGCGTTTGTCGTTGCGCTTGAACACGTCGACGTGGAGCACGTTCTTGTCGATGAAAAGTTTCTCCTGCACCCTGACCACCTTGTAGCGGCCGTCCTTGTAGAAGATGATGACGTCGTCGATCGACGAGCAGTTGCACAGAAACTCGTCCTTCTTCAGCGCCGTGCCGATGAAGCCCTCCTCGCGGTTGATGTAGAGCTTCTCGTTGGCCTCGGCCACGGATGCGGCCTGGATGTTGTCGAAGTTGCGCAGCACGGTCATGCGCGGGTAGGCGTCGCCGTATTTGCGCTTGAGGTTCCCGAACCACTCGATCGTGTATTCCGTCAGTCGTTCAAGCTTCGAGCTGAGGTCGGCGATGCGGTCCCTGAAGGCGGCGATCTGTTCGTCGCACTTGTCGGCGTTGAACTTCAGGATGCGTCCCATCTTGATCTCGAAGAGGCGGATGATGTCGTCGTCGGTGACCTCGCGGATAAACTGGTCACGGTATTTTTCGAGGCGTCCGCGTATGTGGTCGATGGCCTGGGCGCGGTTCTCGCTCTCCTCGTAGCCCTTGTCCTTGTAGATGCGCTCCTCGATGAAGATGCGTTCGAGCGAGGCGAAATGCAGCTGCTCGCGCACCTCGTCGAGCTGTATGCGCAATTCCTTGCCGAGGATGGTGCGGGTTGAGTCTACGTTGTGGCGCAGCACGTCGCTGACCCCTACGAAGTGGGGCTTGTTGTCGGAGATCACGCAGCAGTTGGGCGAAATCGACACCTCGCAGTCGGTGAAGGCATAGAGAGCGTCGATTGTCTTGTCGCTCGACGTGCCGGGCTGGAGGTAGACGATCACGTTGGCATGTTCGCCGGTGTTGTCGTCAACACTGCGTATCTTTATCTTGCCCGCCTCCTGGGCCTTGATGATCGACTCGATGAGCGTCGCCGTGGTCTTGCCGTAGGGTATCTCGGTGATGGCAAGGGTCTTGTTGTCGATCTTTTCTATTTTGGCGCGGATCTTCACCACGCCGCCGCGCTCGCCGTCGTTGTAGCGCGAGACGTCGATGAAGCCTCCGGTGAAGAAGTCGGGGTAGAGGGTGAATTCCTCGCCGCGCAGGTAGGCGATGGCGGCGTCGATGATCTCGTTGAAGTTATGAGGGAGGATCTTGGACGAGAGGCCTACGGCGATACCCTCGGCACCCTTCGAGAGCAGCAGCGGGAATTTGACCGGCAGTGTGATCGGCTCCTTTTTGCGGCCGTCGTAGCTGAGGGTCCAGTCGGTGACTTTCGGGTTGTAGACCACATCGAGGGCAAACTGCGAGAGGCGCGCCTCGATATATCGGCCTGCGGCGGCCGAGGCGCCGGTCAGAGTGTTGCCCCAGTTTCCCTGCGTCTCCACAAGCAGTTCTTTCTGTCCGAGCTGCACGAGGGCCTCATAGATCGAGGCATCTCCGTGGGGGTGGAACTGCATGGTGTGGCCCACAATGTTGGCCACCTTGTTGAAGCGACCGTCGTCGAGGAGCTTCATCGAGTGGAGGATACGGCGCTGCACCGGTTTGAGGCCGTCTTCAATGTTGGGGACAGCACGTTCAAGGATCACGTAGCTGGCATAGTCCAGAAACCAGCTCTGGTACATGCCGCGCAACTGATGGCGCACGGTGTCGTTTGAAGTGTCGACAATGATCCGCGGATCGAAATTCTCTTTGCGCGCCGGCAGGTTCCCGTCGCGGAGTTCGTCATCGGCTTCTTCTATGGTATCATTGTTCGGTGTATCCTCGCTCATAATGCAGTGAAAATAGGGTGTATTTACTATGATAGGCAAAGATACAAAATTTTTAGCGTCGGCGCAACACTAATTTTGTACTCCGCCGGAGTCGGTGATGTTTGGTGGCAAATTGCTATCGCAAGATGCTTTTTCTGCCAAAATATCGGCTAAAAGATGTTTTTTGAAACAAATCGTTATAAAATATGTTAAATAAGTAGGTTTTTGTTGCGTGATGTTTGGTGGAAATTCAGAAAAGGCTTACCTTTGTAACGTGTTTTTCATGGTATTAGATTTAAGGTTAACTAAGATTGGTTGTCGAGAGACAATCAATTTTTTTATTATCTAACCCTCAACAACTTACCCCGCCCGCTCCCCAAGCCCGCGGGGTAAGTTGCGCAATGATGGAAGGAAAGTCGGAAACAACCTCCCTGTGTGTCAGGCTGGCCGCGTTAGCGGTCGGAAGAATCCAGGCCACTGCAAGGGCCGCGTA
>UQVH01000009.1 GCA_900544535.1 uncultured Bacteroidales bacterium | reverse complement strand
TTCTGATTTTATGTATAAAATAGAGACTGCCTAACTTTGGTTGTTAGACAGTCTCGTTGTTCTTAATCGGTCATGGAGTGAGTCAGAATCCGACCTGCTCCTGCTGTTCCGCATTATATCTGTCTCCGACAATCGGAATCACGGGCGCGTCTGACCGTGGCCGTTAATGAGGTAGCGGTAGGTGGTGATCTCGCGCAGACCCATCGGACCGCGGGGACCGAGTTTTTGAGTGCTGATACCGATCTCGGCTCCGAGACCGAACTGTGCGCCGTCGGTAAAACTCGTCGGAACATTGACATAGACACACGCCGCGTCTACCTCACGCTGAAAACGGTCGGCAGCCTCGGAATCCTCCGTGATTATGCACTCGCTGTGCCCCGATCCGTAGACCGCTATATGGCCGATAGCCTCTGCGATGTCGCCCACGGTCCTCACCCCCATCTTATAGTCCATCCACTCCGTTGCATAGGTATTCCCGTCGGCTTCCGACAGCAATTCCGCAGTATAGACACCCGACAGCGCCTCCAAAGCCTCGGAATCGGCATAAATGTGTACGTTTTTCTCAGCCAATGGCTCACAGAGAGCAGCAAGATCCGACAGACGATCACGATGGATGAGCAGAGTGTCAAGCGCGTTGCAGACGCTGACGCGCCGTGTCTTGGCATTGGCGATTATGTCACGTCCGATCGTAAGATCACCCTCCTTGTCAAAATAGGCGCTCACCACTCCGGCTCCGGTTTCGATCACAGGCACACGCGCATTATCGCGGACAAAGTCAATCAGCCGCCGTCCGCCACGCGGAATGCAGACATCGACATAACCGACGGCATCAAGCAGCAGCGCCGTGGCCTCGTGGGTCGACGGCAGGAGTGCCACGACATCCGGCGAGACTCCGCAGTCAGAAAGCACCCGGTGTATCAGCCCGACAATAGCCTCATTCGAATCTTCGGCATCGCGTCCGCCTTTGAGCACACAGGCGTTGCCGCTTTTGAAACAGAGAGCGAAAACATCAAACGTCACATTGGGCCGCGCCTCATAAATCACGCCTATCACTCCGAAAGGCACACGCACACGGCGCAGAAGCAACCCGTTTGGCAATGTACGCCGCTCTATCTCCTCACCAAGCGGACAAGGCAGTTCCGCAACATGACGCATGTCAGAAGCAATCGCATCGAGCCGTTCAGAGGTCAGTTGCAGACGGTCGTAGAGAGGATTGCCGCGGTCCATCCGCGCAAGGTCGCGGGCGTTGGCCGCAAGCAGACTTTCGCGGCAGTTGCCGATCTCAGCGGCAATCCGGCAGAGTATCTCCGAACGCTCGCGGTCACTGAGAGCGCCGATGGTCCGCGATGCCTCTTTCACTCGGCGGAATATGTCGTTATAGTTTTCACTCATGATTTTCTCGTTTATAGGTTTGTGTGTTGAAGAGCGTGCTTATTCGATGAAAAGATAGTCGTAGTGGACCAGCGGCTTCTCTCCGCGACGTCCCATAATCTCCAGAGCTTCCTCACCGGAGACCGACGCGCGCCCGAAGCCGATGGTCTCCCCGCCGGCAGTCAGCAGAGCCACGATGTCACCCTCTTCCCATTCTCCCTCGACTGCTACCACACCGATCGGGAGCAAGCTCACCGCGCGGTCACTGCGCAGGATCGAAGCGGCCTTGTCGTCCACCCGGAGCACACCTTTGGCAAAACTTCCGCTATGGGCAATCCAGCGCTTGACGTTGCTGACAGGCTGTTGCCGGGCTTCAAACTCGGTGTGGGGAGTGGTCTGAGGTGAATTGATCAGATCTACGAGCACATCCGGCCTGTCACCGCGGGCAATATACACCGTCACGCCCTCGTCGGAAAGCTTGCGGGCGATGCCGCACTTGGTCCCCATGCCTCCGCGGCCGAAACCGCTCTTCGAAGAGACAACATAAGAACTAAGATCCGCGCCTGCCGCTACCTTTTCAATCAGACGCGAACCGGGATCAGTCGGAGCGCCGTCATAGATCCCGTCGACATTCGAAAGGATGATCAGAATATCGGCATCCATCATCGCGGCGATCAGTCCCGACAGTTCATCGTTGTCCGTAAACATCAGTTCGGTCAGCGAAGCGGTGTCATTTTCGTTGACAATCGGGATCACGCCGTTTTCAAGCATCGTCTGCATGCAGGCGCGCTGATTAAGATATGACTCGCGCGAGCTGAAATTTTCTTTTTGGGTCAGTACCTGCCCTACGACATATCCGTACTCCGAAAAGAGACTGTTGTATAGATTGATCAGTCTGATCTGACCGATCGAGGAAAAAAGCTGACGCTGGGCCACGGCATCCAATTGCCTCTGCGGTTTCAATGCGCCACGTCCGCAGGCCACAGCCCCGCTTGAGACTAAAATTACTTCGTGGCCGAGACCGCGCAGAGCCGCCACCTGGTCGACGAGCGCCGAGAGATTTGTCACATTAGGTTTGCCGTCGGGCCGCGTCAGGACATTGCTTCCGACTTTAACCACAATACGGCGGGAATCCACTGAATCATTATTCATCTACATATATTATATAAAGGTATACTAAAGGTTGTGGGGCTACTTCGGGTTCACACAGGCTTTCAACCCGCGGATCACAGCTGAGGTGAATCCTGCATGTTCCATCTCATTGAGACCCCGGATGGTCAGACCTCCGGGTGTCGTCACCTTGTCGATCTCGCTCTCCGGATGTGCACCGGGCACCTGCAACAGTTCAACCGCGCCTTTAAGAGTCTCAAGCACGATCTGCTGGGCCTGCGAAGCCTTGAAGCCAAGTTCTACCCCACCCTCGGAAGCAGCGCGCACATAGCGCATAGCATATGCGATGCCGCACGAAGCAAGCGCGGTGGCTGCCGGAAGATGAGCTTCGTCGATGACCATAGTCGACCCCAGACGGTTGAAAATCCGCTCCACCGTGCCGACAGCCTCGGCCGAGGCATGGACGGGCACAATGAAAGTCATCGAAGCACCGACCGACATTGCAGTGTTGGGCATGACGATCATCATCTGCGGCAGCTGAGAGTCTTTTTCCAGCCACTCACTCAGTTGCTCGCCCGACACGCTCGCCACGATGGCCGCCACTGTCTGCCGCGAATAGTCGAGCACTGGTTTAAGCTCTTTAATCACCGATTCGATGATCCAGGGCTTCACGGCAAGGATGACCACATCGGCACCGCGCACGGCCTCGGCATTGTCGGAAGTCAGGAAATAGCCTTTATCCCTGAATTTTTCCAATGGACCCGGCGACGGGTTCGACACCGCTATTTCAACTTCCTGATCGAGCGGCCAAAGGCCCGTGGCCACCGCGCCACCCATGGCTCCGGCACCTATAATCGCGATTTTCATAATTCAATACGGATTTTATCAACGTTAAGGACTTACTTAGTGGTAGATAAGAGGGACTTTAAAAATCCTCTTTGAGAGTCTTGCGGAAATATATCCTGCTGCAAAAATAAATATTCCTGACGAAAGATCAAATATTTTTTGTCCGCACAATATCATATGAATGGAAAATTTTGATTAACTTTGCACGCAATAAATTCTAATCGTTATATGTCATTTATTGCTGATCGAGTAAAAATGGACGGACTGACTTTCGACGATGTCCTCCTTATTCCGGCTTATTCGGAAGTGCTTCCCCGCGAAGTGAACCTTTCCACCCGATTTTCCCGTAACATCACGCTCAACGTTCCTCTTGTGTCGGCCGCTATGGACACCGTCACAGAGTCCGCTTTGGCCATAGCCATTGCCCGTGAAGGCGGTATCGGGGTTATTCATAAGAATATGTCGATAGCCGAGCAGGCCCGTCAGGTCCATGCGGTAAAACGTGCTGAAAACGGTATGATTTATGATCCCGTCACCATCCGCCGCGGCAGCACCGTGGCCGACGCGCTCAATATGATGAAAGAATATCATATCGGCGGCATACCCGTGGTTGACGAAGACCGCAAACTTGTGGGCATTGTCACCAACCGCGACCTGCGTTTCGAGCAGAATCCCCTCCGTCCCATCGACGAAGTCATGACAAAAGAAGGCCTAGTTGTCACCAATCAGTCAACCAACCTCGAAGAGGCTGCCCGCATACTCCAGCAACACAAAATCGAAAAACTACCCGTTGTCGATTCCGACAACCGTCTCGTAGGCCTCGTAACCTATAAGGACATTACCAAAGCCAAGGACAAGCCCAACGCCTGCAAAGACAAGCTCGGTCGTCTGCGTGTTGCCGCCGGTGTCGGCGTGACCGCCGATTCGATGGACCGCGTCGACGCTCTTGTCGAAGCCGGAGTTGACGCCATCGTGATCGACACCGCCCACGGCCACAGCAAGGGCGTGGTAGGAGTGCTCAAGGCTGTTAAAGAAAAATATCCCCACATCGACGTAGTTGTCGGCAATATCGCCACCGGCGACGCCGCCAGATATCTTGTCGAGAACGGAGCCGACGGTGTCAAAGTGGGTATCGGTCCGGGCTCGATCTGTACCACCCGCATCATTGCCGGCGTAGGTGTCCCCCAGCTCAGCGCCGTCTACGACGTTGCTAAGGCCCTCAAAGGCACCGGAGTGCCCCTGATTGCCGACGGCGGCATCCGCTATTCAGGCGACATCGTCAAAGCCCTCGCCGCAGGTGCTTACAGCGTGATGCTCGGCGGTATGCTCGCAGGCGTCGAGGAATCGCCCGGCGACACCATCATCTACAACGGACGTAAATACAAGTCATACCGCGGCATGGGTTCGCTCGAAGCCATGGAAAAAGGCTCGAAAGACCGCTACTTCCAGGCCAACGAAACCGACACCAAGAAACTCGTACCGGAAGGCATCGCCGCCCGTGTACCCTACAAAGGACTTCTCTACGAGGTTGTCTACCAGATGCTCGGCGGTCTCCGCGCAGGCATGGGCTACTGCGGCGCTCCCGACATCGAACATCTCCATGAAGCTAAGTTCACCCGCATCACCAACGCTGGTGTGGCCGAAAGCCATCCGCATGACGTCGCAATCACTTCCGAAGCGCCCAATTACAGCGCATCGTCAAGATAAGCGATACAGCGGATATCTGAAATAAGATCCACCGGAGGCTGCGTCACGGATTTATACCTGACGCGGCCTCTGCGTTTAAAGTGCAGACTCAAAATATCGCGACTGTCAGTTAAACCCTCCGCGCCGGATATTCGTTGCAGTTTTGTACACGTTAATATTAAAAACATCACCAAAATGGCTGAAAACAGAAGACCGTCAGTAGAAGAAGTTATCGGATGTGCCCGTAAAGGCGGCGAGGCCGCAATGAAATATTTCCGCAGCGGAAATGACATCGGTATGCACAACAAGCTCAACGACAGCGACATCGTCACCATAGCCGACAAAGAGTCGGAAAGGATCATCAAGGATTTCATCAGGACCAATTTCCCGGACCACGCCATTCTCTCGGAGGAATCAGGGGAAACCGACGGCACAACCTCTTACCGCTGGGTGATCGATCCGGTCGACGGCACTACAAATTTCTTCGCCGGAATACCGTTCTGGGCCATCAGTATCGGAGTGGAATACCGTGGCCGCACGGAAATCGGCGTTGTCTATCTACCCGCCACCGGCGAACTTTTCTACGCCGTCCGCGGTAAAGGCGCTTTCCTAAACGGCAAGCCCATCCACGTTTCTGCCGAGACACATCTCTCACGTTCGGTGATATCGACCGGTTTTCCGGTCGACAAAGACACGAACCCTGACAACAATCTCGACAACCTCGCCGCCATAATGCCCCTTGTCAGAGACATGCGCCGTCTCGGTTCAGCCGCCTCCGACATGTGTTATGTCGCCGCCGGATTCCTCAACGGCTACTGGGAACTCAACCTTCACGAATGGGACGTCAACGCGGCCACCCTCATAGTCGAAGAGGCTGGAGGTATCTGCACCCGCTTCCGCCCCGACCGCGGTATCTCGCTCCTCTGCGCTTCCCCCGCCATCCATGACCAACTCCTCCCCCTCCTCCACACCTCTCCGGAGATTGACCAATGAGAGGCCCCAAGTTTCCCCCCAATTGAGCGAGCACCGCAACAGACCATAGGCAGATCGGGGTGCATAGAAGCGTGACGGATCAGGCAAACCGCAGAGCAAAACGGACACCCCGTGTTCAGACCGCATCGTAGCTGCGGGACGCATCAGGCAAGCCGCAAAGCAAAACGGACACCCCGTATTCAGGCTGCCGTGTAGCTGCGGGACGCATCAGGCAAGCCGCAGAGCCAAACGGACACACCGTATTCAGGCTGCATGGTGGCGGCGGGACGGATCAGGCAAGCCGCGTTAGCGGCGGGGCGAATCCAGGCCACTGCAAGAGCCCCCATCGGGGGTTCGCAGCTGTGGTAAGACATGATATATTTTCTATTATGAGCGCCGTAGGTGCGAAACATATAGCACACAGTTTCGCACCTACGGCGCTCTTTACGGGAATGAAATGTACGGTTTACCACAGCTGCGGACCCCCGATGGGGGCTCTTGCAGTGGCCTGGATTCGTCCGACCGCTACGCGGTCATCCCAACATATATCACTGACATTCAGACGGTTGCAGATATGCCAGGGAGCATCCCTACTGGGTGATATTGAAACTACTTTTTTGCAATATCCTTAGTGAATTTTTATTAGGATTGCACGACGCAGCCTGAAATTCAAGGGAAATTCATATATTTGCATATCTTTAACTTCTGAAATCACAACATAAACCCAATCATTACCATCCGACATGAAAATTTCATAAACGGGTAACCTGTCAGAGATATTCATGTACGTTTTCAACTTAATGGATATGAACTTGAAACACATACTCTTTCCCATGCTCGCTATCGCAAGCTTATGCGGCTGCTCAGACACCAATGATGACCCAGACGGAGGCCAAAAGCCCCAATCAGGCAAATATCAGCTTTCGGGCAAAGTGGAAAAAGGCCCCTTTGTGCGTGGCTCTGCAATCAGTGTCCAACCGCTCACCCAGTCAATGAATGCCACAGGGTCGGTATATAACGGCGAAATTATTGATGACGCCGGGACATTCGACCTCGGACAGATCGAACTCGCTTCACAATTCGTCCGTATCGCAACCGACGGATATTATTTCAATGAAGTAAGCGGAAATCTTTCTGCCGGGCAGCTTCATCTCGTCGCACTTGCGGACCTTTCCAACAAAAGCACTGTCAATGTCAACATTCTTACGCATCTGAAATCGGCACGTATTCAGAATCTAATAAAATCAGGCAAAAATTTTGTACAAGCCAACAAGCAGGCTCAAAAAGAACTGCTGACTCAGTTCGGTCTGCAAGCCTACGAATCAACACCGGCCGAAGCAATGTCCATATCCGCAGGTACTGACGGGTCCGGTGTCCTTATAGCTATTTCCTCACTTGTACTTGCCAACCGTTCGGATGCGGAAGTCACACAATATCTGTCCACTTTAAGTCAAGACCTCGCTGACGACGGCTCTTTTACCGATGACAACAAACGTACGGTTTCGCATGACCGTTATCAGCTCAAAAACTCTCTTAACAATATCGCATCCAACATCATATTCCGATATAGAGATCTTGGTCAGGATGTAACCGTCCCTGACCTCCGATATTTCTATGATTGGAACGGTGACGGAGTTGCCGGAAACGAAATTGTCGACAATGTTGAAATTTCGCTCTCGCAAAATGAAGTTTCATTCGACAAAAACGGTGGTACCGCAACTATTAAAGTCACTTCCAACATACCTCTTTCAACAGAGGCATATAAAGACCCATTCGGCGAGGAACTGCCCAATCCAATAATGCCCGATAACCAATATATCAGAGACTTTTACGACGTCACCGGCGAGCCTATCAAATATGAATACACATACGAAAACAACACTCTGACCATAAAAGTCGATAAATCCGAACGTCATGCCGCACAGACTGCAAATGTTTATCTGTACGACCTTATGGGAGACGTCCGAGCAACTGTAAAAATCACTCTTGCCGGAGATACATCTATTCCGGTAACACTTGGAACTACCGGTAAACAAATTGTCGGCTCCTGCTTCGATGCTTTTGCCAAATCACTTTCATGGATGTATTATGTCGAGCGCGGATATACCGGAATGTATCAGTTCTTCGATGTCAAATGTCCGTTGGGTGTATATGATTCATACAACAACCGGGCATTTAACGCCGCCTACACCTCCGTTTCCCTTAATGCGAGAACTGCAAAACTACTTGCAACCTCAGACTACGCCGATGCCGCACCGTTCTTTACTCTGCTTAACGCCATTACCTACACCGAAATGACTGATAAATGGGGACGCATCGGAATGTCCGAACTGACCACCGACGAATATCAACTTCCTAAACAGGAAACGGCAGAAACCACCCTGCGCTATCTCGAAAATAATCTTGACAAAATTTCCTCTGCTTTCAACGAGAAAAAAGGTCTTGTCGGAACCGAACCGACAGAAGTCTTCGACATGCCGAAAGATGTCTGGCGCATGGCCAAAGCCAATGTATATATGGCTCTTAACGAACCATCACACGCCATTCCATATTTGCAGGAAATTGCCGACAGCCACCGCTATTCGCTGTCATCCGGCAATGAATACGAAGCCAATGGCGGTACCATTCTGCATATTATCGTCCCCGACGAAGTAATGCAAGGCCATGCTATAAGCTATTATTCATATGCTGATGCGTTGTTGCTTTTGGCAGAATGCTACATAAGCACCAATAATACAGCTAAGGCCACTTCCCTAATCAAGCGAGTAGCCAATGCCAAGAATATTACAGTCAGCGGAAATAACATAGCCGACATTGACAACTTGCGCAAACAGCTGTTTTTACCGCGCTATTTTGCATTCCAAAAGCGCAATAATCTTGGAGAATATGCGGCTTATCAGCACTTGTGGCCAATACCCGGCAGCCAGTTGTCACTGTCCCCCGGATGGACTCAAAATTCGGGTTACTGATTTTAATTCCAAGACATTACATAAATCATTGCATAGTAAGGATGTTTTCAATCAATTAAGAATAAACATTCCGTGGTTGCGGACCGCGTCAGGCAAGCCGCGTAGCGGCGGGGAGAATCCAGGCCACTGCAAGAGCCCCCATCGGGGGTTCGCAGCTGTGGTAAAGCATGATATATTACCGTTTATGAGCTCCGTAGGTGCGAAACATGACGCAATTGTTTCGCACCTACGGAGCTCTTTGGTTGAAAAAATGCACCTATTACCACAGCTGCGGACCGCTATGCGGCCCTTGAAGTGGCCTGGATTCATCTGACCGCCACGCGGTCAGCCTGGCACATAACGTCTGACATTCAGACAGTTGCTGATGTTTCAGGAAGCATCCCTACATGGTGGTATTACAACCGTTTTTGCAACCACTTTTTACAACATCTGCGCCCTTAGTGAATTTTTGTTAGAATTGCTGGGCACCGGCTGATATTCGGGAAAATTTCCGTAACTTTGTATGTTACATTTGAATGGACCTGAATAATGCAGAACGAACAGAATATAAAAGTATTAGGCGCAAAAGTCAACAATCTAAAGAATGTTGACGTGGAGATTCCCCGCGGAAAACTCGTCGTGATTACGGGCGTTTCGGGTTCGGGAAAATCATCTCTCGCCTTCGATACCCTCTATGCCGAAGGACAGCGCCGCTATGTCGAAAGCCTCAGCAGCTATGCCCGTCAGTTCATGGGCAAGATGCCGAAGCCTGAATGCAAGGCCATCCTCGGCCTCCCGCCCGCAATAGCCATCGAACAGAAAGTCAACACACGCAACCCGCGAAGCACCGTAGGCACATCCACCGAAATCTACGACTACCTGCGCCTGCTTTTCGGCCGCATAGGCCACACATTCTCTCCCGTCAGCGGCGAGGAGGTGAAGAAACACACCATAGATGACGTCGTCAGCTTCGCAATGGCCTACCCCGAAGGCTCGCGAATGGCCGTGACAGCACCCGTCACAGTACCCGAAGGACGTAAATTCGCCTCACAGCTCGACGTATATCTCAAAGCCGGCTACTCCCGCCTCATGCGCCAGGACGAGTTCATCGACATTGACGAACTCCTTGCAGAAGTGCGCAACAGCAAGGAGGATGACTTCGATCCAGCAGCCTATGAGCTTCTTGTCGACCGCCTTGCCGTCTCGTCGGACCCTGACGAACTGAGCCGTCTGCGCGACTCGGTCGAAAGCGCGTTTTTTGAAGGCCATGACCGTCTGAAAATCCGCATCTGGGCCGACGAATGCCTTGTGACAAAGGAATTTTCGCGGGCATTTGAAGCCGACGGCATCACTTTCGAGGTGCCCACCGACATGATGTTCAACTTCAACAACCCCGTAGGCGCCTGCCCCACCTGCGAGGGTTTCGGCAAAGTGCTCGGCATTGACGAACGTCTCGTCGTTCCCAACAATACGCTCTCGATCTATGACAACGCCGTGGCCTGCTGGCGCGGCGACAAGATGAGCGAATGGAAACGGATCTTCATCGCCGACTCAGCCCAATTCGGCTTCCCTATCCACAAACCCTACCTCGATCTCACACAGAAAGAGAAAGATCTATTATGGCACGGACCGACGGCCAAAGAACTCTCGCGGCCCGGAGTAAGGCTGACATACGGCGAGTTTCCCTCGATCGACCGTTTTTTCAAGATGGTCGACGAGAATCTCTACAAGATTCAGTACCGCGTCATGAAAGCCCGCTATCAGGGCAAAACCGTGTGCCCCACCTGCCACGGCTCGCGACTGAAAAAAACAGCTTCATATGTCAAGGTCGGAGGCGCGACCATCGGCGAACTGGTCTCGATGCCGGTCAGCCGCCTGATCGAATTCTTCCGCGACCTGCGCCTTGACGACCACGACGCCGCAATAGCCGGACGTCTGCTCAAGGAAATCAACAACCGCATCTCCTATCTCGAAGAAGTGGGTCTCGGCTATCTCACGCTCGACCGCCTCTCCTCTACCCTTTCAGGCGGCGAAAGCCAGCGCATCAACCTTGCCACCTCGCTCGGAAGCAGTCTCGTCGGCTCGCTCTACATCCTCGACGAGCCATCCATCGGCCTCCACTCGCGCGATACCGAACGGCTCATTGCCGTACTGAAAAAACTGCGCGACCTTGGCAACACTGTGGTCGTAGTGGAGCACGACGAGGAAATCATGCGCGCCGCCGACTATCTGATCGACGTCGGCCCCGACGCCGGACGTCTCGGAGGCACCATCATCTATCAGGGCGATCCCGCTGAACTCGTCCCCTCCCAGGCCAAAGAAGAATCGCCGCGCAGCTACACCGCCCGCTATCTGACCGGAGCGCTCTCCATCCCCGTCCCCCGTCAGCGCCGCAAATGGCGCGACTCGGTCGAAGTGGTCGGCGCAAAGGAGCACAATCTGAAAGACATCGACGTCAAGTTTCCGCTCGGCGTCATGACCGTGGTGACCGGTGTCAGCGGTTCAGGCAAGTCAACTCTTGTCCGCGACATCCTCTTCCGGTCGCTCACCCGCCATCTCGGCAACAGCGGCGACGCGCCCGGCACATTCCGCAAGCTCCAAGGCGATCTGTCACGCATCAAAAACGTCGAGTTTGTTGATCAGAACCCTATCGGCAAATCATCCCGCTCCAACCCCGCGACCTATCTCAAGGCTTTCGACGAGATACGCAAACTTTTCGCCTCGACTCAGGGTGCAAAACAGATGGGCTACTCCGCATCCGACTTCTCCTTCAACTCCGAAGGGGGCCGCTGCGAGGAGTGCAAAGGCGACGGATATATCACGATCGAAATGCAGTTCATGGCTGACATCACCGTCCCCTGCGAGTCGTGTCACGGCAAGCGCTATCAGAAAGAGATCCTCGAAGTCGAATACCGAGGCAAGAATATCTACGACATCCTTGAAATGACCATCAACCAGGCCATCGAGTTTTTCGGCGAGGAAGCCGGAACGCAGGAAAAGCGCATCATCAAGCGCCTTAAACCGCTTCAGGATGTCGGGCTGGGCTATATCAAGATCGGGCAGAATTCATCGTCGCTTTCCGGCGGCGAGAATCAGCGCGTGAAACTCGCCTCATTTTTCGCCGAGGAGAAGCCCGAACCGACGATGTATATATTCGACGAACCGACGACCGGCCTTCATTTCCACGACATAGCTACACTGATGAAATCCTTCGACCGGCTCATAGCGATGGGTCACACGATAGTCATCATCGAGCACAACATGGATGTCATCAAGTGCGCCGACCATGTCATCGACATAGGTCCAGAAGGCGGCGACGCAGGCGGCAACCTCGTGGCCTGCGGCACCCCCGAACAGATCGCGGCAAACCCAGATTCCTACACCGGCCGCTTCCTCAAAGAGAAATTATAATCACAGATTCTAAAAAACTATATAATATCATGGCAAAAATAGGTGATCGTGTCCGCTTCCTCAACTCAGTCGGTGGCGGCATCATCAGAAAAATAGAAGGAAACATCGCTTACGTTGACGACGACGGTTTCGAGACTCCCACCCTCCTGCGCGAGTGTGTGGTGGTCGAGGAAGTAGCCGTGACAGAGAAAAAAGTGGCTCTGACACAGGAGGTCGTCAAACCTGCGAGCGCGCCCGCATCAGCTCCGTCCGCTCCTGCGGCAAAGCAGCCGGAAATTCCATCGATAGAGGAAACTCCCGAAGGAGAGAAACTCAATGTGGTCCTCGCCTACGAACCGGCCGATATCAAGCATCTGAACACAACCACGTTTGACGTCTACCTCGTCAACGACTCCAATTATTACCTCTACTTTACCTATCTGACACGCGCCGACGAAGCTGCGGGGTGGACAACCCGCTATGCCGGTGTCGTCGAACCAAATATCCAGGTATTTCTCGAAGAGATCACCGGCGCCGATCTTCCTTCGATGGACCGCATAGCCGTGCAGATGATCGCATTCAAATCCGACAAGGAATTCAAAATGAAGGCCCCGGTAGCCGTGGAGACCGCGCTTGACACAACCAAGTTTTTCAAGCTCCATTGCTTCCACAGCAACGTCTATTTTGACAAGGACGTGATAGCCGTCGATCTCGTGACCAACGATATCCCGCGCAAACGCATGGTCATCGATTCTTCACGCATCGAGGAGGGAATCAAGGCCAAGAAAGCCGTCGACCGTCCGCTGCGCAAACCCGTACAGAAAAAGGAGAAAGCATCGCGCCGCCCGGATGTGATTGAAGTCGATCTACATATTTCTGAACTTGTCGACACTACCGCCGGACTCTCCCCCGCCGACATCCTCAATCTTCAGATCGACGAATTCCGCAAGGTGATGGACGCCAACCTGCGCAACAAGGGACAGAAAATCGTCTTCATCCACGGCAAAGGCGAAGGTGTGCTCCGCGCGGCACTCATGAAGGAACTCAACCACCGCTACAAGGGTCATCAGGTTCAGGACGCTTCTTTCCGTGAATACGGTTTCGGAGCCACACAGGTGACAATTTAAAGCAATCTGCAAAGCATCATGATTCTCTGGTTTTCAGGGACTGGCAACTCAAGATATGTGGCCGAGATACTGGCCGCCGAGCTGGGCAGTCCCGTGCGCCCGCTCACTCCCGATCTCCGCGACGGCAACATCACGCTGCCCAAAGACGACAGTATGGTCATATGGGTGTGTCCGGTCTACTCGTGGGGCATTCCGCCTTATGTACGGTCGATCATGCGCACCGCGAGTCTGTCTAATCCCGGCGCAGTCCACCATCTGGTACTGACCTGCGGTGATGACTGCGGGCTTGCGGCTGACATGTGGCGCACCGATCTATCGCGACGCGGCTGGAGGGCCGGGACGGCATTTTCCGTCGCCATGCCCAACAACTACGTCTGCATGAGTGGCTTCAACGTCGATCCAGAACCGACAGTTCAGGCAAAACTCGCCGCGGCGCCGGAACGCATACGTGAAATAGCCGGAAAGATAGCCTCTTATGCGGTTTCGCCGGAAAATACAAATGCAACAACCGACGATCTCGTGCGCGGCCGCTTCGCATGGATCAAGACGCGCATCATCTATCCCTGGTTCATGCGCCATGCCATGTCGCCGCGTCCCTTCCGCCACACCGATGCCTGCATCTCCTGCGGAAAGTGTGCGGCAATCTGTCCGCTCCACAACATCACGATGCAGCCCGTCGCCGGCAACGCATCCGACAGTTCAGTCCGCCGGCGGAAATATCCGCAATGGCATTCCGACTGCGCCGGATGTCTCGCCTGCTACCACGTATGTCCGCGCCATGCGGTCATGTACGGCAACAAGACCGCCTACAAAGGACAATACATGAACCCGCTGATCAGAAGATGACCGTCCGGCAGTGAACAAAATTCCATCTCCGGATGTTGATATAGTGTTAACGTTATTCATCACTAAAACACGAACAACAGCATTCAACTATGGAGAAAAAATCTATAAAAGGGACTAAGACCGAACACAATCTCCTCGCATCGTTCGCCGGCGAAAGCCAGGCGCGTTCACGCTACACACTTTTCGCAAAGAAAGCCCGCGAGGAAGGCTACGAACAGATCGCGCGCATCTTCCTGATCACAGCCGAACAGGAACTCAGCCATGCCGAACTCTTCTTTTCGCATCTTGAAGGCGGAGTGGTAACCATCAATGCAGGTTATCCCGCAGGAGTGGTCGCCGACACTATGACCAACCTCCGCGAAGCCGCCGCAGGCGAACGCGAAGAGTGGAGCGATCTCTACGCTTCATTCTCGGCAACAGCCGATGAAGAAGGCTTCAAGGAAATAGCCGCCCTTTTCCGTCTGGTGGCCAAAGTCGAGATCCAGCATGAACAGCGCTACCTCCGTCTGCTCGAACGTCTGACCACCGGTCAGGAATTTTCCGGCGAAGAGGAGGAAGAATGGCAGTGTATGCACTGCGGCTATGTCCACAAAGGCAAATCCGCACCCAAACGTTGCCCCGTCTGCGGAAAAGATCAGGGCTACTTCGAACGAAAAGCCGAAAACTACTGATCAGACGTAACCGTATATTTTATACCCTTCTTCAGACCAATAGTCCAAGTGCCCGGCCTCAACAGACCGGGCACTTTTCTGCTTTCGCTTCAACTCCTTCAACAAAAGAAGCTTCTTCTAATTTTTTGAAATCTCTGTAACGGACTCCATCAGGAAATGGTCAAGCGCATCTTTGGCCGACATGGAGTAGACCGTGCCGTCGTCATGTGCATAGACAACGGTCTGCCCCTTGACAACCTTGTCCAAAAGACATTTTTCGACCGCGATCTCCATGCCGCGGGCAATCCTTTCGGACACACTCTCAGTCTTCCTGCGTTTTTCCGTCATTTTTAATTCGCTCATATATTTCGGGTGCTAAAGTCAGTGTCTCATTTGCCACCACACGCGGGCGGCAACGGGTGTTGTCGATGATGGTCCAGCTGTCAACGATAGGCATAAACAGATTGAACAGATTGTCGATGCCGTGGTGGTAGCGGCGCACAATGACATCCTTAGGGATATTATGGCCTCCCTCGCTGACCCTCTGGGCCACTCGCTTGATGGCCAACTGAGGTGATGAAAGCCAGATGTAGAGCAGATGCACCAGATATCCGAGCTTGTGGGCTTTGGAAACCAGTGCATGGTAGCTGCGGGTCGCGAGTGTGGTCTCTATCGCGAAGGTAATCCCCTTGTGCAGCAATTCCTCTATTCGTCCGAGCATAATGCGGCCGGCCTCCATGCTCACGCTTTCCGGATGGAAAGGCGAAAGGCCTTTGGCAATCTCATCGGCATTCACGAATTGCTGGCAGTCAAGGACGTCAGGCAAAAGGGTGAATGAAGCTGTGGTTTTACCAGCCCCATTACAACCGGCGATGATATACAAACTTGGCGATTTCATAATTCAGTTGTGTTGGTTTAAATTCGTGTGTTTTATATGTGGTTCTTCCGGCTCTCCGGAAGAGGATAATCATTCCCTGTAATAGACACGCTTGACGCGCTGCGAGACCGAAGTAAGGACTTCGTAGGGTATTGTGCCGAGCACTTCCGCGAGATCGTCGACGGGGATGTTCTCACCGAAAATCTCGACTCTGTCGCCGGTTCTGACATCCGGCACGTCTGTGACATCAATCATGCAGGCATCCATGCAGATGCTTCCCACGGTGGGACATTTGACTCCGTTGACCATCACCGAGGTGTTGCCGTAGCCGAAATGACGGTTGATGCCGTCGGCATAGCCGACAGGGATAGTCGCGATGACAGACTCGCGTTTCAGGACACCGCGTCGGTTGTAGCCGATGGTCGTCCCCTCAGGCCAGTGTTTCAGCGATATGATCACGGTGTTGAGCGACGACACGGGGCGCAGATCGTCCTGCGATCCGTCGTGCATCGTCTTCACGCCGTAGAGGCCGATTCCGAGACGCACCATATCGAGCTGATGTTCCGGAAAACGGGTGATACCGGTGGAGTTGAGTATGTGGCGCATGATTTTGCGTTCGGAGAAGGCGGCGGTCAGTATCGCGCAACATTCGTCGAAATATCTGAACTGCATCCGGGTGTAGTCATCCTCCTGCGGATCATCGGCAGCACAGAGATGCGAGAAAATCGAGCGCGGGACCACGTTGTCCTGACTCTTCAGCAGCTCTATCAGCGCCGGCAGATCTTCCTTCAGGAAACCGAGACGGTGCATGCCTGAGTCGATCTTTATATGGACGGGATAGTCCTTGACTCCGTAGCGTTTGGCTTCACGGATCAGGGCTTTCAGGAAATCGAAACTGTATATTTCCGGCTCAAGACGGTCGGCAAACAGTGCGTGGAAATTCTCGACCGTAGGGTTGAGCACAAGAATCGGCATCGTTATGCCCGCGCGGCGCAGATCAGCGCCTTCGTCATGGACGGCGACGGCCAAATATGATGCGCCCTGCGCCTGCAAAGTACGCGCAAGTTCATGCGAACCTGCTCCGTAGCCTGAGGCCTTGATCATGCAGGTGATAGCAGTCGTAGGCTTGATCCGAGAGCGGAAAGCATTGAAGTTTGACACCACCGCATCCAGATTGATCTCCAGAACAGTCTCGTGCTGACGGGCTTCGAGTAATTCGCAGATCCGACCGAAGCCAAAACTTGGCGCACCCTTGATCAGGACAAGCTCGTTGCTGAAATCACCGGCTTCCTTTTCAGCCAAAAATTCCTCGGTGGAGGCGAAAAATTCAGTCTCACCCTTGAAACAGGCTTTATGAGCCATCAGCTCAGGTCCTATGCCGATCACACGGCTCACTCCCGCCACCGCAAGCGTTGCGGCCATACGCGAATAGAGGTCCGAAAGGTCGGCGTCGGCATCGTGCATCAGGTCGCTGACAATGACAGCCGCCTTGCAGTCGGGGGGCATGCGTCGCTTCATGAAGTCGAGAGCCGGTGCGAGTGAGTTGAAATCGCTCGTGTAGTTGTCGTGGATCAGCAGACTTCCTCCGACTCCTTCTATCACCTCAAGACGTGTTCCGACCGGAGTCAGCGCTGCCATACGTCCGCGGATTTTTTCAGCCGGGACATTAAGAGCCAGCATCACGGCAAGGCAGTCAACCGCATTTTCAAGTTCCTGTTCCTTCACAAACGGAATCTCTATTTCATCCGTGACTTTGCCGGAGGCAGATGTATTATTATATGTGTAACGGAACCGGGTTTTGCCGCCGCTCTGCTTAATCTCACTGATATAAAGCGTAGCTTCAGGATTTTTCCGCGACCAGCCTATTGACTCAGGCGTTTTTTTCACGCAGGAGCTGACCAAAGGATCATCGGCATTGTAGATTGTACAACGGCAGCCGTCGAGCAGAAGCGCCTTCTCACGGCATTTCTGTTCAATGGATTCAAAGCCCGCGCTGTGAGCAGGACCGATATTAGTGAAAATTCCGATTTCAGGAGCAAGGATTTCTTTCAGACGTGCCATTTCGCCCGGCTGAGAGATTCCGGCCTCGAAAATGCCGAGAGCGGTTTCGTCCGTAAGTTGCCAGACCGAAAGAGGAACTCCGATCTGCGAATTATAGCTTCGCGGGCTGCGGATGATCTCCATATCGGCCTGCAAAAGCTGGTTGAGCCATTCCTTTACAGTAGTCTTGCCGCGGCTGCCTGTGATGGCCACCACCGGGATATTATAACGGCGACGATGATGTGCGGCCAGTGTCTGCAATGCGGCCAACGTGGATTCAACGCGGAGTATATTGGCGTCTTTCATCTCTCCGGAGGGAGTGAAAGCGTCGGTTACAACAAAGTTTCTGACACCGCGCTCGTAGAGCTGACCGATATATCTGTGTCCGTCGCCGGATGTTGTCGCGAGAGCGAAAAACAGGGTTCCGTCAGGATATGTCAGTGAGCGGCTGTCGGTCAGCAGCCGTGATATTTTTGAATCGGGATCGGCGAAAGATGATTTCGCCCCGATAATTCTTGCAATTTCTGAAATGGTATAGTCCATTATTGACATAATGTATTCTTATCGTAATAACGCCTTACGGCGTCTGTGAGTTCTGGATAATGGCCCGTAAATGACTGTATGGCGCGCTCACGTGCCATTTTTTCACGAGATTCGGCCTCAGGAGAGGACGCCATGATCCGATGCGACAAGCGACGGGTCAGCGCACGGGCTTCAACGGCGATCCGGGCTGTCGCGGGAGTGAAATATGACGCGCCGAAAATCTCATAGATATAATCCACAGCCTGAGGGGTGGGATGTTTCATGTCTTCGGCATAGAAGCGGTAGTCGCGGAGGTCGTCCATCATGATCTCGTAGGACGGGAAATAGCTGACTGTATCCTCGCCGAAGCGCACCGACACTTCATTGACGGCCAAAAGCAAGGTCGATTTTATCAGCTGGTTGCCGTGGGCGCCTGATTCAAGATAACGGAGAGGACTGACAGTGAAAATCACCCGCGCCTCCGGATTGCATTCTCTGATCAGGCTGACACAATCGGTCAGCGCGCCAACGGTCTCTTCCAGTGTGAGAAAGCGGTTTTCAAACTCCCCTCCCGGCAACTTATGACAATTGGCCACGACGCTGTCCGAGGCAAGATGACGGAACACTCTTGTGGTGCCGAGCGTAAGGATCACGACAGCGGCTTTGCGCAATGCCTCATGCCCTTCGGCGATAACCTTTGTCATCGACCCGGCTGTTTTCTCACGGTCAGTGTCCGAATAGCGCGAATGAAACATGAAACTGTGAAAGCGGCCTTCCCTTTCAAAAAGATCGTCGGGAGAGACCACCACTTTGTCTCTCAACGCTTCCAGCGCCCTGAGTATGGACAGCGGATTATAGAGCGGCCCGAAAGGATTGACCACGGCGTCGAACAGATCTTCGCAAAGGCGTTGCCCGATATTGTCGGTGAAACAAGATCCGGTCAGAAGCATGGTTTCGCCATGTTTCACAAGACCTTGCCGGTCAAGCGGTGGTATGACTGTCCGAAAATCCATTTTAGAGCTGTGTTCCTGTTCTGCCGTCGCCTGTGGTAGCATCTTACGGTCAGATCTGTGATCGGGGTATGAAGAATTGATGTGGTCGACAAAATTACTAATAATCTTTCTAACTCCCTCCCTAAAAAATCCACAAAAACCGCCGCGCCCAATTAGGACGGCAAAAAAATTTGCACAATCCGAAAATTCTCCCTACCTTTGCATCCGTCAAAGCCCGATCAGAAGATCATCCGCTGATCCCGAAGATCGCCGAGAACCCAACAGACTCAAAGGAGTGATGCTCGAGTGGCTGAAGAGGCACGCCTGGAAAGCGTGTATACGTCAAAAGCGTATCGCGAGTTCGAATCTCGCTCACTCCGCAACAAATTTCCTCAGAGAAGGGATGTCGATAACCGACATCCCTTTTATACTTTTGGTAATGCGCAATAAATGTGTAATTCCGACGACTGCATTACAAAAATCCGCGAAAATTTGCCTTATATTCAGCAAAAATATGGGGTAACGGGTCTATGCCTTTTCGGCTCAGTGGCACGTGGAGACAATCGTCCTGACAGCGATGTGGATATTTTAGTCGATATGCCACCAAAGATATTAGTATTAAGCGCATTACACCGTTACCTTGAAAATTTGCTACAATCCTCTGTTGACTTAATCAGGAGACATTCACGTCTCTCCCCCCAGTTTTTAAACCAGATTGCGCGCGATGGAATCAAAATACTATGACCCGAACAAAAAAGAACGTAGCGGATCATATTCTGAAACATTGGATTATTATATAAAATAGTGCACCGTCTATTTGCTAATATAAAATAATCTCGCGATATTTGCATTATTCAATCGTGTACAACTGCACATGTAAAAACAATAAAATGTCCGAACAAGAAAGATACGACCCACTCATTGCCGCCATTAAGGCAAAGGCTGCTGAGATTCTTCCCAAAGGATCTCGTGTGGCTTTATACGGTTCTCGCGCGCGCGGCGATGCCAGACCTGATTCAGACTGGGATCTGCATATTCTTGTACCGGGTGAAGAAAAGTTACCTTTAGACCGCTGGGATGATTATGCATGGCCTTTGGAACAAATCGGTTTTGATTTCAATGAGTTCGTAACCCCTCGTCTCTATTCATTTGCCGGATGGTTGAAGCGCAGTTTTCTGCAATTCTACAAAAATGTAGAAAAAGACAAAATAATAATTTTCCAAAGCTAATTACGATGACGCTCAACCCGGAAGAACGAAATGCAATAGTGGCATTAGATTAGAAAAAGCTAAAAACACATCACATAAGTTACACACTGTCTCCCCCTTTAAGAACTATTTATAAAATTTCTTGTAACATGAATAAAATAACGGAACTGTTAATAGTTCTTTTTATGAGCATTGCCATTGTGGGTCATGCCGAGACGCCAACAGCTGTTACTGTTATCCCCCACCAACGATATATTTTTAATGAAGATCCATTCGATTGTGAAATAGGTTATAAACTTGACACCCGAATCGGAAAAATCTGGGAAATCAAAAACCACTGGAATTACGAAAAAACACAGATCACAGAATTTACCGGAATTGAATGTCCGGCAGAGACAAATTCATTCGACGGTCGATTTTCATTTAAAGTACAGGCCAATAACGGACACGCATGGATTTATGTCTTTGACTCCAAGACCGGCAATCTATGGACATGCCGTATCGGGAGAAGTAATGATTACATTTTCCATTTACTGACACAATAATTCACCAAACTTCCCACCGCAAGAAAGGCGCTTACTGTCCATAGAATCAGAGCCGCCATAATCAAGTGAGATCGGATCGAACTTGTATCCAAAAACTACTTCGTAATTAGTTTAACAAGACAATCCACATAAAAAACATCGTGACCGAGATTCTGAAATCTCGGTCACGATGTTTTTTATGCGATAATGCTATTTTCGGCGATCCTTTTTAGCGTTCGGCGCGCATGGGGTTGGAGAGGAAGTCTTCGTAGGCGAGGCGGATGCCGTCGGGAAGTTCGGTCGAGTAGGTCCAGCCAAGTTTGGCCGCTTTCGATACGTCGAGGAGCTTGCGCGGTGTTCCGTTGGGCTTTGTCGAATCCCAAGTGATGCGGCCTGTATAGCCAACGGTCTTGGCCACCAATTCGGCGAGCTCTTTGATTGTCAGCTCCTTGCCGCTGCCTGCATTGACAGTCTCGTTGCCCGAATAGTTATTCATAAGGAAGACACAGAGATTTGCAAGGTCATCGACATAGAGAAACTCGCGCAGCGGTGAGCCGTCACCCCAGCATACGACCTCTTCAACTCCTGCCTCCTTAGCCTCATGGAAACGGCGGATAAGAGCCGGAAGCACGTGAGAATGAGTGGGATGATAGTTGTCGTTCGGACCGTAGAGATTGGTCGGCATCACGGAAATATAGTCGGTACCGTACTGGCGGTTGAGATATTCGCAATATTTCAGACCTGAGATCTTGGCGAGCGCATAAGCCTCGTTGGTCTGTTCGAGCGACGAAGTCAACAGACAGCTTTCAGGCATAGGCTGCGGAGCAAGGCGGGGATAGATGCACGATGATCCGAGGAACTCCAGCTTCTTGACACCGTTGCGCCATGCGGCATGGATCACGTTCATCTCCAACATCATATTGTCATACATAAAATCGGCCAGTGCCGACTGGTTGGCCTCGATACCGCCTACCTTGGCGGCTGCCAAAAATACATAGTCTGGCTTTTCAGCAGCAAAGAACTTGTTGACTGCCTGCTGGTTGATCAGATCGAGCTGAGAATGTGTGCGAGTAATGATATTGTTGTATCCCTGACGTTTCAGCTCTCTCACGATTGCCGAACCCACCATGCCGCGATGTCCTGCGACATAAATCTTTGAATTCTTTTCCACAATTAAATTGTATTTATCTGATTTAAATTGTATTTACCTGATTACCTATTTTTCATATTTCACCGCAAAATAACAAAATTTTATCCTAACCGACAAATAAAAAAACGCATCCCTGCCCTTCTGACGGGTGGGGACGCGCTCAAGATTATATAGGTAGGTCTTTAGGTTGGTTGTCAGAGGTGATCAGAGAATACCCTGAGCCATCATCGCACGTGCCACTTTCATGAAGCCGGCCACGTTGGCGCCACGGACATAGTTGATGTAACCGTCAGGCTCGGTGCCGTATTTCACACACTGCTTGTGGATCTCGGCCATGATCTCCTTGAGCTTGCGGTCAACCTCTTCGGCGCTCCAGGAGAGCTTCTGCGAATTCTGAGCCATTTCAAGACCGGAGACAGACACACCGCCTGCGTTGGCAGCCTTGCCGGGAGCATAGAGGATACGTGCTTTCTGGAACTCGCGGATGGCCTCAGGTGTCGAAGGCATGTTGGCACCCTCGCTGACAGCGATGCAGCCGTTGGCAATGAGCGCGCGGGCATCGTCGCCGTCGATTTCATTCTGAGTGGCCGAAGGCATGGCGATGTCGCAGGCCACGCGCTGCCAGGGACGTTCGCCCTCGAAGTACTGGCATTCGTATTCTTCGGCAAACTCGCGGATGCGGCCGCGGTAGATATTCTTGAGTTTGAAGATGTAGTCGAGCTGTTCGCGGGTAAGGCCGTCGGGCACATAGATCGAGCCGTCGCTGTCGCTCATAGAAACCACTTTGGCTCCGAGCGAAAGGAGCTTGTCGGCTGTGTAGGTAGCCACGTTGCCGGAACCGGAGATGGCCACACGCTTGCCCTCGATGCTCAGACCGCGTGTCTTCAGCATTTCGAGGAGGAAGTAGACGTTGCCGTAACCGGTGGCCTCCGGACGGATCAGCGAACCGCCGAACTCATAGCCCTTGCCGGTGAAAGTTCCGGTGAACTCGCGGGCCATCTTCTTGTATTCGCCGAACATATAGCCGACTTCACGTCCGCCAACGCCTATGTCGCCTGCGGGAACGTCGGTGTCGGGACCTATCTGACGCCAAAGTTCCTGAATGAAGGCCTGGCAGAAGCGCATAACCTCCATGTCGCTCTTGCCGCGGGGCGAGAAGTCGCTGCCGCCTTTGGCACCGCCCATAGCGAGAGTGGTCAGAGAGTTCTTGAATGTCTGCTCGAAAGCGAGGAACTTGAGGATCGAGAGATTGACCGACGAGTGGAAACGGATACCGCCCTTGTACGGACCGATGGCGTTGTTGTGCTGCACACGGTAGCCCATATTGTTGTGGACCTTACCTTTGTCATCGACCCACGACACACGGAAAGCGAAAATGCGGTCGGGAATGCAAAGGCGCTCAATCAGATTGTAGCGTTCGAATTCAGGATTTTCATTATAGACATCTTCAATGGTTGTCAACACTTCTTCAACCGCCTGGATATACTCAGGCTCATTGGGAAAACGACGCTTCAAGTCGTCAATTACGCTTACTGCATTCATACCTAAATGGAAAATATAAATTATTGGAATTTATTATCAAACCTTATAGTTTTACAACAAAATGAAAGATTAATTTCATTTTTCGCTACAAAGTTATATATATTTCCTCAAATCACAAAACTTCTGCCATAAATAACAGCAGATTCACGTCAGATTTTTACTTCCGGTGCCTAAAAGTGCATCACAATACTCTGATCTCCACTCCTGCGGACATCTCAGAACTGGAAATAAATGAACGGCGCCACATCCTCGCCCGCGAACTCCAGCACGAGCTGCACGACCACAAGGAACACTATCAGTTTCACCACCCACCACGAGCGGACAAAGGCCGTCGACAGTCTGTCGATGACTCCCGACGGGAGTGCATGAGCCGTGATAATGACCGTCATCATTACAACCCACATCCATCTGACACTCAGAAACGGCCCGATATAGTCAATCGAGAAATTCGTGAAAATATTCTTTATTATAAGCCACGAGTCCAGCCACGAGTCGGCACGGAAAAACACCCACAGCAGCGAGACATAAACCATCGTGACGCTCCAGCCGACGGCTCGGCCCCACCATGTATCGGGCAGACGGCGCGTCAGGGGCAGTGTGGCCTTGTGGACCGCAAGCCCAACACCGTGCATCGCACCCCAGAAAACGAACTTCCATGCGGCTCCGTGCCACAGACCTCCGATCAGCATCGTCAGGAAATTGTTCAGATAGGTGCGCAGAGTCCCTTTGCGGTTTCCGCCGAGAGGGATGTAGACATAGTCGCGCAGCCACGACGAAAGCGAGATGTGCCACCGGCGCCAGAATTCCGTCAGATTTTTCGACTTGTAGGGGAAATCGAAGTTGCGGCTCAGCCTGAACCCCATGATCATCGCCAGACCTATGGCCATGTCGCTGTAACCCGAAAAATCGCAATAAATCTGCATCGTGTAGCCGATCACCCCCATCAGACTTTCAAAACCCGAATAGCCTGTCGGACTGGCAAAAATCAGGTCGTTGTACTGAGCGATATAGTCGGCGATCACGGCCTTTTTGAGAATGCCGCATATGATCATCCACAGAGCGGCGTAAAGCTCTGTGCGCGTCGCGTGATAGTTGGCACGTATCTGCGGCAGAAAGTAGTCGGCGCGGACAATCGGCCCCGCTACGAGCGCCGGGAAAAACGACAGGAAAAACACATATTCAAGCCATGTCGCCGTCGGCGCCACCCTCCCCTTGTAGACATCGACAACATAGCTTATCGACTGAAAGGTGTAGAACGAGATGCCCACCGGGAGGATTATATCAAGTGGCTGGAAATTGCCTTCGACCATGCGGTTCCAGTTCCACAAAAAGAAGTTGGCATACTTGAAATAGGCCAGCACACTGAGCGAGACTATGATCGAGACTGTGGCCAACAGTTTGCGGCGCCATTTCACATCAGTGCGCACCATCAGCCGCGAGACCGTCCAGTCGATCAGCGACGTCGCGCCCAACAGCAGCACGAACCAACCGCTCGACTTATAGTAGAAAAAGAAACTGAATCCGACCACGAAGGTGAGCATATACCACAGGCGGTTGCGGACCAACGCATAGAGCGGCATGAAAATCAGAAACAGCGCCCAGAATGTCCCCGACGAAAACAGCATCGGTTCTGCGGGCGTGTAGCCTAACATCGCACCCGCGTTGGCGGCAACCGTCGATATGTCAACTCCGGCCGTCATCTACTGCAAGGGCTGTAACATGGTGACACGGGCCGGACGGCCCTTTGACTTGGACGGCGCAGCCATTCGGATCGGATGAGCGGCATTCTGCGGCATCCATCTCGCGACACTGTCCATCCATCGGGCAGCACTTTCAGCCGTTGGATGCGCGCCGTCGGCGGCACGACTGAACGTCATACCTTTCGACATGAAAAACTGCCCTTCGTCAAGCGTGGAGGCTATCAGGTCGTTGATACCGGTGTCCTCTTTCCAGTTCGGGGGGCCGATCCACAGCAGCGGACGGTCGCCGATCTGACGCAGCAAACTCGCGAGCTTTTTCTCACGTTTTTTGGCTATATCTCTCACGAACAGCTCGTTGGCGCCGAGGCAGGCCATTATGTAGTCAGGCTTGTAGCGGCATATGAATGTCGACAGCGTGTCGCAGTCGCCCCATACATGTGTCGTCGAGCTGTACCATATCACCGTGTAGAGCCTGTGACCGTTTTCCTCGCAGTAGGCAGCAAGCCTCGGAGATAGACCTTCGAGCATCGAGTCTCCGAAAAAGAGTATTGTTTTCGAGGCCGTGTCGACCGGCACCGGAAATTTTGAGACCGGGACACTGTCAGCGGGAGGCGCTGCGATCATGCGGGGCACAGCGAGCAGGACCGCCTCCGCAAAATCCGCACCGACAACTTCCGGCTCAGGATTCCGCGTGAGATCCTCGTAAAACGAAGCTTTCTTAAACGTATGACCGCCGATTTCCGGCTCATCGAAGCAGGAACCGGCTGCAACCAGTCCGAATGCGACCAGCAGCAACAGCCAAAGCGATATATAGCTACGTTTCATTTCATGGCAAGGTTTATAGCTGCAAATATCGCTCAAACTTCGCAACTTACCAAAAAACGGACATAAATTTTAGCCGCCGGTAGACACCGTCAGTAAGTATTTGCGTCCGGCCTTCCACTCGAAGACCGGACGCTATTAAAAAATCCACTACATCCGGAGGGTGGACTCTTCAGTCAACCACATTACCCTCCGTTATCACTATGAGAGCGCTTACATTACCCGCCTATATTCACTTTTCAACATTAAAATATCTTATGATCAACATTCCCCCGAAGATCTGAAGCAGCATTCCGGGAACCCCGATCCTGAAATCCTGACAGGCAAAAATGAAATCGCCTTTCAGCATCCATTCGCCAAGAGTTCCGACACACTGGTAGGCTAAAACGACGGCTGCGAGGGCCGGCAGTGAGACACGCCGGCTCCGTGAAGCGGCATAGCCGGCAAAAACAGCGAGAAGAGTGGATTTGAGCATGATGGCGGGAAGCGCGGCCACCGGCGGCATCCCGAACAGCAGCGAATTGACCACAGGCGAGAGCAAGGCCGTCAGCACGCCCACACGCCGGCCGTAGATCCATGCGCCGACAAGCGTGAAGAAATAGATCGGCAGCCATGTCACACCGCCCTGCGGTACCATGTGGAAAAGCTGTGGCAGAGCCACGTTACCCGCGATGAGCAGCAGTGCGGTAAGATAAGTCCTCACACTGCCGAACGATAATGAATGCAGTCTTACAGATCTTTCCATAAGTGTTTTAAAGCTTCTGATTTTGTATTTGTTCGTTTATAAATCGTTTTATGAGCGGCAGACATTCTGCGGCTGTCCGGCAATCGGCACAGAGCTTTTCGACTGGACAGATACCGGTGCCCGCGCGGTTGATGATGTTCTCGGCAAGCGTTCCGTAGCTGACTGCCACATCCGACTCCGTCAGCAGCCGAAGCGCCAGACGGCTGATGACAGCGGCATAGACCTCAGTCACACCTCCGGCAACCATCAATGCTGCGGCTCCTTTGCCTACAACCTTGTCGGCCACGAAAGCTCCGCGCAGCACTTGCGGCTCGGTCTCAAGCAAGCGGAAAAGATCTCTCACTCCCCTCTCGCGGCCCACATAGACCGTGCGGCCATTGCTGATCAGGCAGGAGCAGGATTCGCGCGCGAGCCTTTCGATCAACGCCTTTTTCTCTTCGGGACTGACCATGCTCATGCTTTCTGTTGTTTAAGGCTTTCGACAAAATCGTCGATGCGGTGAAGTTCGCCGGGAATGTCGATTGACTGCGGGCAGTGAGGTGCGCACTGTCCGCAACCGATGCAGTGGCTTGCCTGACGCAAGCGCGGAACCGACCGGTCATAGCCCACGAGGAACGCACGACGCGCGCGGCGATACTCCTCACCTTCGCGGGTTTCGGGGACATTTCCTTCGTTGACACATTTATTGTAGTGCAGGAGTATGGCCGGAATGTCAAGCCCGTAAGGACAGGGCATACAGTATTTGCAGTCGTTGCAGGGGATGGTCGGATAGTGCATCATCAGATCGGCCGTGTCGAAAAGAAACTGATTCTCTTCCCCGGTCAGCGGTTTCAGCGGACAGAACGAACGCAGATTGTCCTCAAGATGCTCCATGTAGGTCATTCCGCTCAACACCGTCAGCACTCCGGGCCATGTTCCGGCGAAACGGAAAGCCCAGGAAGCAACGCTGCGCTCCGGTTCGGCTTCTTTCAGTCGGTTGACCACATGGTCGTGGAGCTTTGAGAGACGGCCGCCCAAAAGCGGTTCCATGATGACCGCGGGAATGCCGCGCTTCTCCAGTTCGCCGTAGAGATATTCGGCATCCGTGTTGCGCGGATTGATCTCTTTGGCGTGACGCCAGTCAAGATAGTTGAGCTGGATCTGCACGAAGTCCCATTTGTATTCGTCATGACGCGAGAGCAGATAGTCGAATACCTTTATATCGCCGTGATACGAGAATCCGAGATTCCTGATGCGCCCGGCCTCACGCTCTTTGAGCAGGAAGTCAAGGACACCGTTGTCCATATAGCGGTGATTGAATTCCTCCATGCCGTCCGATCCCATGCCGATGCCGTGGAGCAGCATATAGTCTATATGATCGGTCTGAAGCTCTTTCAGAGAGTTGCGATACATACCGATCGAGGCCTCGCGGCTCCATGTCGATGGCGCGAAATTCGACATCTTTGTGGCGATGAAATAGCTGTCGCGCGGGTGGCGGCTGAGCGCAATTCCCGTGGCATGTTCCGATTTTCCCTTGCAGTATGCGGGAGATGTGTCGAAGTAGTTGACACCGTGTTCCATCGCTGTGTCAACAAGGCGGTTGACCATCTCCTGATCGATCTCCTCCCCGCCGTCGCGGGCACTTCCGCCGGCAATAGTCGGCCAGCGCATACAGCCGTAGCCGAGCAGCGAAACCTTCTCGCCGGTCTTGGGGTTGGTGCGGTAAGTCATCTTGTCTTTGGGGATGTCGCCCAAAGCTGTCACGCTCTCGCCGCTCACCGGGTTGCGCTTTGTCTCGCAACCGGTCAGCGCCGCGGCCGACAGGGCTACGGTGCCGCCTCCGAGACGCTTTAGGAAATTGCGGCGGCTTATATCTTTATTATTGTCACTCATGGATAGTCAGTATTGATGTGGAAATAATTTTATATGACACGGTGGTTTTCGTGGCCCTCGACATAAATGGCGCTGAACGGGCGCGAGGGGCAGAGATTTTCACATGCGCCGCAGCCTATGCAGCGCTCGGCGTTGACCACCGGAATTTTGGGCGAGTCCTCCTTGCCTTTTATCGAAGGCACCATCGTGATTGCTCCTACGGGACAGTGACGCGCGCAGTTGCCGCACTCTACGCCGTCGGTCAGCGGCACGCAGTTATCTTTGATCCATACGGCATGACCTATCTGAATCGACGATTTGTCGGCCACGGAAATCGGCCTGATGGCACCTGCGGGACACACCTCTGAGCAATTCACGCACTCAGGACGGCAATAGCCGCGTTCATACGACGACTCAGGCTGCATGAATGTCAGCAAATCAGATGACGGACGCAGCACTCCGTTGGGGCAGACCGTCACACACAGCTGACAGGCGGTGCAGTGCGAAGCCAGGTTGCGCAGACCGATGGCACCGGGTGGCACTATGCGGGTCTTGCGTTCGGGTATCTTTTTGTCGGCGATCACAGCTAAGCCGCCGTCAACGGTCTTTTCCTGAGCCTTAACGGCAGCTGCAGCGGTGGCTACGGCAGCGCCTACCATGAATTGACGGCGCGAGGTGTCGGTCGCAGGCTGTGCCGCACGTTTCTTCGGTGCGGTAGTCTTCCCTGCGGTCGTCTTTTCGGAGGCCGACGGGCGTCGGTATGTATAGCTGATCGCTCCCTGATGACACTTTCCGATGCAGTCCATGCAGCTTACACAGCGGCTGTAATCAATCTCATGATTACGGCTGTCGATGCAGGCGCCTTTGCAGTTGCGCGCGCAGAGTCCGCAACCATTGCATTTCGAGGTGTCTATCACCGGTTTGAACAGCGAATATTTCGAGAGGTAACCGAGGATTGTTCCAACGGGACAGATCGTGTTGCAGTATGTACGTCCGTTGCGCCATGCCAGTATCGCGAGCGCCACGAGGGTCACGGCCGCAACCGTCAGTGTGCCTACGCTTTTAAGCCATACATCCACCGAATAGAAGGCATAGCTTCCCGATTTCTCGGCCCAGGCGGCAAGCTGATTGTCGGCCCACAGCCAAAGGGGCGACATCAGGCTCTGCACGATGCGGCCATAGGCGCTGTATGGCGCCAACAGAGCCACGAAGGCTCCGATTCCCACGACGACGGCCACCGCCATCAGTCCCAACATCACGATGCGAAGGACGGTCTTGGCCGGAGAATAGGAATAGCGGTTTCTCTTGGCCTTCTTTCCGAACCATGCGAAGCCGTCCTGCATCACCCCCAAGGGGCAGATGACCGAACAATACACACGACCGAACAGCAGGGTCAGTGCCACAAGGCCCACGATCACCACGATGTTCAGGGCGAGCAACGCAGGCAGAAACTGAATCTTGGCCATCCAGCCGAACCATGTGTGTATGGTGCCGGTGAAATCGAGAAACAACAGAGTTATAATTACAATAAAGATGACGGCAAGCGTCTGTCGGATCTTTTTCAACATTGCATCTATCTTTTCAATTGGTCTTTCTGTATAACTGAATGCATCGACGTTGAAACGTCATATTTTTCATCGCTACAAAATTAGCAGCCTGACATGAGAAATATAGCAAACTTTTTACGGATAATCCTACCAATATTACTGATTTTCGCATTTTTTCACTCCAAATCTATGCTAAATAGGATGCGGGACACGTGAAAGACTCGGAGAGTCTTTGTTTCAGGCCCCATCCTCTTCGAGGATTTCGCTCACAACCTCCGCAGTGCTGAGCGGTCTCAGAAGTAGGGATGCTTCCCGAAGCATCCGACGCATCGGCAACAGTCTGAGTGCCAGGCGCCACTATGAATCATCGTCTATGGCTCGAAGAGCCTATGTCTCAGGGGATTTTACCTTTGCAGATGAGATTCCCGTTAACATTTGGAATGGATTTTGTTAAAATAAGACAGAGACGGTGAACTCGGTCAGAAATCATACTGAGCGAGTGCCCCGGCGGATGTTGGTTGCAGAGGCTCGAAGAGCCTGAATTTTCGGAACCCCAGGCTGAGCGAGTGCCGAAGCGAAGCGTAGGCCGAACGGTGCCTGGGGTAAGGCCCAATCGCGTAGGTGGCTGCATCGAAGATGCTAGTTAACATCATCATAAATTTGCTTTTTGGCCAAATTGGTGTTACTTTTGCCATCTCATCCTCAATTCTCTCCCCATGAGCCATACGACCCAACTGCTTCATATCGTCATAAACACACATTGTCGCCAACTGACCATCCCTGAGACCACATGTCAGGACTTATACTCAGTAATCGCCAATCTTGTCCGGGCCAAACACGGCCATCTCTACTGCATAAACGGAATCGGCAATCATCTGCATATGCTTGTCGACTTGCATCCCACAATATCGCTCTCAGATTTCATGGCAGAACAGCAGCATGTGGATGAAGCGGTCAGGACTCTATCCGAATTTTGAGGGCTGGGGAAAGGAATATTTCGCGGCATCCGTGTCTCCGTCGGCCAAAGAAAACGTGATACACTATATCACAAGTCAGAAAACACATCATCTGACGCAGCCTTTTGAAACCGAGCTCCAAAAGCTGATGTTGAACGCCGGAAAAAGATGGGAAGAATATATGCTCTCCTGATTTCTAACCAGCCTCTCCGAGGCAGACATAACACGACATAGCCACTACCCCAGGCACCGCTCGGCCCTGCTGGCGCTCGCTCAGCCTGGGGTTCCTAAGCCCCATCCTCTTCGAGGATTTCACTGACGGCCTCCGCAGTGCTGAATAGTGCCCAAAGTAGGCCGAGCGGTGCCTAAGGTAGAACGACGGACTTAATAAAAATGCTTCGGTGAGGCTATATAACGTCTTGCCCCAGGGCCAACCGCTCCTATCAGACACAGCACAACGCAGACACTTGATTCCAATTACCACAGCAGTGGCCTGGATTCGCCTCGTCGCTACGCGGTTTGCCTGATACAGTGCTTTCAAAAAAATTTGCCTCGCTCCGCATTATCGCAGTAAATCGGCTTTTGGGGTATGTATCTTTGCAGAAAAAAGTATCACATAACCACAAACACACCCGACGACATGAAATCCACACGCTCCCACCGCCAGCACAAACAGGCCTCTGCCCTCTCCTACCCCGTATCCGGAAAATTTCTCCGCGAGATCATGCAGCGGATCGAGTCGGCAACCGACATCATCACCCTTAGCCCGTCTGCCACAGAAAAACTGCGGCAAGCCATACTCCTCTACCTCGACTGCCGCGCCGTCCCTCCGACAGACGAAGCTCCCGAAGTGATCTTAGCCTTCCATCTGCTCAAACCGGAGATCGACAAAGCCATCAGCCGCTCGGAGGCTGCGAGAGCCCGTGCCGCAAAAAGACGCGAGGAGAAAGCTGAAAAAGCCGCCTCCACTCCGGGAGCGTCGTGTAACGCACCCGAAAAGGAAGACAACGATGTAAAAGAACAGCAGACTGATTCCTCGGAAATTCAGAATCAGTCTGCCGTAAAAACGGATGTTGTGACAAGGCCGTGTGCCAATGCGACGCCTGGCCGCAAACAGCGCTCACGCAAGCGTAAACATAAACGCAGATCGCGCCGCTGATGCCGGTCTCATCCCTGCGCCGGCTCGCAGCGTTTCTCCTCCTGACGGACAAGATGGCGCAGAGTGCGCCTGATGGTCTTCCACTTCGGGAATATAGCCGCCGGGCGAAGAGGACCATAGCTCACGGCAATGACAACCAGCGAGACAAGAGCCACAAGCAGCAACCAGCCGTAGATCTCTTTCATCGACACCACGAGCGCATGTTTCTGCGCCATGCCATAGAGCTGACCGAGTGCTCCGTGGGCACCGCTGACATCGACATCGGTCATTGCGGCGCTGAAATTGGCGAAATTCTTCGCCATCGTCCGGCGCAGCACTTCTCCGATGACCGCCGGTCCGAAAGTGGCACTCATGACAGCCCCGGTGAAACCGTTGATCGTAAGAGCCTGCGGAAACACCTGAAACGGCAATCCGCTCTGCACGATCGAGGTCAGGAAAATGATGGAGATCACCACCGAAGCCATCCCGCGGAAGAAAAGCGGGATAAAAAGCATCTCCTTTTCCACTCCATAGTCGATCAGGAAGTAGAAATAAGCCAGATAGAGCGCTGCCAAAGCGAATCCGATCGCCGTCATGGTCTTATAGCGCCACCGGCGCAGCGCGAAGGTGAAGTAGGTCAGCGCGCAGCCGACGATGATCCCTGCGAACACATACCAGTTGAGGTCGATGAGATTAGTCTCGTCAAAGCCGAGAATGGTTGCCGCATAGCTGTGCTCGAATACGTGCTCCGAGGCAAGGAGGGTGAAAAACACCATGTATATCGCCGTGGCCCGGATGACATTGCGGTTTTTCATCGCACGGAAACTGATGTAGGGATGGTGCAGGAAAGTGGCGCGCCAGAGATTGATGGCGACACAGACCAGACCGAGCAGCACGGCGCCGCGGATCTCCACGGCATCCCACCAGTCAAAATAGTTTCCGTAGACGCAGACAAACGTGAAGCAGAGCATGAAACCGGCCCACAGCAGCGAGCCGATCCAGTCGATGCCCAACAGCGGGATGAACATCGGACCGCGCACAGGCTTCACGAGGATCATCACCATGACCATCATGAGCGCCAACAGTCCGGTCATAATCCAGTGCATATATTCCCACTGCGAGAAAAATGCCGTGTAGATCGTGGCGATGCCGCTGAGCTGGATGACGCTGTCGACCACGATGTAGACATAGCAGAAGAAAATCGCCATGTCGCGCACCGGAGTCAGCCACAACTGAATGGTGGAGTTACAGGCCAAGGTAGCCTGCATTCTGAACCATCCTGCTACGAAGCATGTGACCACAAGCAGTGGCACATTGTCGGTGTGGACGCAGATCACATTGGCTGCAATCAGCACGATTGCCGCCGCAAGGAGCTGGGTCCGCGTCGAGAATCTGAACTTTATACGGAACATCACGGCGAAATTGATCGCCATGCCGACAAGCGACGCATATCCGGCCATCAGGATGTCTTCCTGCATCAGAGCGGTAGTGCCGACCATGTCGGATGCGGCCGCAAGATACAGTCCGCCCGAAAACTGGACGATGAGGACAAAGAAGATGAACAGCCAGGGCTTGAGTCGGCGCGGTACGAAATTCGGGACCTCCGGAATATCGAACGGTCCCTGAGGTGCATGCCAGTCCGCCATATCAGTATTTCACCTCGCACTCCACATTCATGCCCGCTCTCAGACACTCCATGGCCGCCTTATCGTTGTCGGCTGAAAAAGCGATCCTTACAGGCACACGCTGACGGACCTTCACGAAATTGCCTGCGGAATTGTCCTGCGGCAGAACCGAGAGCGCGGCGCCGGTGGCTCTGGAGATCGAAACCACCTCACCGTTGAAAGTGACGTCGGGAATCGCGTCGACCTTGATCTCGACCTTGCTTCCGGGAGCTATGCGCGGCAGCTGGGTCTCCTTGTAGTTGGCCGTCACCCATACATCGTGGGAATCGACGACGTCGAGCAGAGTCTGACCGGGCTGCACGAGCTGACCGACCTCGATCTCCTTGCGCGAGGTGTAGCCGTCGCAGGGAGCCACGATGACGCAATACGACAGATTCAACTCTGCGGTTTCGAGGAGCGCCTTGGCAAGTTCGATACCGGCATCGTTCTGAGCTATGCGCTGACGGGTTTCTGCAACGACCGACGAGGTGGCCGAACGCTGGCGCGAGAGCATCTCGTAGCGGGCTTTCTTGGCCTCGTAGTCGGTCTTGGCAGCGTCAAACTGCTGACGTGTCACGGCCTCCTGCGCTAAGAGTTTCCGGTAACGCTCGAAATCGGTCGCCGCCATCTCCATCACAACCTTTGCCTCTGCGATCGAGGCTTCGGTGACGGCGACATTCGCTGATGCGACTCCCACACTGCGGTCGGCGACATCACGGCCCGCAAGAGCATTCTGATAGTCGGCTCTGGCCTGAGCCACATGCAGACGCATATCTGAGTCGTCGATGATGACGAGTGTGTCGCCCTTTTTCACTTCGGTATATTCATCGAAGCGGATTTCTTTGATATAGCCCTGCACGCGGCTGTTGACGGGCACGATCTGCTGACGCACCTGGGCGTTGTCCGTAAATTCGACGTCGCCGAAATGGATAAACTTGGCGCATACCCACACGGCTGCGGCTGCTATGACCGCAAGGGTCAGTACGTATGACAGGATTTTTTTACTGCGATGGTTCATATCTTTCCGGAAGTGAATAAGAGTTTGTAATAATAGTAGATGATGTTGATGCGTGCGTTGACGAGTTCCTGCTCGGCATCGAGTTTTGAATTGGCGGCGTCGAGCATGTCGGTGATCAGGGCCATGTCGGCCGAGTAGCGAGTGGAAGTCGTGCGGTAGTTGCGCTCGGCAAGTTCGACACCTTTGCGGCGAGTTTTCAGCTCCTCGTAGGCTTCGAGATAGCGCACATAGTCGGCACGGATGTCCAGCTCGACATTCTCGCGGGTAGCCTCAAGGCGGTCAAGGGCCTGACGGGTAGCCGCGCGGCTTTTCGAAAGCGATTTGTTGGTCTTGTAGAGCGACGAAATGTCATAGCTGACGCCGATTCCCACATACCAGTAGCTCAGATTGCGGTTGATCGGCGGGACTTCGACAAGAATCGGGCCGTCAATGGTCCATGCGGCCTGCACACCGACCGTAGGCATCCGGCGGCTGCGGACGAGCGACTCTGCTTTGCGGCTGAGATCCACGCCTGAGCGGGCGAGTTTGAGGGAGGGTGCATTTTCGGCGGCCTCCTGCTGCCACCGGCTCTCGCCGTCCGACGGAAGCGCACGGGCAAGGATGGCCGAATCAGGTTCTATCACCGTCGCGGGATCAAGCCCGGCGGTCACCACGAGGTTGCTGTTGAGGATGTCGAGGGTGTTGTTGATCCTGATAAGCTGCAGCTCAAGATTGGAGACAAGCAATTCGTAGCGGGTGATGTCGTTCTGCAAGGCAACTCCCTGCTCGAATCGGGCGCGCATTTCGGCAAGCACCTTGCGGGCCTGGGCTATGTTATTTTCGACCACAGTGCGCAGGTTGCTGTATTTGTAAATATCGAGATAGAAACCCGTCAGCCGGAAACGGATATTGTCGCGCTGGAGTTCCGAGGCATAGCGCGCGGCGGTGGATTTCAGTTCCGCAAGTTCGATGCCGTTTTTGATGGCGCCTCCGGTATAGAGGGGCTGGCGGAGATTGACGGCGAGTCCGTCGCCGAGATGCGGGATCGGCGCCCGCTGATAGTCCGAGAAATTGCGCTTGGTCGTGAAGCCGTCACCTATATAACTCAATGACAGCGATGCGTTGATCTCAGGAAGCCGTTCGCTGCGGGCCACACTGATTTCTCTTTTTGCCTCCTCCTCGGCGGCAAAATAGGGTCGGAGTTGCGCGCTGTTGGCTTCGGCCGCTTCAAAGATTTCCTCCAAAGTCATCACGGTCTGGCCATACGAGCACACTCCACCGCTCAACAGGACCGCAGACAGCAGCCCCGTGAGCAATCGATGATTGTTCATAAGGATAGTTGTGAAAAAATGTGGTTGATGTGAATTGGAAACGATGTCTGTCAGCTGACCTTTTTTACACTGAAGCTGTACTCTTCCAGTTTTCAAGATGTCCCCAGCTTCTCACGGGAACATTCTCACTAAAAATAACGCGATAATAGATTGTCATATTCACGCAACTCTTTGTGAATTGCCCCGCAAAGTTACAAAAAAATCACCAAAATCCCGCATATGGAAATTTCGTTCTCACGGAATATCTGGTAAGAATATCCGTAATTTGTATAAGCGTTATGAGGTGGGAAGGTGGTAATTTTGTGTCGGATAGATTATAATTTAAATTTTTAAGAGTTACTTATGACCGCTATGATAAATGTGACTTTGAGCAACGGCGTTGAGATGCCGATGATCGGCTACGGGGTCTATCAGGTAGACCCCGCCGAGTGTGAACGCTGTGTCAGCGATGCCCTGAGCGTGGGCTACCGCATGATCGACACAGCGCAGGCCTACCACAATGAAGAGGGTGTCGGAGCCGCTATCGCAAAAAGCGGAATCCCGCGCGAAGAGCTTTTCATCGTTACCAAGATTTGGATCTCGAATTACGGCTACGAAAAAGCCAAAGCGTCAATCGACGAAAGCCTCCGCCGCCTGCGCACGGATTATATCGACCTCATGCTGCTCCATCAGCCCTTCTGCGACCGCTATGGCGCATATCGCGCTCTTGAAGATGCCTACCGCGAGGGCAAAGTCCGCGCCATAGGCGTCAGCAACTTCTACCCCGACCATCTCATAGACCTCGCTGCAAACGTGGAGATCGCCCCGATGGTCAATCAGGTTGAAACCCACGTGTTCAACCAGCAGATCAAGGCTCAGAAATATATGGAAGAATCCGGCACACAGATAATGTCGTGGGGACCATTGGCCGAGGGACGCAACAACTTCTTCACCAATCCGGTGCTCGAAGAAATCGGCCACAAATACGGCAAAAGCGTGGCTCAGGTGGCACTACGGTGGCTCGTGCAGCGCGGGGTGATCATAATTCCTAAATCGGTCCATGTGGAGCGCATGAAACAGAATCTCGACATCCTCGACTTTAAACTCTACGACGAGGACATGAACGCGATCGCTACGCTCGACACCGGCAAAAGTCTCTTCTTCGACCATCACGACCCTGAGGTAGTGAAAATGTTCATGAGGTGGCGCTGATGCCCGTCTGCGCTCCATCTGAAGCCATCTTGGCCCCCGCCTCGTTTTTTTGCAGCCGACAACTGCCACGGGAACAATAAAGCCCCGGCAGATACGTTAATTAAGAGGATGTTCACCGACAACATCCTCTTAAATTTTTATATTCTATATCAGAACACATCAGGAGTCTCTGAAATTTCCAACTTCCAATGAAAAAGAAGCCGTGCATAATTTCCGCGCTGGCGTGTGCCGCAATTCTTTCGGCATCGGCAGGCAAAAACACTGATCCCGTGGTCATGACGATAAACGGGAAAGATGTGAAACAAAGCGAATTCGAATACCTATATAAAAAGAATAACCTCCAGCAACTGTCGCCTCAGAGCATCGAGGAGTATGTCGATATGTTTGTCGTCTACAAACTCAAAGTCGCTGATGCGGAAGCCGCCGGTCTGCACAATACGGAGGCGTTCAAGAAAGAATTTGACGGTTATTGCGCCGATCTTTCGCGCCCTTATCTCCGTGACTCATTGGTTGAGAAACGACTTGTCAACGAAGCATACGCCCGCATGGCGACATCGCGTCGTGTAAGCCATATCATGCTGCCGATCGGTGCGACATATGACGAGAACGAGGCCAACCGTGCGAGACTGGACAGCATACGCACCGCAATTGTCAGCGGATCGGCTGATTTCGGAGAAATGGCTGTCAAGTATTCTTCCGACCGCTCGGCCCGCGTCAATCAAGGCTCCATGGAATATATAAATGCCAACAGCTTCCCCTATCCTTTTGAAAAGGCCGCATGGGACACTCCTGTCGGAGAGATTTCGCCTGTCATCGATGACGCACCTTTCGGATTCCATATCATACGTGTCGAGGATGAACGTCCCAACCCCGGCAAAGTCGAGGCACGCCATATTCTAAAACTCACGAGAGATCTGTCAGAGGAAGAGAGCATGGCCAAGAAAGCCCAGATCGACTCGATCCACAAGCTGCTGCTTAACGGAGGCGATTTTGATGCCATCGCACGCGCTGAAAGCGAAGATCCGGGCTCGGCGGCAAATGGCGGACGTCTCGGATTTTTCGGCCCCGGCGAGATGGTCAAGGAGTTTGAAGACGCGGCTTTCAGTCTGAAAGACGGCGGGATCTCGGCGCCGTTCAAAACTGCCTACGGATATCATATCGTACAGACTCTGGCACACCGCGGAATCGGCACCTTAGAGGAAGAATCGCCAAAGATAAAAGCTGCAATCGGACGTGACATCCGTTCTGTCATGCCTGAAACCGAACGTCTTTCTCAGCTTAAGGCAGAGATCGGCGTAAGAGTCGATTCAGCCGCTCTCATGCAGTTAAGATCAAAAATGACCGGTGCCACGCCTGCCGAACAGCTCAACTCACTGCTTGCCGACAAATCGGCGATAGCAACCGTTGGAAAATCGGCGCTGAGTGTGGCCGATGTCATCGGATTCATCCCTGCCAACGTGCTTGAAGGGGCCAACGATGCTTTCACCGTGTTCAACACAGCTCTCTCTCGCAAAGTGGATGAGGCGACTGTCGAAGCCGCGCGGAAAAATCTCGCCGAAAACAACAGCGAGTACCGCAATCTCGTAAATGAATACCGCGACGGCATTCTTCTGTTTGAGATCAGCAACCGCAATGTATGGGAGCGTTCGACATCCGACACGGAAGGTCTGCAAAATTATTTCGCAGCCAACAAGACGAAATATACATGGGATAAGCCCCACTATAAAGGTTATGTAGTATTCGCGACCAATGATTCCATCGCCGGCGAAGCACAGAAGTATCTCGCAGCGAACCAGGTCGAGAACGACTCCTTGGTTTCAACCCTGCGTGCCAACTACGGACGCCATATAAAGGTGGAAAAAGTGGTGACCGGAAAGGGTGAGAATGCGATAGTCGACAACCTCGCATTCAATGGCCCGCGGCCCGAAGCACCTGGGAAATGGACCGCATGGTTCGGATATGCCGGACGAGTGATCGATACTCCGGAAGAGGCTAACGATGTCCGCGGAGCCGTAGCCTCCGACTATCAGCAGCAACTCGAAAGCGACTGGGTCAAGGGCCTCCGAAAAAAATATAAAGTAAAGCTTAACAAGAAAGCATTAAAAGCGTTGGGAAACTGATCCCAACGCTTTTTTTATTTCCGTAAAAACAAATTCAAAAAGTGTCTTAGCCGATCTTATTGAAGAGGATCATTATAGATGAATCTTACAAATCTCTCCAAGTCCACTTTCTGACGTACTGTGATATACTTATATCTCTCCACGCTTTTCGCTTTATGGCGCTCATAAAGAGCCGTGTTCTCAAGTTGTATTATACGGATTTTAATTTCATCGATGCTGAAAGGATTGAAATACAGCGCCGCATCACCGCAGACCTCGCTTATGGATGAAAACGGAGAGGCCAGAACCGGGACTCCGTAACGCATAGCTTCCAAAGGAGGATAACCGAAGCCTTCATTCAGCGAAGGATATATAAAGCAATACGCATCGTGATAAAGCTGATTCAACTCTTCATCGCTGACATAACCCCTGAAATCAAAAATTCCGGGATTTTTAATTCTGTATCTAAAATAATCTGCGGATCTGACACCGGTTACGACAACTCGCTTTCCCGCCAGTCGACCTTCGGAGCAAAGCTGATCCAGAGCCATGATGGCTCTAAGGCAATTTTTCTCCCAGCGGTTGGCGCTTACGAGAAGGAAAAAATCACATTCCTCCTTACGTCCCGGCACTAAATCAAGCGATGTTGACGGAGAATAGAAAACAGGAATATCTTTATCCGCCGATTCCGGGAAAAACAGATTCACAGAGCCCAAAGAGTGGTTTGACACAACTGCAAAACGCAGGTTTGGCTTGCGTATGAAGTTTTCGTTTTTACGATAACGATGACGGCGGATAAAAGACGGCGACAATATTTCAAGCAGATTTTTCAACTGCATCGAGAATTGCATCTTATATCGCCAGAACATTTTTCTGTCCAACGGTAATTCAATCGGACGAAGGTCATGTATGGTCACAACCAGCTCACAGTTTTCCGACCTGTACAGTTCATCCAACGGCTGCGGTGAATAAAATATATCAATCCCACGGCTGTCAATCACAGACTGAAAACCGCATTGAGAAATATCGACAAGCTCAACGGAATTGTTTTCACAAAGGGCTTTCATTTCAGGATTGAGCCAATGCCGCGAATCATATGCGACTATGACATTCCGCCGGAGTTCTATAATCTTCCGCAATACAATCTCACCATAGATTCCGCCGCCATGACGCATTGAGCCACTCACAGGCTGAGTAGCTGCCAGATTATACAACACTAATTTTTCTCTATCCATAATTCTGCCGGTCAATAAGATTCACACATATCGATCATTTCTTCGTTCCGATCCCGTAGGAACGATATTTAAAATTCAGATATTTGTTGAGACAGTTTTTGTAAATCGGGCCCAAACGCCCTATGACGATCATATTCATCAATGATTTCCGCCAACCGGTCAAGGATGGAATGTATTTTTTTGCCAATCCGTAGTCTCCTGTCAGGACGGCATTATCCACAATATTAAAATAAAGTCCATCGACATATTCCCGATTTCCAGCGCAAAGATAATCGTCACCGAACAATTCCAGTTCCTTCACAGCCGCCTGAAGTTTTCGCGAAATCGCTTTTTCATTTGTCCTCAACGTATTCCAGGTGACACTGTCAGACCGGTTTCTCTCGGCAATCACGATGGTCTTGTTCTCAAATACCATCTCCCCCACTTCCCGGTAAATCTGCTGGATAATCAGAGATTCATAAATCTTAAGGTCTTCGTCAAACGGGTATTTTTCGAGCATACTGCGGGGGATGACATGTATATAGTCGCCTGTAACCTTACCATTCAGCACATCGCGATAACTATATCTGACAACAGTTCCAGCGCCATAAAGCCTGTCGAACTCTTCCGTGCGGTCGTCGCGCGTGAACATAAAATACCGGGCATCATGAGTCGATTCTATCGCCTTCAGTATGACCACGCAGGCATCGGGAGTAAAATAATCGTCACTGTCGAGTATGACACAATAATCTCCCGACGCATGGCGGACCGCAGCATTCCGGGCTGCATTTGTACCACGGTTACGGTCGAAGAATACCGTTCTGACATGAGGATGCTTCGCGGCAAAATCCCTGACAAGTCCAGCGGTATTGTCCGTTGAGCCGTCATCAACGACCACATGCTCGATGACACTTCCACAACCGTTTTGGGAAGCGACACTGGCAAGACACCGCAGGATACAGTCGGCTCTATTGTAGACGGGTGTGATTATCGACAGTTTCATTACACAATCATTTTTTTACTATACTCTTCAAAAATACGAAGCCTTGAAGCCACGCGTCACTCACTCTCAACAATATACGCTGCTCCCAAGATGGTGCAAGATAAGTCCTTATGTAATAGGAACGGCTTGCCTTTGCGGCCTCAGCAACAATTCTTGACGGAGATTTAACCATTGTAGCGGCCCCAAGATGTATGCAACGCAGACGGGTCGCTATATAGTTACGGAGATTGAGTTTCAACAGCTTTCGATAAAGTATATTCTCCTCATAATACAGGAATGTGGCAGGATCAAAATTGCCTATCGCAGCAAAAACATCTTTTTTCACAAGCATACATGATCCTGACGGAAGTTCTATCGGCATGAATTGAGGATAGGGCTCCTCCTTTTTGTAAAGCAAAAGTGATTCCCGATAAATTTCATAGACACTTTTTTTACATAACCAGTAGTATGGAGCCAAAAAATTATTTTTAATCCAGGAACCGATCCGAGTATCGTTACGGGCACAATTCCAATCTATATCGGCTCCTTTCCCCGTCAGAAGCAAGGGACTTATAATTCCACAATCGGGAAGACTATCCTGAGCCTCCTTCAAAGGCGGTATTATATCTTCTATGAAAAGAATATCATTGTTGAGAATCAGCAATCGGTCAATTTCATCATCATTTGCCGCCAAAGCTATCCCCTTGTTATTTCCCCGCGCATAACCGTCATTGGAACGACTTGTCATAAATACAGCCTGAGGAAGGCTTGAGGGAACTGAATCTCCCTCCCTGACACGCATATAATCTCCCTCAAAGGCCTCGGCAAGAAATCCGTCTATTTCAGAGACGGAAATCCCGTCAGTCGAGCCATTGTCAACAACAACATACTTAACCGGGGCAGTGTTATAGCGTTTCACGCTCCTGAGGCAGGCAACCGTATCAGACGGATTGTTGTAATTGAGGATTATTATTGCTGTCTTTTTCATACGTTCCAAACACGAGATAGAGACCTATCATTATATATATGATCTGATGATAGTAAATGAAAACTCCTGATCCGATGCCGGATAAAATAATAAATATAAACCAGTATGTCAGATACTCCTTTTCATGTGCTTTTCGTCGAAAGACTGCTTTTAACATCAGTATCAATAGAGCAGCAAATCCGGTCCAGCCGAAAAGATAGATGATACCTGCCCATGCAACATCGGCATAAAAATATTCATTATATTCTATCTCGTCATTAAAGACATTTCCCCATACACTATTTCCAAGCGAAGGAGATCCATTACCGATAATAGGGGTTATATCATTGGTCTGATTCTCAAATGTATAATATCGCCAAGCTCCGAGTCTGACATTCTCTTTCTCATCGTTTTCGTAAAGTTGCTCCTGAGAAAGCTCCAGCAGTGTATTATATACCGGAACCATGGGAAGGATATAGATGACCGTGACAATTCCGACAGCAACGGCTGTGATTTTTTTTTGCCATGAAAAATTTTTCAGCAAAAACAAAAGGCTGAGTACCATTGAGTACAATATGACCTGACGTACAACCGACAGAAAAATCATAAGCACACACATCCCGCATACAAAAATCCAGAATTTCCTGTTACGCGGCTTCAGCAAAAGCTTGTTTATTCCATAAAACAGGAACAGCACCATTCCTTCAGTAAACACGACCGGCACACGCAAAATGCCTCTGGAGAAGTCCTCCAACTCACTATCGCCGAAAATTACGGTCGGGAAACTTATAAGATTGATGAAATAAACCGGAACTGCCAGCATACAACCAATGAAAAGCCATTTCAGGATAAACTGATCGGAAAGTCCGGTCCTCATCAGTATCCAAAAATAAAAATAGCCTAACAGATACGGCAGCGTTGACATCAGAGTGATTGAATATGACTGCGGATGAAATGCAGTAGCCGAGACCGTCGATATTACGATCATGGCCATAAACAGCCAATAACTCTTCCAGGGATAATCGATATATCTAAGCGACCGACCGTCAAAAAAAGCATAAGCCGCGCTGAGAAAGACACAAAAGTAAAAAATCAGTTTGGAAATCTGGGGCGAAAAAATCTGCATCGGATTAAAGAAACCGACGGATGCAAACAGTGTCAGGACAAACAACGCCTTTTTCATTCCTGCCAGAAGCTACTCATTATTTGCCTGATTTCTCACCGTAACCGTAGCCGTAACCGGCGGCAGCTTTGGTACCGTTCAACACAACCGACAATTTCGGCAGACGTTTTGTCGCATAAAGTTTGTTGAGAAGTTCGATTTCTTTAGTGGTGGTATAATTGGCACGAGTTACATAAACTGTGGCATCAGCAACACGCACCAATGCGAAAGTATCGCTCACCATGCCGACCGGAGCCGAATCAATAATAATGTAATCATACATTGTACGTAACTCGGCAAACAGTTCGTCAACTCGATCGGACTGTAAAAGTTCTGACGGATTAGGCGGTATAGGTCCGGCAACAATTATATCGAGATTTTTCTCCAATGTGTCGTGAAGAATCACCGACTCCAATGATATATCTCTGTTGGCAATATAAGAAGTGAAGCCTGCTGAAGGGGCAAGGCCAAGATACTCGGCAAGTTTGGGATTTCTGATATCAAGCCCCATGAGAAGGACTTTTTTACCCAAAACCGCGAACGAAGAGGCCAGATTTATCGAGATAAATGATTTGCCTTCCCCTGAAATTGTAGATGTCAGCAAAATGACTTTTGCTCCATTGCTGTTTCCAAGAACAAACTGCAGATTTGATCTGATAAGCCGGAACAGTTCGGCCACAGAAGAACTGCCACCGGTCGAGCGCACAACCAGCGGAGATTCCGAACCGGACTTATGACAGACTTCACCCAAAACCGGCACCGGAGTGAGACGTTCAAGTTCACCGACAGACTCAAATTTATTTTTCAACTTATCCAGCAGGAATATAAGCACCAACGGAATCAACAATCCTATAAAAAGAGCTATCGCTACTATCTTCTTTTTGGACAGGTTGGTCGGAGCCGAAAGAGCATATGCCTCGTCGACGATTTTGGCGCGTGGCATCGAATTGGCCAGCGCAATGCTTGTTTCCTCCTGCTTTTTCAGAAGATACAGATAGAGTTCTTCTTTGATTGCCTGCTGCCGTTTGATGTTTCCGAACTGACGTTCATATTCAGGGAATTTGCTTAACTGCGATTTTGATTCTCCGGCTTGTGAACGCAGGTCTTTCAGACGCACATTGGCATTCTCATAGGCTTTCTGAAGAGAATTTCTCATATTCTCCCTGAGCACGGCAATCTGCTCGTCAAGTCTCTTAAGCATCACATTCTCCCCACGGGCTGTGTTCTGCAGCTGCATCTTCTGCAAGAGCAATCCGTTGTAGGCGTCAACCGGAACCGCAGCACTGACATTGAGCGCCGGAATCAGCTGTCCGTCATTCTCAGGATTGTTAATGAAATCACGAGTCAGATCAAGCAGATGAATTTCGGTTTCAGCCGCCATTATCTGTCCTTCCAGAGTGGTCGAACGTGTCATCCATTTTGCAGCGTCGGCTCCGACATCGGTCAGGTTTTTACTTCTCTTATAGCTTTCGATATCCTCTTCCGACATATTCAGTTCGCGACTTATCGACTGAAGACGTTCAGCGACAAAATCAGCTGTCTTCTGATCTTTTTTCTGCTTTTCCCTTATGCCTGATATATTGTAATTATCAATGATTGTATTAAGGATTTTCTGGGTCTGCGGGATATTAGGGCTATGTGCCGCAAAAGATATTATATTCGACCTTTTGCTTGGAATGTAGATAGAGACATTTTCAGCCAGACTTTCAGCCGCACCGTCGTAACTGCAAAATCCTATATCCATCCGGACGCCCTTGTCTTTTTTCAAAAAACGTGTCTTGTCGAAGATGAAATCGCCATAAGGGGTTTTCAATGATACAGGGAAAGAGGCATCCCGGACCTCACCGATCGTTTTTTTCTCAACCTTAGCCTTGATATCGACTTTATGATCTTTGCCGACTACAACCCTGAAACTTATATACTTCCCGATTGTATCGGCTATTGCAGGATCGCATGTCATCACGACAGGTGTCTTGCCTGCCACATCACGGCTGAATATTCTGAAAAGTCTGGCAGAATAGCTGACATTCAAGCCAAGATCTCTGACGGTCTGGCGCATATTGGAATGAGAACGGACCACATTGATCTCATCGTCAACCGAACTTGTGCCTCCCATCATATTTCCGGCTGAGAACTGGCTCGCAATCTCACTCATAGCATTGGATGCCTTGCCATCATCCTCGGCGATAAGGATATTGGCTACAACCTGATAGACCGGAACCGTGGTCATGGCATAAAAGACACCGACAGCACCACAGAGTACCGCCGATATTAAAAACCAGTACCAACGGCTGCGGCACAGCTGGAGGTAATACCGGAAATCGAATTTATCTGACAGCTTATCGTTATTCAAATCCATAGTTCTAAAATCCAATATCTTATTTAACAGTAAGGGCTATGACCAATGACGCAATCACTGAGCAGGCACTGACAATCGTGGAAGTTACCTGAAGTTTATAGGCGTTATTGGTATTGTATTTTGAATTGTCCTGACGTACTTTATTAGGCGAAACGACGACAACATCATTCTGCTGGAGGAAATAGTAGGGAGATGTCACCACATCACTTTTGTTAAGGTTGATATAATGATATGTGGCTTTCCCATCTTCCTCTCGGATAACCAGCACATTTGAACGGTCACCGAACTCAGTCATATCCTGAGCCTGTCCGAGAGCGTCAAGAATCGATACCCTTTCACCGGGAACCGTGATTGTCCCAGGCATACGGACTTCTCCGAGAACACTTACCTTAAAATTTATCAATTCGACTTTGACCACCGGATCTTTGGCTTCTTTCGATATTTCAGCCACAAGATAGTCGGCCAACTGCTCGGTTGTCATACCCTCGACATGAATTTTACCCAATACCGGAAACCTGATGTCACCTTTTGAATCTACGACATAGGTTTGCTGACGAGCCTGCGATGTCGCTTGTATGGACCCGACAGCGGCCGGATTGGCCAAAGGCAGATTGTAAGGCGCGGTTGCCTCCGGGACAAGTGATGTGACTGAAATGAACAGCTCGTCGTGAGGCTCAAGCTTTATCTTGCTATCCTGAAGATTAAAAGTGATATCATTGCCTTTGCGTGTATCCTCGAAATAATTCAATGATTCTTTGGTTGTCTTGCACGAGGTGGCAGCTAACATCAAAGCGATGCCTATAATCGCAATCTGAGTTTTCATTTATGTTTTTGATTCTAAGGTTACACTAAAAAATAAGCCTGTGAGCAAAACACAGCTGTCTGATAAATATCGGCCATACATTACTGCTATCGGTTCCGAAGACATGCACAGCCTTTAAAAATAACGTCACTCGACTGCAAATATTGCCCCGTTTATCCTTTTATGACAACAGTAAATCACAACAATTTTTCAATCTGCGGCAGAATCGGGTAATATCCGTCGTTGACAAGGCTGATGACGGAGGGATGTGTGGTTGTCGGAATGTATGAGTCCTGCGAGTTAATGCGGGAGAGGACCTGCTCGCGCGACAGAGAGTTACGGGCCATCACGCGCTCAATCCGCAGATCAAACGGAGCTTCGACAGTCCAGACATTGTCAACCATCGCATCAAGTCCGCTCTGATAGAGGATTGCAGTCTCTACAAACAATCGTCCATGGCCGCTGTTGCGCCCGCACCAGTCCCTGAGATCACTCCTGACAGCGGCGTGGACTATGCCGTTCAGCCGTTCGAGGGCGTGGGCATCTCTGAATACGATCTCGCTCAGGCGGCAACGGTCAATTCGTCCGTCTGCATCCACACAATCAGGATGAATTTCATGGCAAAGAGCTGTCTTGATGGCGGCATTGCTGTCCATAAGTTTCCTGGCCTCACGGTCGCAGTCATAGACCCTGAAGCCCATTGCGGCAAGAATCTGGCTCACCACACTTTTACCGCTCCCTATCCCTCCTGTTATAGCTGTCAACATTCCGTCGGCGACTTTATTTTACACTCTCGATGATGTACTCGACACTGTCAGGTGTAAAGCTTACATTATGATAGACATCCGGCAGAGTCGAAAGTTCCACCGGCAGTTTACGGGTATTCGGACGAGCATCCCGGAAATCGACATAGGCTTTCACCGGATATTCGTCGTTATAAGCGCTCATCGGGACAAGATAGCTGATCTCGATATTCGACGGGAAGGTTATCAGATTTTTCCCTTCCGCTCTGTGGGAGACTTCAAGTGCTATTTTGCGCTTTTTCGCAATCAGAGGTTCGACGGGCACTGTGACGGTCACTACGTCGGGGATGATTCTCACTCCGGCGATCGGCTTGACGCGAACTTCGTAACGGGTCGTGTCGCGCAGATCGGATTTGACAATCGGCTCTGTCGAAACGACTTTGAGGGAATGCGGAAGGTCCTCGACTGAATAAAGAGTGACAGAATCCACATTGGCGTAGACCGGTCCTGAAATGATGTATTGCAAATTGGGATGCACGTCAGCCTGGACATTGAGTTTCACTCTTATACCGGGCTGCGAGGTGAAAGGCAGACGCAGTGAGTCAGGACGACATGCCAGTACCTGCACGGCATTGCCGAAGTAGTCGCGCAATTTAGCCTCAAGTTTCGGGCGGCCGAGCACAAATGAATGTCCCTCTATGCTTTCCTCCCACTTGAATTTCACGGGCGACATCTTGCCCCAAAGGAAACGCAACAGCTGTGAATCTTTTCCCTTGACGCTGACACCTATGGCGGCCGGAGGAAGCCCTATCATGGTGACGCTGTCGGGAATCTCCTGAATCTCCACCGGCACTTCAAAATCGCGCTGAACTTCCGCGTCGAGCGACAAAAACACCCAGAACACGAACGCCACAGCCACGAAGAGCAGATAAAGCAAAATATTTTGGCCGCGGCTCGAATGAAGAGCCGCGGTCACTTTATCACTTATCTGTTTCGCCTTCTCGTTCATAGGACCGGAGGAGATAGACAGTAAAGCTTAATTATTTGCCCTTTTCAGCGGCATCACTGGCAGCCTGCTGGGCCGAAGGATAAACAGAACCTTTGTCAACGGTGATGCGGACATCGCGCGCGATCTCGATAGTGAAAGTAGTGTCATTGACATCCTTCACCTTTCCATAGATACCGCCTGCGGTCACTACCGGATCACCGACCTTGAGGCCTTCGCGGAACTTCTTGATCTCGTTCTGGCGCTTCTGCTGCGGACGGATCATGAACAGGTAGAAGATAGCGATCAGTGCGACGATCATCGCGATATTTGCCCAGCTGCTACCGGCAGCCTGGAGGAGGATTGTGTTAAGCATAAATTTATCTATTGTTTTTAATTAGGAATTCTTTTATTGATGATGACCGCTGATCATGCCTTTACAAGCTTGCCTTCGGCCTTCAGATGGTTGATCACAGAATAGAGGATGCCGTTGATGAACGCGCCGCTTCGTGGAGTGCTGTAAGCATTGGCAATCTCTATATATTCGTTCAGCGTGACGGCGATCGGAATAGCCGGGAAGTTCAGGAGTTCCGTTATCGCAGTCACCATTATGACTATGTCCATAAAAGCAAGACGCTCGGAGTCCCATCTATGTTCATTCACGAACGAATCAATCAGCTCGCGGTATTCCTGATAATTCTTCACGGCGAGGTCAAACAGCTGTGCGCCGAAGCGGCTGTCTTCCTCATCCTTGAACTGCGGCAGGAGCCTGATGTCGGCGCCTTCCGTCTTGCTCTGGCTGAACCTGCGGATTGTTTTCAGCACGAATGTACCGACAACATGCAGGTCGTCGTTCCAGTAGACCGACCTGGATTCGAGGACTTCCGCAAGCTCATCTCCCGGAAGAATGATATTCTTATAGACCTGACGCCAGAAGTCGCAGTCTTCCTCATAAGTGGTGTCTTCGGTACGTGCCATATAGTCCTTATACAGCTCGCTCTCCATGATTTTTTCAAGGAGCCCCTTGACCATCAGCGCATCCGAATCCCACGAAAGTTTCCGCTCGTCCACATAAGCGTTGAAATCCTCGTTCTCTGCAAGGGCCTTGACAAATTTGTTTTCGACAAAACGGAGATTAGGATGCAGGTCTTCGTCGGTCGGCAGATATTTGTGCTTGGCGGCGTCCAGACGCTGATCCTGCATACGGGTAATCTCTACTGACAGAAGAAGCAGATTGTAGTAGAGCTCATATGCTTTGTCAAGAGAATAGTCGAGTGCGTGACGCGCATGATTGTAAAGTGCGCGGTTATCGTTATACTCATTCAGGGTGTGAAGCAGGGAATTTATGCCGCGGGTAAAGCCGGCGACCGTAAAGTCCGGATTCTTGCGTGCGGCAGTGATGAATTCCGGATTTTCTGCAATAAGATTGTTGATTATCGACACCCACAGAGCCACATCGTCTTTCAGCTCGGCTTTTTTCAAGCGTATATAGCTTTTATAAGCCGGAAGAGACGGAATGGCGTCATAGATTGAGGGAATGACAGAGTCGAACAAAGCCACGCCTGAACGACCTCTTAGTATAAGGGTGCGGATCTCATCAATCCCGTTGAGCGAACGGGCCAAGGCATTGCGGTCAATGTGTTTATTCAAGGCAATACCCCGCAACGGCGACTGGCGATGACCTCCGGAAACGTCATATCCTGACATTTCGAGAATCATCAACAATAAATCGAGGTAAAGTTCATGACCATATTTCTTGTCGCGTGACGGATTTTCAACCTGAGGCTCTATTTTAAACTCACTCTGGGTCAACAGATAAGAGTAGAGAAGCTGGACCACTTTGATTCGGATCAAAACTCGATTTATCATACTTTTAAAGACCTATTTTTTCGTCGTTAATGATTTTAACGCTGCAAATTTACAAATTTTTCTTAAACCAACCGGTTTAAATCATCTACTTTTTATGAATTTTATCACGCTCCGGACCGTTCTGAAGCACATCCGGCCATTATAGGATCACACCGTATAGCCGAGAGCCGCGAGGATAAACGGAGTAAGCAATGCGGTGAAAAGGCCGTTGAGTGTAAGGCCGAGCGACGAGAAGGCTCCGTAGCGATAGCCGTTTTCCATTGCGACTGATGTCCCGACGGCATGTGCCGCGGTCCCCATAGACAATCCCTGGGCAATCGGACTCTTGACTCTCGACAATTTCATCATCTTGAAACCGGCAATTCCGCCGAAAATGCCTGTACAGACAACCACGGCCGCGGTCAGCGCAGGAATGCCGCCCAAAGTCGATGCTATTTCCATCGCAATAGGCGTAGTGACAGATTTAGGTGCGAGCGAAATCACCACATCAGGAGTTGCGCCAAGCAACTTTGCAACGACAACCACCGAGACAGTCCCGACGATACATCCGGCCAACTCGGCAGCCAAAATCGGCAACAGTTGCTTGCGTATCGACTCCAGCTGCCTGTAAAGCGGCACACCGAGAGCCACAACCGCAGGTTTAAGCCAAAATTCAATATATTGTCCCCCTTCGGCATAGGCGTCGTAATCTACACCACATCCGAGAAGAATGCAGATCAGCACTATTATCGTAATCAGAATCGGATTCAGGAAAGACACTCCGGTGCGTTTCTGCAACAACTGCGACAGAAGATAGACCACAAAAGTCAGTGCGATCAGAAAAAATTTATTGTCAATAAAGTTCATGATGATGTGATGAAGCACGACGCACATACTGATGGACCCATCCAGTCGCCGCAATTACCAAAAATGTACTGATCACACATGCGCCTACAATCGGCAGCCACTGATCACTGAGCAAACCCAGACAGTTCATAAGCCCCACTCCGGCGGGCACGAAGAAAAAACCGAGATTTTTCAGCAGGAAATCCGCCACTTTGTCGACCCAGAAAACACGCACGATTTTCATTTTAAGTGCTGCCGTGAGCAGCAGCATCCCTATGATGCTGGACGGAATCGGAATCCCTGTCAGCCAAACGATCAATTCACCCAATGCTAAAAAAGAGAATAGCACCGCACATTGTAATATCATAATCTCCGATATGTTTCAGTAAAAAAATGAATGTGTTCTTGGAAATATATTGTCTGTACTTCTTTCGAGGGTGCAAAGTTACGAACTTATACGACAGCCGCAACAGTAGTCCGCTATATTTTTCAAAGATATTTTCAGCGGATTTTTCTAAAAACATTTTTTGAATTTAATTTGTTAAATCATAAAATTGATTGTATCTTTGCAAAGGCTTTGAATCCGTCGGATCAGCCGCCAATCCCCCAACCGATAAGTTTTTCAATCTGTATTATAAGATACAACGCGGTTTCAACCATCCTTTCTGAACTCAATTCTTAAAGGACATCAAGCAAAAAGCGGGGATTGCAAAAAAGATCATCATCCCTTAAACTTCATTTTTCCCCGTTTATAATTCCGGTTTTATAACCATTAAAACGGACCTCAACTGGATCATTGATCCGCCACCTCCCTTGACAGAATATTTTCGTGTTAAAAAAACAATACATTTACGGTAAACAAAGTGTGGTGACGCACTTGCTTTCCAACTGATATTATATATATGTATAATTATTCCGAACTTGAAGCCATGGACGACTCGCAACTGCGGGAAGTCGCACAAACCAACGGCATAAAGAAAATCAATCTTGAAGATAAGGAAAATCTCGTTTACGAAATCCTTGACAAGCAGGCCCGCGATGTTGCGGCCAGCTCGACTGCAAATGCGTCACAGAAAAATCGCCGCAATAAAAAGGATACAGCTGACGTAAAGGAAGATAACCCGCAAAAAACGCCTCGCAAAAAGAAAGAAGAGCCCAAAACCGCTCCCGATCAGGAAGCGCCAAAGACACCGGCTCAGAATGGAGATCAGCCGCAGCCCAAAAAACGTGGCCGCAAAGCTCGGTCTGCATCCGAGGCCGACAATCCGGCCGATACAGCAGCCACCGCAGAAACAGCTGCGGCCGAGCCTCAGGAATCTGCACCTATGGCCTCTCAGGGATCAGCCGAGGGTCAGCAGACTCAGGGTGAACAGCAGCCTAAACGCCGCCGTGGACGTCCGCCACGCAATGCCCAGGCCGTACAGGGGGAAGAGGCTTCCCAAAATACAGCTGCTGAAAAGCAAAATGACGAAACATCAGCTGAAACCACTCCCGTGGCCGAAGAAATCAACCGTGAAGAGCCCCGGAACGACTCCCCCGTTCCGGCCGACACATCCAAGCAGCTGCCGGCTCCCGAAGAACCTGCTCCACAACAGACTCAGGAGGAGCGTCCGCGCCACGGTGTCTTCATCCGTCCGGGGCAGCCGGCTGACCAGCCTCAGGATTCAGAGAGCCAGATAGAACGGCTCCAGCAACAGCCCAAACGGGATTTCCGGCCTAAAGACAGTTCTTTCGGATCTTTCTTCCCTCGCTCCGGCGGCCGCACATTCGCACCGCGGTCCCAGCAGGAAAAAGAGCAGCAACCGCTTCCCGCTCCACAGCAGCCGGCTCCTATGCCTCAGGGCCCGATCGTTCTTGGCGAACCGGGCATGGAAAAACAGCAGCTGCAAGGGAAGAAGAATAAGAAGAACCGCAACAAAAACCAGCAGTTCGAGCAAAGACCGCAGCAACCGGCCTATAACTTTGACGGCATCATCGAAACCACAGGTGTGCTTGAAATAATGCCTGAAGGACACGGTTTCCTCCGTTCAAGCGACTACAACTATCTCGCATCGCCCGACGATGTCCTCGTCACCAAAGAGCAGATAAAACAATATGCACTCCGTTCAGGTGATGTGGTCGACGCCACTCTGCGTGCGCCTCGTGAAGGAGACAAATATTTCCCTCTCAGCAGCGTCAAGAGCGTCAACGGCCGTTCAGTCGAATTTATCCGTGACCGCGTGGCTTTCGAACACCTCACCCCCCTCTTCCCCAACGAAAAGTTCGACCTTACCTCAGGCCGGTCAAGCAACATTTCCACCCGCGTGGTCGACATGTTCTCACCGATAGGTAAAGGCCAGCGCGGCCTGATCGTGGCACCACCTAAGACAGGTAAGACCATCCTGCTCAAAGATATCGCCAATGCCATTGCCGAGAATCACCCTGAAACATATATCATGATTCTCCTCATCGACGAACGCCCTGAGGAAGTCACCGACATGAGCCGCAGCGTAAATGCCGAAGTCATTGCTTCGACCTTCGACGAACCCGCCGAGCGCCACGTGAAAATCGCCTCCATCGTACTTGAAAAAGCAAAACGCATGGTGGAATGCGGCCACGACGTAGTCATCCTGCTTGACTCTATCACCCGTCTTGCACGCGCCTACAACACCTGCGCTCCCGCCTCCGGTAAAATCCTTTCAGGCGGTGTGGACGCCAACGCCCTCCAGAAACCCAAACGCTTCTTCGGAGCTGCCCGCAACATTGAAAACGGCGGATCACTCACCATCATCGCCACCGCCCTCACTGAAACAAGCTCGAAAATGGACGAAGTCATCTTCGAGGAATTCAAGGGAACCGGCAACATGGAGCTCCAGCTCGACCGCAAGCTATCCAACAAGCGCATCTTCCCGGCTGTCGACATCATGGCCTCCTCTACCCGTCGCGACGACCTGCTTCTGCGCAATGACACACTCAACCGCATGTGGATTCTGCGCCGCTTCCTGAGCGACCGCAACTCCATCGAAGCAATGGAATTCATCAAAGACCGCATGGAGCGCACATCCGACAACGAAGAACTCCTCCGCACAATGGGTGACTGATCCGCACAATCATCATCCGTCTCAGGATTAATAATAAAATCAATCGGGACATCTTGCAAGCACAGGGTGTCCCGATTGATTTTTATTATTTATAAGGTTCTCCCGATGCAGAATTTCTGCTAACTTTGTAATTACTTATGGCACAGTTCAACTCATATATCGACTTTTTGGATCTCTCGGCAGCCACTGATTATTGCCGCGAGCAAGGGACACGATGCCATTATAAAAAGGGAGAGCGTTTTATCCAGCAAGGGACAATCGCTCGTTATGCCGCCCTTGTGGTGTCGGGCTATTTCAAAGTAGTTACCCTTAATGATTCGGGAGATGATGCTGTGATAAATTTCGCCTTTCCGGGTCAATTTATCACCGATTTCCATTCCTCATTACACGGGAAACCCTCCCAGATGTCAATGATTGCCGGGACTGATTGCGAGGTGGTTCGAGTGCCGTTAAAGACTTTCAAGGAATTGCTTTCTCCCTCCCTGCTTGACGAATACAAATCGCTGTTCAATATGGTATTCATGCGGTTGCTCAATCTCTACCGTAAATCGCCTCGTCAGCGTTATGTGGAATTGTGTGAACAATATCCCCAAATTGTCGAGACTGTTACATTGAAAGATTTGTCCTCCTTCCTCTTGATTACTCCCAACCATCTCAGCCGCATCAGACGGGAACTGGCAAAAAATCCGGGAATGGACATCAAAAAATAAGACGGTCTTATACATTTGTTAAGACCAAACTCATTTCCGCTTGCTAACTTTGTTGTCGGAAAAGAGTCCGACCGATCCACGACATTTTGATAAATAAGTAAGAATAAAGTAAAAATCGAAGCAAAACAATTATGAAAAAACTGTTCATTTTATTATTTTCTGTGATGTCAGCGACGGCTTTTTCACAGTCGATGAAGGTTGTGGTGGACAATGCAGGGAATGTCGTGGGGCGGTATGTGCGGACTAACGCGGATACCTATACCGTTGGCGTGCAAGATATTTTTGATGTGCCCAAGAATGGTAAGAGAGTTGTTGAGTACAATGCCTCAAAAGGCCACGGTGTGATCTGGTGCAAAAAGGTGGGATGTGTCGATGTTTACAGCCAGGAGTCCAAAAAGTCTGAAATAATCGGGCAGCTGATATACGAGGATGGCTATGTGCCCGAAACATATCCCTGTCTGGGAAAGAAACACGGGTGGTACAAGGTAAAGATCAACGATAAAGAAGGCTATGTGTCGGCCAAGTTGGTGGAGTGGGATGCAATCAGCACCTTTTGAGAAATCCGGGGCCACGGACATCAAAAAAAATAAGCCGGTCTATACATTTGTTAAGACCAAACTCATTTCCCCTTGCTAACTTTGCTGCCGGAAAGGGTCCGACCTATCCACGACATTTGATAAATAAAAGCCTTATACTATATGAAGAAGTTATTTTTAATTTCCATTATTATTATCCAGTCGTGCATTGCATCTGCGCAGAATTACTGCGTGAACGACACCATTGTCCGCGAAATTCAGTTCCCCCTGACCCTGAACGACAAAACCGAATTCTTCTATTTCAACAATGAATGGATTCCGGGGGCACACCCCGGTCTGGTGGTATCGGCCGACTCCATTCAGAAAGTAGAGGTAAAAAACGACGAGTATGGAAATCGCGCCCTCTTTCTTACAGTATCGCCGGAATGCCTTGCACAAATAAAAGCGGAAGCGCGAAAAATCTTGGTAAACCTTGACACTCGCTGCGAGTTTCCCGGAGGCAACGGAAAACTCAAAGAATGGATTGATGAAAACATCCGTATTCCCGAAGGATTCAAGGGGAGTGAAAGAGTATTGGTTAAATTTACCGTTCATCCTGACGGCTCAATCAGCGACCCGACAATTTTTCGCCGACCGAGCAAAAACGAGGCCGTCAATCAAGAGGCACTAAGGCTTGTAAATGCGTTGCCAAAATTCCGCGTCAAATACTATATTCCCCACTTAAAGAAAAGTTTCCAATATTACCTTCCCATCACTTTCAAAGAGCCGGGCGCGATATTTATAAGAGGAGATGAAAGCAAATAATTCAGCAGAGTAAACTATCTCGTCGTTTATAGCATAGAAAACGGCTCATGCATCTTCGCGGTACATAAGCCGTTTTCTATGTCATATCTTAACGCTATCGAAGTCAAGCGTCATTTGCATGTACAACCTGCCACGGGGATTTTTTCGATGCGGCGTTCGTGACGGCCTCCGTCAAAGGGGGTGTTGAGGAAGGTCTCGACAATGTTGATGGCTGTGACATTGTCAATGAAACGGGCCGGAAGCACGAGCACGTTGGCATTGTTGTGACGGCGTGCAAGTTCGGCCAACTCCACATTCCAGCAAAGCGCCGCACGGATGCCCTGATGCTTGTTAAGAGTCATGCCGATGCCGTTGCCCGAACCACAGAGCGCTATTGCCGGATAGCATTCGCCTTTCTCCACTGCCTCGGCACAAGGATGTGCGAAATCGGCATAATCACAGCTTTCGGCGGAATCGGTGCCGAAGTCCTTATATTCGATACCCATCGAATCGAAATATCCCTCAATCACCATTTTCATCTCATAGCCCGCATGATCGCTGCAAAAGCCGACGGGCATGTTTTCTTTAAGAATTGACATAAGTCTACAAATTATCTTGTTTTTACTGTTTTTTCTTGTTTCCGTAGGATCAGGTGAAATACCGGCTACGAGTATCAGGCCTCCGAATCGTCATCTGCCTCCTCATCATCGCCTGAGGAGTAACGGATGTGGTTGAGCGGACGCAGGAGATTGCAAAGACGCTGGCTCCAATAAGCCTTGAAATCCGCTCTGACGGCATGTAAGGCCATATTGACAATATCTTCGGGCGCATCCCTGACCATGGAAATGAAATTATAGAGCACCTGGAAAATATCGCAGACACCTTCGGCGACACTCATACCGATCGGTGTGTCGGAATATTTCATATCCTCCTCAAACACTTCAAGATAAACATCGTCAGGGCCTAACAGATTTTCAATCTCCCGTCGGAGTGACTCATAGTAATCTTCATCAAGATAACTCTCGATATACGGATCAGTATCCTCCATGAGCGGAGCAGGTTTCAGATCGGAAGCGACGATATATATTCTCGGCAAAAGACGCAGCATCGAAGCGATGAAATCTGCCGGCTGCGATTCACGGCAATTCTCCACCGCGCAGCAATACTCATTGCACAATGCTATAAAAGCGAGCGAATTAGGAGCAAGTTCCATAGAGATTATTTTTAATTATATAGTCATATACACCCTGCGGCAGAAAATAGTTCATGTCCCAGCCGCGGGCCAGTGCTTTACGTATGAACGTACTCGAAATTTCGGCAGTCGGCGCATTGACCACTTCCACATCATCATCATATACGGTGCCGACAGGATAGCCGGGACGCGGATAAACGATCACGCCGAATTCCGAAATGATCGCCTCATGGTCCTTCCATCGGTCGAAAATTTTCCAGTTGTCGCTGCCGATTATCAGTTTGAATTTATGACGCGGAAAGCGTTTGGCAAGATAGCGCAGAGTATTTATCGTGTACGACGGTCTGGGCATCGACAGCTCATAATCACAGATATTCAATCCTTTGGTGTCCCCTATTGCCAGTTCAAGCATTCTCAGCCGGGTGATGTCGGGAATAAGCTCATCTGATCCTGCTTTCAGAGGATTGAGAGGCGAAAGGGTCAGCCATACCTCGTCGAGATCAGTGAACTGCTGGAGATAGCTCGCAAGCATCATATGGCCGATATGGACAGGATTGAACGAGCCGCCTAATATTCCTATGGTCATTTATTTCCCAATCTGGAGTCTTGTTATCAACAGTTTTCAACACAGACAGAAAGAAAATTTCTGATTGCAGAGTCAACCTCATCAACCGCACGTCCAAGAGAATCGTTGACAACGATGCAGTCAAACTCAGGTGCGAAAGAAAGTTCATATTCAGCCTTGGCCAAACGCTCTTCGATAGCTTCGCTGCTGTCCGTGGCCCGCGATGTGAGACGCTGACGCAAAACATCCAGACCCGGAGGCTGGATAAATATGCTCAAAGCATTATCGCCGTAGAGTTTCTTCACATTCACTCCCCCTTTGACGTCAATATCAAGGATTACATTATGACCCTCTTCAGTTATACGTGCGATCTCGCTCTTAAGAGTACCGTAAAAACGTCCCGGATAGACCTCTTCATACTCTACGAACGCATCATTGGCGATCGCCTCGCGAAACTCATCGTCCGACATGAAATAGTAGTTCACACCATCGACCTCTTCTCCGCGCGGATGACGGTTGGTCGCCGAAATTGAAAACATCATGTCGATCTCGCCACGCTCAAGAAGAGCGTTGATGATAGTCGACTTACCGGTGCCGGAGGGAGCTGAAATTATAATGATCTTACCTTTCATACTAAAAATTCGTGGAGATTAGAAATCCGTGGCGAATCCTACATCACATTGAGCACCTGTTCCTTGATCTGCTCCAGTATATCTTTCATCTGTACCACGAGGCGCTGCATCTGCGCGTGGTTGCTTTTCGATCCGAGAGTATTGATCTCGCGGCCCATTTCCTGAGCGATGAATCCAAGTTTCTTTCCCTGACCGCGCGGAGCCTCAAGGGTCTCGGTGAAATAGTTGAGATGCTGCGTCAGGCGCTGTTTCTCTTCGTTGACATCAAGTTTTTCGATATAGAAAAAGAGCTCCTGCTCCAGCCGGCTGCGGTCATAGTCGACGTTGTGGATTTTTGCAAGGCCCTCTTCCATACGAGCGCGGATACGCTCAATTCTTTCTGTCTCATACTGCGGTACCTGTTCAAGCAAAGCCCGGATTCCGGCTATACGCTCGGCGAAGAACGATTCCAGTTTCTCACCCTCGGTCCTGCGATAGGCCATGAGAGCCTCGATTGCTTCTGAAAGAGCACCCATGACAGCCTCGACCTCATGGTCGTCGGCCTGAGCCGGGGTCTCACTTTTTATGACATCGGGAAAACGCATCAGCACCGTGTACCAGTCGGCAGGTCCGTCAATGCCTAATTCCGCCGCAGCCTGCTCAACATCGGCCTTGTAAGCCCTGAGGGCAGGAATATTGAGACGGACAGATGCGTCCGAAGCGACATTTTCCACATAGATAGTCAGATCAACCTTGCCACGCTCCAATGACGCTGCGATCAGGTTGCGCATCGCAAGTTCTTCAGCCCGCAATGATGACGGCACCCTCGCCGCAACATCAATCTGCTTACTGTTCAGAGACTTTAATTCAACCGTGATTTTCTTTCCGGGAAGCTCGGTCACTGCTTTCCCGAATCCCGTCATTGAGTATAACATGTTTGGGGTATTATTTAGATAAACAGGCAATATTTTCCCACAAAATTAGTAATTTATCGGGAGAAACAAGTAACTTTGTTTTAAAATTTCACATACGGACCATCTTTGTCGGGGTCCGTCATAACTAATTGCACCACAATGGCCGTAATTCTAAATATCGAAACATCTGTCGCCCACTGCTCTGTGGCCCTGACAGCCGAGGGGATGGTACTCGCCCATCAGGAAGAAGGAGGTGGCCGCAATCACGCGGCTCTGCTCAGCGATTATATCAAATATTGTCTTGATTTCGCACATGAAAAAGAGCTGAAGCTCGAAGCTGTTGCTGTTTCATTGGGTCCGGGCAGCTATACCGGCCTGCGCATCGGTCTCTCCGAGGCCAAAGGACTTGCTTATGCTCTCGGAGTTCCGCTGATCGGCATCGACACTCTGAGAATAATGGCCTGCAACGTTATGTTCACTCAGGAACTTGAAGGTGACGAAATCTTCGTTCCGATGATCGACGCAAGGCGCATGGAGGTCTATACAGCTGCCTTTGACTTCGCTCTCGAACCGGTGATGGAACAGCAGGCACTGATCCTCGGCCCGGACAGCTATAAGGACATCATCGAACGCTATCCGCGTATACTGATGTTCGGCAACGGCAGCGACAAGGCCCGCGATCTTATAACGGCCCCGAATGTCACTTTCATTCCTGACATTCATCCGTTGGCAATCGACATGATCGCCCTTGCCGAACGCGCCTATTCACGCAAGGAGTTTATCGACATAGCTTACAGCGTCCCCAACTACATCAAGGATTTTCAGGCATCGACACCCAAGAAAAGCATATTGGAGTGAAAGAGGATTTCAACAGCCTGCGGCTCAAGCATCACGGCGATCCGGAAATGATGCAGAAGATCCTGCAACTCGAATGCCGCAGCAAAACGGCTTCGAAACTTCCCGATACGCTCAAGTGCGCCGGTTTCAGATTCCCATCCTTAGCGGTGGCTGAAATGGCAACATCCGATGCTATTGCTGGACTTCACGCCAATCTTATACCTGATGGCACAAAAGTGCTTGACATGACTTTCGGTCTCGGAATAGACACATTCCATTTTGCGGAACGTGCGGCCGAAGTAACAGCCGTCGAATATAATCACGAGACCTTTTCTGCGGGTCTTGACAATATCCGGGCTTTAGGGCTGACGAACGTACAGCTTCACGAGGGTGAGAGTGTCGGATGGCTCAACGACAACAACAGCAAATTCGACGTGATTTTTGTCGATCCTGCCCGTCGTGACACAGCCGGGCGCCATTTCGCACTCAAAGACTGTCAGCCTGATATTATTCCTGCAATGCCTCTGCTCCTCTCTCGATGCCGGAGGCTGATCATAAAAGCATCTCCGATGCTTGACATAAAAAAAGCCGTCGCCGAGCTGGGAGTTCCATGCGAGGTGATTTCAATCGGCACGGTCAGGGAATGCAAGGAGCTAGTGTTTGTCGTCAATTCCGGGGATCTCAGCTATGCTGACCGCCCTACTCTGCTTTCGACGACATGCCTTACCGTTGGACAACCGACATTCTCATTCACTCCCGAAGAGGAAGCTAACGCTGTGCCTGCATACATGCTTCCGGCGGAGGGAATGCTGTTGTTCGAGCCCTACCCGTCGGTAATGAAAGGCGGAGGAATGAAATTGCTTTCATTCCGCTTCGGAATAGGGAAACTCCACCCGAACACCAATCTGTTTACCGCAGCCGGGCAGCCGGCGGATTTTCCCGGCGAGCAATTTGAGATCGCCGAAGTCTTGCCGTTCAACAAGCAGTCGGTAAAGAATTTTGCAAAAAATCATCCGACAATCAATGTTGCCGTGCGCAATTTTCCCTTAAGCGCACCACAACTTGCCACCAAACTCAAAGTCAGAGAAGGCGGCAATGCAATGGTATTCGGTACGACAGGCCATGACGGCCAAAAGCTATTGGTTGTAACCTCGATGGGGAAACCGTGCAAGATCAGATAATCTCAAGGTTGGCCTGCAAGCGCTGACGGACTACCTCATAGATCATCACGCCGGCCGCTACGGATACATTCAGCGAGCCGATGTTTCCGAACATCGGAATTCCGACACGTGTCTCACATTGCTTCATAGCCTCCGGAGATATACCCACATCCTCAGCCCCCATAACGATCGCAACCGGATCGGTATAATGTCCTTCTGTGTAGTTCATATCGGATTTCTCGGTCACAGCAACTACGTTATAACCGTTCTCGCGCAGGAACTTAGCAGCCCAGGCAATCGACGAGACGCGGCATACAGGTATGTGGTGCAGCGCACCGGCAGAAGTCTTGACCGCATCGCCGCCTACTGAAACGCTTCCATGTTCGGGAATCACAATGGCATCCACGCCGGCACACTCACAGGTTCTGGCAATCGCACCGAAGTTTCTGACGTCGGTGATTCCGTCGAGCATCACGATGAAAGGCAATATACCTGCCTCGTAAAGTTCCGGCACAAGATGATCGAGTCTATGGTAAGTCACAGCCGACATCATGGCCAAGACTCCCTGATGATTCTTACGGGTGATACGGTTGATGCGCTCGACAGGCACCCTCTGCATCACTACCCTGTTGGCACGGGCAAGCGAAATCAGCTCGGACGCCAGATCACCCTGAAGATCTTTGGCTATAAAAATCTTGTCTATCTCCTTTCCGGCTTCGATAGCCTCCATGACGGCACGAAGTCCGTAAATATAGTCGTTGCGGTCCACTTCTTATTTCTTTTTAATATGTAAATTCTGTATCTGTTAAATCACACTCTGTTCAATCCACCCTGTGCCAAAAGACTCCGCGCGGCGGCAACGGCAGTTTCGTCAATATCAGCGCCTCCGAGCATCGCAGCTATCGAACGCACACGTTCCTCATCCGTCAGAAGCGAGATGCGCGTATGTGTCGAACGGTCGTCATCCTCCTTATAGACGCGATACTGATGCGCACCCTTGGATGCTACCTGCGGAAGATGAGTGATGGTCGTGACCTGAATATTCCTTGAAATATCTTTCATCATCTGCCCCATTCGGTTGGCCACATCGCCCGACACACCGGTGTCGATCTCGTCGAAGATGATGCTCGGCAACTGCATCCGCGAGGCAATGATAGATTTTATCGAAAGCATCAGCCGGGAAATCTCGCCTCCGGAAGCAGTGGCTCCGACAGGCATCAGAGGCTGATTTTTGTTGAATGCCACCATAAACTCCACTATGTCGCAGCCTGTGGCACTCATATCCGCAGGGCTGACACGTATCTCACAGCGAAGATTCTTCATGCCCAGAGGCATCGCGATCTCAGTAAGCCGCTGTCCGAAACGCTCGGCTTCCTCATGACGCGCCCTGGATATTTCCATCGCCGCTTCCTTTGCCAGCGCCTTTGCCCTTCGGGCGTCACGCTCCAGTTCCTCAAGAATCTCGTCGGAACTGTCAAGGGCCTTGAGTTTTGCCCTCAGAGAATCGCGCAATTCGATCAGCGCGTCGGCGTCATCGACATGATGTTTGTGGCAAAGTGAATAGATAGAACCCAGACGGTCCTCGATAGAGGCCAAGGCCGACGGATCGGCACCGAGACTTTCGTCAAGAGCGCTGAAAGTCGATGCGATGTCAGCCAATTCTATCTTTATCGTTTCAAGACGTTCGGGAACCGCATCGGAACCGTCAAGCAGATCACCGAGATCGCCGCAGGCCTCGATAGCCCTTTCGACAAGGCGCAGTGCACCGCCGTCGTCACCGTCGATAGCACCTGACGCCTTGGCCAAAGCTTCCTTTATTGAAGCAAGGTTGGTCAGAACGTCGCGCTCTCGTTCGAGGTCGGCCTGTTCGCCCTCCTGCAGTTTCAGCTCCTCGATCTGTTCAAGCTGATAGCGCGTGAACTCCTCGTCCTCACGCGACCGTTCGACTTTGGCCCGCGCGATTTTCAGACGTCTGACAGCCTCACGCAACGCATTGAACTTTACCTGATAAGCTTTAAGTCTTGAGGCATTCCCGGCAAGAGTGTCGATCACATCGAGCTGAAACTCAGGAGTCGCAAGCAGCTGATTCTGGTGCTGCGAATGTATGTCGACCAGATGCAGACTGACATCACGGAGCTTTGAGAGAGGCACCGGGGAGTCATTGACAAAAGCTCTCGAACGGCCGGCAGGAGAAATCTCGCGACGCAGGATGCAGTGCTCGTCATCCCACTCTATGTCTTCCTGTACACAGAATTCCTTGAGCGAAGGATAGTCCTTCACCGAAAATACAGCCTCGATAACGCTTTTGGCCTCCGGATCAGTCACCACACGGGTGTCAGCCCTCGCACCGAGCAACAGGGAGAGAGCGCCGAGAATAATCGACTTGCCCGCACCGGTTTCGCCGGTTATGACATTGAAACCCGGATGAAAGGTTATGTCGATCAGATCGATCAAAGCATAGTTCGATATGTGGAGTGATTCTAACAAAACTTATGTGGTTTGATTTATCAGATATTATATGTAATAGCGATGTAACCCGTATGCTCACAACGATGAATCGCCGCGCTTGATCTGATCAAGTCGCTGCTGCTCGGTAGGAAAGATTGCCGAAAGGACATCGTAGGCATGTTGACGTTCTTCCGGAGTGGCCTTCGAATAGATATTCACCAACTCATCGAGCTTGGCATCCTTGAACATCGACAGTCCGACAGACATCGGAGCTACTTTGTAGATCTCGGTAAGAATATCAAGTGATGTGTCAATTGTCTTGCGTCCCTTGTCGGGGCTGACCGACATCTGGTCGAGACCCTGAAGGTGATAGTCGTAATACAGATCGCGCAGCCGTCGTGTCGATGGATCGGTGAACGCGGCAAGCACGGCAGCCCTGTTTTTGGTATCCTCAAACGCCTTCCATCCGCTCTCGCCTGACGACTGTCCCTGCTGGACTATCGTTTCCAGACGGCTGAAATACGCATCGCCTCCACGCGGAGAAAACGAATCGAAATCAACTGCAAGAATCAGATAGATATAGAAATTCAGGATCTGAGTGAGCTGACTCTCCATGTTTGTCTCGGAATGAATCAGTGGCTCATTCTCCTGATAGGCAAACTCTATCTTGTTGTCCTTGAAATTTATCAGGGTGGTGGTGTATGATGAGTTATAGACCGGACGGATCGACTGCACCTGAAGACTGCCCTCCATAGCGCCGGTGGACTCATCGTACTTCGTTATCGTGAAAAACAGAGTGCACTCGATTTTCTCATTTGGAGAAAACTGGGTATTGGTCCATTGGGTGGTATTGACATATTCATTTACGGCATTCTGCAATGTCTCGAAAACGCTTTTGTTTGTGCCTTCCAGCTGCGAGGTGTTTATCTCGACACGGCTGTTCAGTTCCTGAGCCACGGAGGCCGCAGAAACCAACAGCGAGAGGAGAAAGACAACAAACGTTTTCATATCAATGAAATGTCAGAAAATTCAGTGGGTTTCAAGACCGATTATCGAATCGACTACATCTTTAGCCACGGCCGATTTTGACTTAAGCCCGAAATCAGTGCGGCTACCGTCGGCCCGGAGTATCGTCACCTTATTGGTATCGGTTCCGAATCCGGCTCCCTGATCGCGCAGAGAGTTGAGTACAATCATATCGAGATTTTTACGCTGCATTTTTCCGGCGGCGTTGTCAAGTTCATGATCGGTCTCCAACGCAAACCCGACAAGGATCTGCCCCTCATGCTTCCGGGCGCCGAGAGTCGCGGCTATGTCCGGATTCTTTACCAGAGTGATGACAGGCACCTCGTCGCGTTCGCGCTTTATCTTCCTGTCGGCGACATCAGCCGGAGCATAGTCCGCCACAGCGGCACACATCACAGCTATATCAGACTGCGGAAACGCTTCTTCGCAAGCACCGAGCATCTGACGCGCCGATTCGACTTTGACCAGACGGATCAGCGGGGAAACCGGTTTCAGTGACACGGGGCCACTGACCAAAGTGACATCCGCACCGCGCGATGCAAACTCTTCGGCGATCGCATAGCCCATCTTTCCGGAGGAAAAATTTCCGATGAATCTGACGGGATCAATGCGTTCGTAGGTCGGACCGGCGGTGACAAGCACTTTCTTCCCTTTCAGTTCGCCACTGGCAGCAAAATAGGCCTCGATTGTCCGGAAAATATTCTCAGGCTCTTCCATACGTCCCTTCCCGACAAGACCGCTGGCAAGCTCACCGCTCTCAGGCTCTATGATGATATTGCCATAGCTGCGCAAGAGGGCGAGATTGGCGGTGGTTGACGGGTGGGCCATCATGTCGAGGTCCATTGCCGGAGCCACAAACACCTGTGATTTCGCTGAAAGATATGTTGTCACAAGCATATTGTCGGCGATGCCGTGGGCCATTTTTCCGATGGTAGAGGCAGTTGCAGGAGCTATCACCATGCAGTCGGCCCACAGACCGAGATCAACGTGGGAATGCCATTCGCCGGTATTGGCCGTGAAAAATTCGCTGACGACAGGTTTCTGACTCAGCGACGAGAGCGTCACCGGAGTGATGAACTGCTTGCCGGCGGGAGTGATCACAACCTGCACCTCGGCTCCGGCCTTGACAAAAAGCCGGAGAAGGGAAACGGATTTGTAAGCGGCGATTCCGCCACAGATTCCGAGGACAATATGCTTGCCTGCGAGTGCACTCATTTCATCGCGAGTTTAATGCGTGTAAAACAGTCTTTGGTGTTCTGTGCGAAGTCGCCTTTCATGATCCAGTCATAGTACGACGGATCTTTACGCAGCACGTCGGTCACCGGCTGTCCCTTGTACTTGCCGAAATTCACCAGTTCGCGGTCGTTGTCGTCAAGCACGATGCGGCCCATGAAATCGACGTTGCGGTTGACTCTGGAATACCGGCTCAGCTCTTCCATGTCGTTCGGAAGATCCTCATAACGGTCGAGCTGTGCCTTAAGCACCTCATAGGTTGCACGGGTATCGGCATTGGCCGAGTGCGCGCCGTCGAGGTCCTTTCCACAGTAGAATTTATAGGCGGCCACCAGGGTGCGCTGCTCTTTCTTATGGAAAATGGTCTGCACATCAATGAAACGGGCCTTTGTAAAATCGAATTTCACGCCCGAACGCTGGAATTCCTGATCTAGCATCGGCACGTCGAAACGGTTAGAGTTGAAACCGGCGATGTCGCATCCGGTCAACTCATTGGCGAGCGAACGTGCGATCTGACGGAATGTAGGTTCTCCGGCCACATCCTCGTCAGTGATATGGTGTACGGCTGTCGCCTCTGCCGGAATCGGCATTTCAGGATTGACCCGGCGCGTCTTCTCGATCTCCTGACCGTCAGGAAGAATCTTTATGAGCGAAATTTCAACAATGCGATCGTGGAGAATGTCGACACCCGTGGTCTCAAGGTCAAAAAAAACTATCGGTTTCTTCAGATTAAGCTGCATAAGACTTCTGATTCTTAGAAATCGGTTACATTCATCGGCATGAGGAGCATGGTCAGGCGGGTATCGGCCTTGTCTTCAGTAGGCAGGATCACGGCAGGTTTTGACGGATCGGCGAGTTTGAAGATTATATCCTCGGTCCAGAGCACTCCGGCGAGTTCCGACAGATATGATGAGCTGAAACCGATCACCATATTGCTCCCGGTAAAGTCGGCCGACAGAGTCTCGACACCTGAGGTGTTGTATTCATTGTCAGATGCCTTGATGGTCACGCGCTCAGGAGTTACGTTGAACTTGATGAGACCATGGCCCTCGTCGACAAAGAGGCTCACACGGCGCACGGCGGTGGTGAATGAATGACGGTTGACGGTCAGAGTGAACGGATTGTTTTCCGGAATCACTCTTGTATAGTCGGGATAACGGCCCTTGACGAGACGGCTCTCGAAGGTGAATGTGTCGGTCTCAAAAGTGACACCTGTCTGCGGATCGAGTTTGACAGTGACCTCTTCGTCGCGGCTGAAAACGCTGCGGAACACATTGGTGGACTTATTGGGAAGGATAAATGAGCCTTCGATCTCAGGCGAGAGGCTGAAATCCTCAAAACGCACAAGTTTATGAGTGTCAGTAGCGACAAACACCAATTTGTCGGGCTTGATGTCCCAATAAACACCCATCATCTGCGGGCGCAGCATGTCGGTACCGGCTGCAAACGATGTATATTCCAAGCCTCTGAGCAGGGCCGAACCGGGAGCTTTGAATACAAGAAGACTTTCAGACTCCTTGTTGCGGTCGAAATGAGGATATTCGGAACCCCTGAGGCCCATAAACTTGTAGGATCCGTTGGGATGCGACATCTCTACGGCAAGAGTGTCTTCATCAATCTCGAAATTGAGTTCCTGCTCAGGCATCACACGAAGAAGCTCTACAATACGGCGGGCGTCGATGCAGAACTCGCCCTCACCTTCAACATCCATGATCGGAATACGTCCGCAAAGCATATTTTCACCATCGCAGGCGGTAATGGTCAGCACACTGCCCTCGATCGAGAAGAGAAAATTGTTAAGGATCGTCAGCGCGTTTTTGGCATTGATGACCTTGCTTACAGAGGAAGCAAAATTATGAAGCGTCTTACTGGGAACGGTAAATTTCATAACATTCTTATTTGAGTTTTTATCCCACAAAGTTAGCACAAAATTTCGCAATTAGCAACCGGCAAAAAATTAATTTAGTAACTTTGCACGAATTTTCGGACTCCCAGTCCGGCAATCAGGTTTATAAACGCTGTATTATCATGTGGGTAATTCTTGCAATGGTATCCGCCGTATGCCTCGGCTTCTATGATATAATGAAAAAGCTGTCGGTCGACGGCAACAACGTACTCGGCGTCCTTTTCCTCAACACGCTTTTCGGATCGCTGTTCATGCTTCCGGTAATCATCATCGGCATCAGCCACGGCAATTACGGACTCGGCAACACTCTTGCCGGGCACGGAGCCATACTGATCAAGTCAGGAATCGTGCTCAGCTCATGGCTCTTAGGCTATGCAAGCATCAAACATCTGCCGCTGACCATAGCCGGACCGGTCAACGCGTCGCGACCGGTGATGGTGCTCGTCGGCGCTCTTCTGCTTTTCGGCGAACGTCTCAACGCATGGCAGTGGGCCGGCGTCATCCTCGGTTTCTGGTCGCTCTATTTCATCAGCCGCGTCGGAGGCCGGGAGGGAATTTCCATTAAATCCAACAAATGGGTCTGGATGGCCATCGGCGCCACTGTCATGGGAGCCGTCAGCGCTCTTTACGACAAGTATCTGCTGACCCGCTATGAACCGCTGGAGGTACAGGCGTGGTATTCGCTCTATCAGATGGTCATCATGGGTATCACCATCGGCCTGATTCTCCGCGGCAAGGGAAGTGCCACAAAACTCCGCTGGCGCTGGACAATTCCGTTGATCTCGCTCTTCCTCACCGTAGCCGACATTGCATATTTTTACAGTCTGTCATTCGAGGGATCAATGATCGCGGTTGTGTCGATGATACGTCGCGGCAGTGTGATCGTGTCGTTTTTCTATGGCGTGATCGCGCTCCATGAAAAAAACATCAAACTCAAGCTGATCGACCTGACACTGCTGCTTATCGGCCTGACATTCCTGGTTATCGGCAGTCTCTAAGAATATCTACCCTGCTATTTCAAAGGCATTTTTGAGAATCTTACCGTAGTTTTCAGCAGCGGGAACGACAGCGACAGAATGGCGCCATCGGTCAGCTGCGCGTGGATGTCGCGGGTCATACGCTCGAAAGTCGAATCGACCCACTCCAGGTCATAGTGGTCCTGAAAAATTGTCGGTTTCAGGCGCCCTTTCAGCATCATCGGCACCCACTCCGACGCATAAGTCTCGGCACCGCCGACATAAATTATATCATAGCCCTCCCCCGCCCCGCTTCTGACGACCGCGAGCAGATAGCGGCCGCCGAGCCGCGCATATTGCGGATTGTTTTCGCGGTCAAGATATTGCCAGAAACCTTCGATCGGATCTGACGATGAACGCAGCCGGTTTCTGAGCGAGTCGGCAGTCCATCCTGTCGCAAGACCGACCGCAGGACTGACAGCCGTTTCCACTGAAAACGAGGCTACGGTCAGAGGTCCTTTGCTCCACAGGCTGACAGATTGCGGCGCTGAGGCAAAGGACATATCTGATGCGAAGACATCTGTCATCTTTTTGCCCCCTCCGCGCACCTCAAGCTGACCGCGGGCTGTGTCGATGAGCAGCTGAAGCGTGTTGTAGCCTCCAGAAAAGCCGTCGAAAGCGCTAACGTCGTCACTCCATATCTCATTGCCTCCACGATTTATCGTAAGAATGCTCTGCCGGTGATCGAGTATATCACCGAAAGCCGTGTTGCCGTGGCGCAAGGTCAGACCGAGAGTATCATTCGGGAAAATTACAGAAATACCCCAGTAATTAGGAGCCATCCCTACCCTTTCGCCGATTCCGTTCATGGCAGCACGGACATCAACCACATAAGAATCGGCATCAGGCCTGAGAACCATACAGCAGGAACTGTCTGCCAGCACAAACGGGGTTGCAAAATAGTCTCTCCCGGCAGTCAGACGGCCCAAGGAGACCGATGGTTGCCAGAGAGAGACCAATACTGTTGTAAACACAACTACTCCCCGCAGGAGAGAATAAGGAGCCGACATGTCAGAGAGAGGTTTTAAGGGAGAGTAAATTAAGAAAGTTTTTCCACGCAGATCAACGCTTTTCGGCGTTGCCTTCATAGAAATTGATGTATGCGCGGTTCACGAGGCGCACACCTCCGGGAGTCGGATAGTCGCCGGAGAAATACCAGTCGCCCGGACACGTGGGAATGGCCTGATGTTGTCCTTCGAGAGTCTGATATATGATATCTACCTCGGCATTGACAGATCCGTCGGCTGTCAGCATCTCGACGATCTTGCGCGAGATCTCTTCCTGGGTGAAGGGCGCATAGATGTCTTTCACGCAGTTGCGCATCTCGATGTCGAGGAGTTTTTCCTGTTCTTTGCAGTGAGCGTAGGTCTCGTCAAGGACATGGCTCATTCCGCGCTCCTTCAGCAGTTCGACGGCGGCACGGAACGCGATGAACTCGCCCATGCGCGACATGTCGATGCCGTAATAGTCCGGATAACGGACCTGCGGCGAAGAAGAAACCACCACGATCTTGCGCGGATGCAGGCGGTCGAGCATTTTGAGAATAGACTGTTTGAGCGTGGTGCCTCTCACGATACTGTCATCGATCACCACGAGATTGTCGACATGGTTCTCGACGATTCCGTAGGTCACGTCATAGACGTGCGCCGCAAGATCATTGCGGGCATCGCCTTCGGCGATGAAAGTGCGTAGCTTGATGTCCTTGATAGCCACCTTCTCGACGCGAAGATTGCGCTCCATGATCTCGCTGAGCCGCTTTGGCGTCAGTGTGCCGGCAGCCTGCGCATCGAGGATCTCACGCTCTTTCATTATGTTCAGCTCCTTGTCAAGTTCGTCGACCATGCCGAGAAAAGCAACCTCGGCGGTATTGGGAATGAACGAAAACACAGAGTGCGTCAGATCGTTGCCGATGCTTTTCATTATCGCCGGAACCACATTGCGTCCAAGCTGTTTGCGCTCGCGGTAGATGTCGGCGTCGCTGCCACGCGAGAAATAGATGCGCTCGAATGAGCAACGCTGATTTTCCGCCTCGCCAAGCACGTCGGTGACTGTGACCTGTCCGGCCTTGCTAACGATAATGGCGCTTCCGGGAGTCAGTTCCGTGACAGCGCGACGCGGCACGTCGAAAACAGTCTGGATGACAGGACGCTCCGAAGCGACAACCACCACTTCATCGTCGCGATAATAGAATGCCGGACGGATGCCGTGACGGTCGCGCAGAACGAACATGTCGCCGGAGCCTGTGGCACCGCAGATGACGAAACCGCCGTCCCACTGCGGAGCTGTCGGGGCGAGTACACGGGTCATGTCAAGATGGTCCTCGATGGTAACACTGAGTTTCTGACCTGACATCGAATCGCGGTACTGACGGTAGATGCGGTGGTTTTCCTTGTCAAGAGCGTCGCCGAGCTGTTCGAGAAGCACGACGGTGTCGCTGTAAATTCGCGGATGCTGACCGCAGGCCACAACACTTTCAAAAATCGAATCGACATTCGTCATGTTGAAATTGCCGCACATCAGCAGGTTGCGCGAACGCCAGTTGTTTCGGCGCAGAAACGGATGGCAATACGAGAGACCGCTCTTACCGGTGGTCGAGTAGCGCAGATGTCCCATATAGATTTCTCCGATAAACGGTGCGTAACTGTCGATCCACTCTGCATCGTGACCGGAAAGCCCGACGGCAGAAATTTTGGTCTTGACCGTTCCGAATATCTCCTGAATGGCATCCTTACCGAGGGCTCTTTCACGGAAAACGTATTCATTGCCCGGATAAGCGTGCATTTTGACAACCCCGATTCCGGCTCCTTCCTGCCCGCGGTTGTGCTGCTTCTCCATGAGAAGATAGAGCTTATTGAGGCCGTAGGCATAGGTGCCGTATTTCTCTTTGTAATATTCCAGAGGTTTGAGCAGGCGCACCATAGCCACGCCACACTCGTGTTTGAGTATCTCCATTTGCCGAATGAGACAATTGATGTTTTCGAAAGTACAAAATTAGTGATTTGACATCACATTTCAAACAAAAAATATCCCTGCGGAGATACTGCCGCCGGTCGGGTGGATCTTGATCTCGCAGGGATATATATTATAGCAAATTCAATATGATCGGTTAACGGATGAAGAGAAGTTCGCGGTATTTGGGAAGAGGCCACATTTCGTTGTCGACGAGCAGTTCGAGTTTGTCGATGTGATAGCGGATCACCTCAAGCGAGGGCGCTACCTCAAGTGAATAAGCGAGAGCCTTTTCACGCTCTGTCGCGATCTTGTTGGCCTCCTTGCGGGCATTGACCATCTTGGCCACTTCCTCTTTGATGATCGAGCAGTGGTGCATGATCTTCTCTACGGTCACGGCATCCTGCGACGAAAGTTCCTCACCCTTGTTGCCGGGGAAGAGGGTGCGGATCTTGACCATGTTGTCGAGCAGGATCGAGAGATAACGGGTGGCTACGGGGATAATGTGGTTGATTGCAAGGTCGCCGAGCACACGGGCTTCGATCTGAATCTTCTTGGTGTACATCTCCCACTTCACTTCGTTGCGGGCCTCAAGTTCGACATGGTTCATCACACCTGTCTTGCGGAACATCTCGATCGACGACGGACGCAGATATGCGTCAAAAATGAGAGCGGGGTTGGTCTCGCAGTCGAGGCCGCGGCGAGCAGCTTCTTCCTTCCATTCCTCAGAATAGCCGTTGCCGTCGAAGTGGATGGCTTCGGAGTAGAGAAGCAGGGCCTTGATCTCGGCGAGGAGGGCATGCTGGAGACCTTCACCTGCGGCGAGGCGTGAGTCAACCTTCTGCTTGAAGTCTGCTAACTGTTCGGCTACTGCGGCGTTGAGAGCGATCATGGCTGACGCGCAGTTGGCACTCGATCCTACGGCGCGGAACTCGAAACGGTTGCCGGTGAAGGCGAAAGGCGATGTGCGGTTGCGGTCAGTGTTGTCGATCATCAGTTCGGGGATCTGAGCCACACCGAGGTCAAGTTTTTCCTTGCCGGCGAGTGCGATCAGTTCATCCTTGTCGGAATTTTTGATCTTGTTGAGGATCTCGGCAAGCTGACTGCCGGTGAAGATCGAAATGATTGCCGGAGGCGCTTCGTTGGCGCCGAGGCGGTGGCAGTTGGTGGCCGACATGATGGATGCTTTCAGCAGTGCGTTGTGACGATGCACGGCGGCCATGACATTGGCGATGAAAGTAATGAACTGGAGGTTTTCCATCGGAGTCTTGCCGGGCGCGAAAAGCAGAGTGCCGGTGTCGGTACCGAGGCTCCAGTTGTTGTGCTTGCCGGAACCGTTGATGCCTGCAAAGGGTTTTTCGTGGAGAAGAACACGGAAATTGTGGCGGCGGGCAACCTCACCCATCACCGACATGAGCAGCATGTTGTGGTCGTTGGCAAGGTTGGTCTCCTCGAAGATCGGCGCAAGCTCGAACTGGTTGGGGGCAACCTCGTTGTGGCGGGTCTTTGCCGGAATGCCGAGTTTATGAACCTCGATTTCAAGATCAAGCATGAAAGCCTCGACGCGCGAGGGGATAGCTCCGAAATAGTGGTCTTCGAGCTGCTGATTCTTTGCCGATTCGTGGCCCATCAGGGTGCGACCTGTCATCACGAGATCCGGACGAGCGGAATAAAGAGCTTCGTCAACAAGGAAATATTCCTGTTCCCAGCCGAGATTGGAGATGACATGCTGGACATTGGGATCGAAGTAGCGGGCCACGCCTGTACCGGCCTTGTCTACTGCCGAGAGGGCTCGCAGAAGAGGGGTCTTATAGTCAAGTGACTCTCCGGTATAGGAGATGAAAATGGTCGGAATACACAGAGTGTTGTCAAGGATGAACACCGGCGAGGAAATATCCCAGGCTGAGTAGCCGCGGGCCTCGAAGGTGTTGCGGATGCCGCCATTAGGAAAGCTTGAGGCGTCAGGTTCCTGCTGCACAAGGAGCTTGCCGGAAAATTCCTCTACGATGCCGCCCTTACCGTCGTGTTCGATGAAGCCGTCGTGCTTTTCGGCAGTGGTTTCGGTCAGCGGCTGAAACCAATGGGTATAGTGGCGCACTCCGTTGTCGATCGCCCAGCGCTTCATGCCTTCGGCCACGCTGTCGGCTACGGCACGCGAAATCGGTTTCTTGTTGTCGATAGCGTCGATCAGCGCCTTATAGGTATCCAGTGGTAGATACTCATACATTTTCGCGCGATTGAACACTTTGCAGGCATAGTATTCCTGCGGACGTTCTTTGGGAATGTCTACGGGAACCGCCTTGCGGTTCGAAGCCTCTTCAACAACCTTAAATCTTAAACTTGACATAGTTGTACGGTGTGTTAAGTATTTATAAAACGTAATATTTATTTTCTATCGCAGTTTCCGCCGAGCCGTTCGATGCAGCGGCGGGTATTTTCGTGGGTATTGAATGCCGTCAGACGGAAATATCCTTCGCCCGAAGGCCCGAAACCGCAGCCGGGAGTGCCGACGATGTGATAACGGTCAAGCATGTAGTCAAAAAACTCCCATGATGTCATGGTGCCCGGTGTCTTGAGCCATATATACGGAGAGTTGATGCCACCCACTGTCTCGTAGCCGGCCTCGGCAAGACCCACGCGTAGAATGCGGGCGTTTTCAAGATAGTAGTCGATGGTTCCCTTGACCTGGCGCTGTCCTTCTGCGGTATAAAGCGCTTCGGCAGCACGCTGTGTCAGGTAGCTTGCGCCATTGAACTTGGTGGTCTGGCGGCGGCGCCACAGACCGTTGAGAGCGACAAGGTTGCCGTTTTCATCCAGACCTTTAAGATCTTTCGGTACCACGGTATAGCCCAGGCGGATGCCTGTGAAACCCGCGGTTTTGGAGAAGCTGCGGAACTCGATGGCCACTTCCCGCGCACCCTCAATCTCGTAGATTGAATGCGGGACGTCATCTTCGCGGATAAAAGCCTCATAAGCGGCGTCGAAAAGCAGCAAGGCACCGTGTTCGCGACAATACTCGATCCAGACTTTCAACTGATCGCGAGTCAGGGTGGTACCTGTCGGATTATTAGGATAGCAGAGATATATAACATCGGGATCATTAACCGGAAGAGAGGGGACGAAACCGTTTTCAGCCGTACAGGGCAGATATTCGAGCTTCGACCAGCGACCGTCGGCACCGAGTTCGCCGGCGCGGCCGCCCATCACATTGGTATCGACATAGACGGGATAGACGGGATCTGTCACGGCCACACGGTTGGCAGTCGAAAGGATGTCGCCGATGTTGCCGGTGTCGCTCTTGGCGCCGTCGCTGACAAAAATTTCGTCAGTGTCGATAGCGATGCCGCGCTCACGGTAGTCATGGCGGGCGATTTTTTCCGCAAGGAAGTCATAGCCCTGCTCCGGGCCGTAGCCGTGGAAAGTCTCGCCAGATGCCTCGTCATCGACAGCCCTGTGGAGCGCCTCGATCGCCGCTGTGCAGAGCGGGCGGGTGACGTCTCCGATACCCATCCTTATAACCTCCGTGCCGGGATGGGCCTCGATATAAGCGCTCACCCTGCGCGCCACCTCGCTGAACAGGTAGGCTGCCGGAAGTTTCGTAAAATTGTCGTTGATTCTAAACATCTGTTTTACCTTATATTGTGTATTGTTGCTGTTATTGTAATGAAAAAACAAAAGCATTCGGAAAAGATTCTTCTCTTTCCCTTAAATCACTGCATCCTGAAAAATCTGTTCGGGACACACGGCTTTCAATGCCCTTGTCAACGTTGTCGGTAATAATTTCCCTCGAAGACCTCGGTTGCACCACCGGTCATCAGGACGTGATTATTCTCGGCCCAACGGATATTCAGATCTCCTCCGCGCAAATGCACGGTAACTTCACGGCCGCAACGACCGGTGAGCGCGGCGGCCACTGCCGATGCACATGCACCGGTCCCGCAGGCAAGAGTCTCGCCAGTACCTCTCTCCCACACTCTCATCCGCACTTCCGACGGTGAGATGATCTGAAGGAACTCGATGTTGGCGCGGTCGGGCCACATCGTATGCTTTTCAAGCTCCGGGCCGAGGGTTTCAAAGGGGACATCCTCTATGGGGTCCACGAAAACAACCCCATGTGGGTTGCCCATTGAAACTGCCGTCACCCCGACGTTGCCCCACGAAGTTGCTACCGGAGTCTCCATCATCCTTTCGGCGGCACATCTGACAGGCACCTCTGCGGCGGTCAGTTCCGGTTCTCCCATATCGACGGTGACGCTTTCGACCTCGCCATCAGTGCTCATATTAAGCGACAAAACCTTGATCCCGGAAAGGGTTTCAAGGCTTATGCGAGTTTTTTCTGTGAGTTTGTGGTCGTGGACGTACCTGGCGATACAGCGGGAGGCATTTCCACACATGCGCGCCTCTGAGCCGTCGTTGTTAAACATCCTCATTCTAAAGTCAGCTTTGTCCGACGGACATATAAGCACTATCCCGTCGCCGCCGACACCGAAATGGCGATCACTCATTTCCTCCGCCAGTTCAGAGAGCCGGTCCGGCATCGACTCCATGCAATTGATGTAGATGTAGTCGTTTCCGATGCCGTGCATCTTGGTGAAGCGTATAAGCTCCCTGTCTTTCTTAGAACGTGAGGTCATAACATTAACTTCTATCCCAAGTTAAGAGGTTGTTTAACAACAAATATGAAGCCGGAGTGGATGGATTTTTGAGCTAACCTGTTCATAATCTGAAAGAGCAATGCCGTAGCATTGTGACTGAAGATTAGGGACAGGGGAGCCAAAAAGGCATCCATGCAGCCTATGGTAACTTTTATTATCAGTCCTATAATTTCATCAAGATTCTGAGATTGCTTGGACAAATGCTCTTTCGCATCCATTCTCTTGGGCGCCTTTCGTGCCGGATTTCAGTCACAATGCCACAGCATTGCTTCCTCAATCCATCCCGAAATCCACCTCAAGAGAATGGACTCCGGCTTTCACATTTGGTTTTAAACAACCTCTAAATTGAGAAATCACTGCAAAGGTAAGCATTTTGCTACAAATACAAGCTTTTTTTACTCATTTTTATGCTACGGAGACAAAATTTTCGAACGATAGTTCCAAAATGCGCCTATTACTTGTCCGCTTTTTCACTTTTTCTTTCGCGTCGGCATACGGACCGCCATTTTTTGCTAACTTTGCGGATGAATAAACCACCTTATTATATATAACGAATTTATCACACCTCCGACCGCTATGACCGACGACGCACTCAGCCAGCTGTATTTCAAAGACACCGCTTTCCAGAATCTGATGCAGAAGCGCATATTCAACGTCCTGCTGATAGCTTCGGCCTATGATGCTTTCATGATGGAAGAAGACGGACGTGTCGAGGAACAGCTCTATTTCGAATATACCGCCCTCAACCTCTCGTCGCCTCCGCGAGTGACACGCGCGCTCAACTCCGCGGAAGCACTGGAGATCATGAAGGCAAAACACTTTGACCTCGTGATCATGATGCCGGGCAACGACGTCAGCGAGACTTTCGCCGGAGCGCGCCGAATCCGCGAGTCGTTCCCCGACATGCCGATTATCGTCCTCACGCCTTTCTCCAAGGAAGTGTCGCGCCGTCTGGCCAACGAAGATTTCTCTGGGATAGACTATGTGTTCTCGTGGTTGGGCAACGTCGATCTGCTCCTTGCCATCATCAAGCTTCTCGAAGACAAAATGAACGCCGATGCCGACATCAACGGCGTCGGGGTGCAGATGATACTCCTTGTGGAGGACTCCGTGAGGTTCTACTCGTCGGTGCTGCCGATCGTCTATAAATTCATTCTCAAACAGTCTCGCGAATTTTCTACCGAGGCGCTCAACGAACACGAACAGATGCTGCGTATGCGCGGACGACCCAAAGTAATGCTCGCTCGCGACTATGAGGAGGCACTCCGGCTCTATGACCGTTACAGCGATCATATTCTCGGCGTCATCAGCGACGTCTCCTTCATGCGCGAGGGAAAGAAAGATCCCAAAGCGGGAATACGCCTCGCCAAGGAACTGCGCTCACGCGATCCTTATCTGCCGATGATCATCGAAAGCTCTGAAAACGAAAACGCCCACGACGTCATGGAGCTCGGAGGTACGTTCATCGACAAGAATTCAAAAAAATTTCCCGTCGATCTCGGCAAGGCCATCATCAACAACTTCGGCTTCGGCGACTTCGTCATCCGCAATCCCGAAAGCGGCGAGGAGATTTTCCGCATAAAATCGCTGAAAGACCTCCAGAAAAACATCTTCAACATTCCCGCCGAGGCACTCTACTGGCATGCGTCCTTCAACGATATCTCGCGATGGCTCTACTCGCGCGCCATGTTCCCGATCGCCGAGGTGATCAAACACCACCGTTTCCGCGACCTGAAAGACGCCCCGCAGGTGCGCCAGCTCTTCTTCGATCTGATCGTAAAATACCGCCGCATGAAAAACCGCGGTGTCGTGGCCATCTTCCGTAAGGACCGCTTCGACCACTACTCCAACTTCGCGCGCATCGGCCAGGGATCGCTCGGAGGCAAGGGCCGCGGCCTGGCATTCATCGACTCCATCATTAAGAAAAATCCCGTCTGCGACAGCTTCGACGGCATATCGATCACCATCCCGCGCACCGTTGTGCTCTGCACCGACATCTTCGATGAGTTCATGGAGTCCAACAAGCTCTACCCCATCGCACTCAGCGACGCTCCCGACGAAGAAATCCTGCACCACTTCCTGCAAGGCAAACTCCCGCGCAGGATCAAAGACGACCTTCTGGCGCTCTTCGAGGTGGTCGACACCCCGATTGCCGTGCGCAGCTCCAGTCTGCTCGAAGACTCCCACTACCAGCCTTTCGCAGGCATCTATTCGACCTACATGGTACCCAAAAGCACCGATCCGCAGGTGATGCTCAAAATGGTCACTGACGCCATCAAGGGCGTATATGCCTCGGTGTTCTATGCCGACTCCAAAGCCTACATGACCGCCACCTCCAACATCATCGACCAGGAAAAGATGGCCGTGATCCTTCAGGAGGTCGTCGGACGCGAGATCGACGGCTATTATTTCCCATCATTCTCCGGCGTCGGCCGTTCGCTCAACTACTATCCTCTCAACGACGAGAAACCCGAAGACGGCGTCGCCGAAATCGCGGTCGGACTCGGCAAATACATCGTTGACGGCGGCCTAAGCCTGCGCTTCTCCCCGCGCCACCCCGACAATGTGCTCCAGACCTCCGAACTCTCGCTGGCCCTGCGCGACACCCAGACCCGCATGTATGCCCTCGACATGAAATCGGCCCGCTCGGACAACAATCTCATTGTCGACGACGGCTACAACGTGGCCAAAATCCGCGTCCAAGATCTCGCTGAGAAGGGCCACCTTAAATATATGGTGTCGACTTTCGACTTCCGCGACAACGTTATTCGCGACACCGATGCGGGCGAGGGTCGCAAGGTGGTGACTTTCAACAACATCCTCAAGCACAAGGTCTACCCTCTCGCCGAGGCCGTCGACTTCATGCTGACCACCGGACAGAAGGAGATGCAGCGCCCGGTCGAGATCGAGTTTGCCGGCATCATCGGCCCCGACGCCAAGATGGTGGGTCCCGGAGAGAAAAACAAGGGACGGCTTTACTGGCTGCAGATTCGCCCGATCGTCGACCGCAAGGAGATCGTCGACGAGGCGCTGATGGCCACACCCGACGAAAAACTGCTGCTCAAATCCGGCACCGCTCTGGGCCACGGCAACATCGAAGGAGTGCGCACCGTGGTCTATGTACGGCCTGAAAAATTCTCGTCGTCCAACAACTCACTCATCGCCCGCGAAATCGAGAAAATCAACCGCGGCTTCCTCGACCGCGAGGAACGCTACATACTCATCGGCCCCGGCCGCTGGGGCTCGTCGGACACGTCGCTCGGCATCCCCGTGAAATGGCCTGCCATTTCAGCCGCACGCCTGATCGTTGAGTCTTCACTCCCCAATTACCGCATCGAGCCGAGCCAGGGCACCCACTTCTTCCAGAATCTGACATCCTTCGGCGTGGCCTACTTCACAATCGACACCAACGCCAAGTGCAAGGAGGGAGAACCCGCCACAGCGCTCTACGACGTCGATTTCCTCAACTCACAGCCCGCAGTCTATGAAAGCGACTTCGTGCGTATCGTCACCTTCGACACCCCACTCGCCATCGGCATCAACGGTCTCAAAGGCACCGGAGTAGTGCTGAAACCATGACGGAAAACGTTTCATCCGGTAGGGATGCTCCATGGAGCATCCGACTGACCCACATGGCCCACGAAACCGGTTTCGCCCGACATAAGGCGGCTGCACCTTGGTGCAGCCCTACAAATTGGAAACTTATCGCTTTGGGTATCCTCAAGTCAGGCTAACCGCGTAGCGGTTGGTGGAATTCAGGCCACTGCAAGAGCCGCGTTAGCGGTTCGCAGCTGTGGTTTCCACGTACCCCCAACAAATAGAGCGCCGTAGGTGCGAAACAGTTTCGCACCTACGGCGCTCTTGATCTATTTTGACTTATGCGTTACCACAGCTGCGGACTCCTACGGAGCCCTTGCAGTGGCCTGGATTCATCCCGCCGCTACGCGGCTTGCCTGATCCAACCGGTTGTGCAAAGGTCGCAAAACCTGCCACCATCGCCTCCGGCATATGTTATAAAACGCGATATTCCCGGTAGGGACGTGATTCATCACGTCCGCAATCATCTGAGGAATAAATCAGGACCTCCGCCCTCTCAGAAAAGATAGCCGAAGCCGAAATTGAGATAGATGGGATAGAGGTTGAAAGTCACGGTCTTGAACGAGGATTTGAATATATCGTTGCAGCCCCAGGCGAGATTGGCGTTGACAAGCAGGTGCTTGTAGGCAGTCCATGTGACGCCGCCCTGCATACCCCACTGGAAATGGCGCAAATCATCGCCGAAGTCATATGAGGCACGGGCATCGCCCTCAAACGACCATTTTGTTCCCGTCGGATCACCGTCACGCAGATAGCCCTCATAGACATATCCGTCGAAATCATTGCTGAAAGCGAAAGCGAGATAAGGTCCGGCATGGACTTTCAGACGTCGGTGAGCCTTGAATACCGCTGTTATCGGAACCACAAGCTGCTGGGAATGATAGCGGGTCTGCACCTTTCCGGTCCAGCGGCCGCTGACAGTGGAGCCGTCCTGAATGATGGCCATTCCATAGTTCTTTACGGTGGCTTTGGTCTCCATGCCCTTTGTTTCAAGACGGAGACCTACGGCCACGCCCCATTTTTTCTGCACGTCGAGCCATTTGGTCACATTGGCACCGATATGGAAATTCAGCTGCGGATTGTAGGAATTAATTTCACGGATTTCCGCAGGAAGAGGCAGCGGCGAGGCGCCGCCGATGTTCGCCCCGGCATAAACTTCATATTCCACACCGTGGAGCATCGAACGGATGATTCCCGCCGAGCGGTCAACCTGAGCAGTCGCGGCGATTGAGCCTAATGCGACTGCAAATATACCTATTATATAACGTTTGATCTTCATGTCTTCTTCCACTACTTATTTATCTATGCAGACAACTTCAACTTCATCGACAAACAGAGTGCTGCCGACGGCACCCGAAAACTTGGCGCCCTCTATGCTTGAGGTCATCACGACGGCCAGAGCATAGACTCCGTTCTTAAGCTTCTCCGGATCGAGAGTCTTGCCGGGTCGATAAACAAACTCGCGGTTGAAGAATGTCCAGTCCTCGGCACCACGGCGCTGCTCCTCGTCGAGACGGGCAATAGCGATGATGTTGGGATTGTCGTCCGACAGAACATTGTTGCCGTCGAGATAGTCCATGTCGGCAGTTCTTTCATAGAACACACCGTAAATGTCGCACTCGTCAACACGTCCGGGCACCTCTACAAGTTTTTTGTTGACAAGCTGCTTGAACGGCGCACCGGCTGTGTATTTGTAGAAACCTCGCAGGGCGACGGGAACATTGTAGAACGGCAAGCCGAAATGAGTAGCTTCCAATGGTTTCTGAACTGCATTTTGGGGATCGAAAACGCCGATAAATAGATTGCCTGCGGCGAGTGGCAGTCCCACCATGGTCCCGAAAGTTCCGGTCGAGCGAGTGATCATCTCGGCACATTTGCCTGTAAAACCGCCGTCGGCCTGGAATGTCGGATATGTTTCAGGCCCTTTCTTTCCGTTTGTAAGTGCAAAACCGATATTTCCGCTCGCCCAGGCCATGTTGACTTTCTGAGGGCCTGTCGGGTCGGCGGGGTCTTCGGGCACAAGTTCCACAAATTCGTCATAAGTACCGCCTTGCGTCGTGGTCTGCAATCTCACATTTTCAAAGCTGTATTTCAAGGCAATCGGATCGTCATGCTTGGCAATAACCATGTAAGTCTTCGACCATTCGCCGTCCTGCGAGGTAACAGTATAGGTCTGTGGATTGGTAAAGTCACGGTCCGTGCCGCTTGCCGGTTCGATTGTTGCACCCGGAGTGACGGTAAATTCAGGCGCGAGTGAGGTCAAATCGACATAGTTTCTTACAATAAATGTAACCGTATGATCATCTGTACGGTCATCAATCTGTGCGGGTCGCACCAAGTCGCGTTCAGGCAGCGTAGCGGTCTCGATATCACACTCTGTATTGAGCGGCTCTTTCTGTATGCACGATGACAGTACGCTCACCGACACAGCGGTGACAGCCGTCAGCAGCAGGCGGAAAATTTTCATATTACTGTATGGTTTTATATTTGCATTCAAGCGACAAAGGTACTAATATTTTAAGAGAAATCGCATCTTGAAAAGCCATAAAATGCTCAATTTACTATTTTTACGGCGAAATCGTCCATTTTTTTTATATTTTGTTTGCTTAAGAATCGCAAATTATCCCTACCTTTGTACCCAAATTTTGAAAATATTTGGCTAAGTCTGTCATTATTAAACAAAGTCTGTTAAACATAAGAGTTTCTTATATAACAATAGGAAGCGAGCATACGCAATAAACAACTAACCAATCATTTACATAAACTTAAATTATGAAATTACTTTACACAACAATGTATAGCGCCCTGCTCATGGGAGCTATCGGGCTAAACGCAACTGCCCAGCAACAACTGCCGAACAGCGGATTCGAAGATGGATGGGCCGCATGCAAGCCTTGGACTTCGGATGGAAAAACGACAGAAATTGGAGAAAATCCTGCTAATTGGTGCATTTCACACGTCGCAGGGATGTATGTTTTTGGTAAATGGAATGGTTCTACATCCGTAGGTGGCAAAGATACTCCTGGTTATAATAATTCTAATTACGCTGTCAATATCATTAATTCGCCAAACCCTGTTGTTAGTAGCCAAATTGTACCCGGTTACATCACTTTAGGAACAACATGGTCAACAGCCAAAGGTGCAGCGGCAGATAATAAAGATGGCGGATCTTTTGGTGGAATTGAATTTACCTCGCGCCCCACAGGTATTGAATTCATGTACAAACGTAGCCGTGGCACTGAAAAGCCTGATGAAAAATCTACTGTTGTAGCTTATCTTTGGAAAGGCCATAAAACCCAAGCTGCAGTTCCTGGAAACATTGGGCTTATGAGCACTACGGCTAAAGATATGGTAGACCGCGATCGTTGCGTTCTTGATATGGACATGAACGGATATCAAGGAGGTAAAGTAACGCCAAGCTCTGATTTCGAATTCATCGGATATATAAATACCGAAATTACTGAAAATACTGAGGAGTGGAAAAAATTCTCCGCGAACTTCACATATGATTCAGATGCGACTCCTGAATATTTAAACGTCATCATTGCCGCAGGTGACTATTTCGGTGGTGCATCAGTTGTCGGCAAAAACAATTCTCTTACCATTGATGATGTACGTGTCTTTTACAATTATTCAGGTTATTTAAATATTAAAATGGAACCACTTGGGCTTATTGCTGAAAACCAAGACGCTACAATACAAATTGTTCCCACCGAAGACAACAAGTGCACTTTTACCCTCCCGAATTTCAATCTCGCTTCATTAGGGCTTAATCTTGGTGATATAGTAGTCAATAATGTGACTATTTCTGAAAAAGACGGAGAAAAGTGCTATGAAGGTTCGGTTGACGGACTTAAACTTCAACCGGAAGGGGCTGCTGAGGATGAATATATAGTAGCCAATGTTTCACTTTCCGGCACTACTAATAATATGAAAATTGCAGTTGATTGGCTTTCTGACCCCGACGATCCTACTGCAAAAACTCCTATTGAGGTTACTTTCACAAAAGAACCCGTGGATGATACCAGTGGCATCACCAATATTACCGTCGACAACTCGAATGCGCCTGTTGAGTTCTACAATCTTCAGGGTATCCGCGTGAACGGTGACAATCTGACGCCCGGCATCTACGTTCGCCGTCAGGGCAGCGCTGTCAGCAAGATTCTCGTGAAGTAAGAATCACACATCCACACACTATAAAAGCAAAAGCCGCTTCATCACGAGGCGGCTTTGCTTTTTTCCTGTCAATTGATGACTTAAGATCTATTGGAATATCTTGCAAATCGGATGCTTTTATGCAATCCATAAACTGATTAAAATTTTACACATTGCAAAGATAGCCCACAAAGGAGAAAATGGAGATAACAGAATGTAATATCAAAAATCAGTATCAATTGGAGATTTTATATTCAATTGGTTTATTGGCGATTATAAGCGCACATCAAAACGACCGATCTAAACTGCATATATAACCCCGACCACCCGAAATATAACAAAACATCCATCCGGCAACGTCCCCAATCAGGCAAGCCGCATAGCGGCGGGGGAATCCAGGCCGCTGCAAGAGCCGCGTTAGCGGTTCGCAGCTGTGGTGTAGACGATCCTCCCTGCAAAAAAGCTCCGTAGGAGTGAAACTGTGTCGCTCCTACGGAGCTTGTAATATGGTGGGGATGGCAGCGTTACCACAGCTGCGAACCCCCGATGGGGGCTCTTGCAGCGGCCTAGATTCTCCCGACCGCTAACGCGGCCAACCTGATACGCCGCTAATTCTCAGCGGATTACCCTCTACTAATGGAGGACGCTTTGAAAAGCGTCCCTACCGGCGGCTTACCGTGTCCCCTACCGCGCCTTACCACCGCAGCCTTACCAAGCCTCACTACCGGGGATATTTAAATCCGGAAATTACCGGGGCATAAAAAAAAGAGCTGCCTTCCTCACGAGGACCGCTCTCTTTACAGAATCTAACGTAGTGTAAAAGTAAATTCTAAAAACCTAACGTAAAACAAATCTTTTATTACCTAAATCATTTTCTTTGTAAGTATGATTCTCTATTGATATAATCTATATTTACTTAAATCAGGGAGCCGGGATCATCCGGTCTTCATTAAGAATAACACAAAGATATACCCTTTTTCACACGATAGCAATAGCGACCCTCATCGATCTAAACAATCAAAAAGGAATATAGAAGATAAAGCACAGTCAGCCCGCGTGTTAAACATAACTCGCGGGCCAATGAATCTAAATTCAATCTAAACAATTACTACGTCAAAAAAGGTGTCTGACGGTCACTTTATCGCCCCGATCTGCATAATGTCGGCATCGAAAGTGTCGCGCTCGATGGCCATGTTGCGGAACTTATTGCGATATGTGTAGATCGTGTTAGTCGAGACTCCGAGGAAGCGCGACACCTGAGCCGTATCGTCAACCCCAAGACGGGCAAAAGCGAGGACACGGAGTTCGGTGGTCAGATTGGGCGAGTTGAGGACAATCTGCTTGTCGGGGAGAAGCAGACGGTTGAGGCCGTCGATGAAACCGGGATATATGGCGAGGAAAGTCTCGTCGAAAATTGCGTCGAATTTTTCACGCTGCTCGTCCATGAGCTTACCTTCACGGATATATTTGAGCAGATCATCTGTCTGACCGGCTGTGATCTTTCGGCGGCACATGCGTGTGAAATCCTCAAGATTGGCCATATAGCCCGAACAGAGATTTATAAACTCTGAGATATAGGCTTCTTTAATCATGTTGGCATTGGCAAGCTGACGCTTGACCTGTTCCATCTCACGGACACGACGTTTCTTGAGCCGGTAGAAATTGGCAAGGAGCAGGACAGCGACCGAAAGCACGACAATCAGTGCGACCATTATCACCATACGCCGCTGAGACATTGCGCTCAAGTCGTGAGCGACCGGCATCATGGCCTGAGATACAAGCACCGTATTAGTCATATCACCGGCCCTGATGGAATTTTCGAGAGATACTGTCAGATATTTATAAGCGCGGTCAATGTCACCGTAATCATAGAGCACATGGCCGAGACGCGGCAGGGCCGACCCTTTCAAATTGCCGTGACAGACATCGGCTATGGCTCCGAGAGCCCAATAATGGATTGCCTCGTCGAAAGAACCGAGATAGTAATATTGGCCTCCAAGCATCGCCATGGCCAACGAAAAATTCGGATTGTCCATATCGACATCAGTAGCAAACGAATGAAGGGCGGCAGCCGACAGAGGCCGCTTGCCTTTGGCATAATAAATTATGGACTGGGCGATCTGCGCTTCCGGCGAATCGGGAGGCAGAAGATCGAGCTGGCTTTCGGCATACTTCATGCCGTCGTTGAGATAGGGCTTGGCGACATCGCTATCCTCAAGGATTTCAGCTATATAGAGATTAAGGTCGCGGGTGGTTTCGGCATACAGGAGCCGATTCTGAGGGAAGACACCCTTCTGACGCACATGCCTGAGAGCCTCAAGCGCATCCGGTGTGGCGCCGAATTTGCGCAGCTCAGAGGCGCGAAGTATCAGAAAACGCTGGGCGCTGGCCGAATCGCCCGCCTCACGGGCAAGTTCAAAACCGCGGCCGAATACGGCTATGGCAGAGTCGCAGTTGAGCGGGGCAACCCGTTCGCCGAGTTCAAAATAAAGCTCAACCCTGCGTCCCGGATGAGCATCGATCAGATTTTTGATTGAATCGACAACATAGGCCCGACGATCTATATGGCTGTCGCGCCTGGCCAGTTCCCGATCAAGGAAGTCGAGAAGGCCGCTGTTGGTCGCCGGCAGTTCGTCTATTCTACATGCAGACGCGGAAGAAGCTATCAGCATGAGTGCGAAGCCGAAAAATAATTTTCTCATTAAGAATAGCAAGATTGTAGTATTTCAATTTTAACAGACAAAAAACGCGAACTCTATTGGCCAAGGCTAATGCCAATCATTTATCGCAATAACTGAATCAAGGAGTTTGAGAGCAGAGAGGTCAGCAGGAGAGCTAAGAGTTCTAAAATAGATTTGTTTCGACAAAGTTAATATTAAATTTTATCAGTTGCAAGAATGCATGACAAAAAAATTCGTCTCTGTCGGTCGAATGGCCGATAACAGAGACGAACGCTGAAATTTTTAGTCCCGATCAGGCGCAAAGAGCGCTGTCAGACAATAGGTTGTTTAACGCAGACGGTTGTAGGAGTTGAGCAGTCTGATATCTTTAGCAATTCCGCCGAGAGCCATGATCTCAAAAATCACGGCGAGAGGAAGAAGGATGTCCCAGACAGAGAAATGAGCATCCATGCCCTCGGCTCCGGCCTGCTTGAAGAGGATGAAACAAACCACGGCTATGCAGCAGAGCGTAAGGAGAAGACTGATGGTCAGCACAGTGCGCTGCAAAGGGAGATTGCGGAAAAGGAAAATGTCGACGATCAGGAGGATAACTGTCGCGGCAGCCGGAATCAGAAGACCGTATTCATACATAGTATAGAGTTTCTCCGAGACTGCCGGCTGCGAGGCAAGATACTCGACTTCCCCGTAGGGAACAATCACGAATATCATCATCGCCACTACGGCGAGGAAGATATAGACGGTCTGAATGCGTTGGATCTGCATAACGTTTATTGTTTTTTGAATTGATGATTAGTGTCCACAAAGGCCTCACAGGACCTTTGGAGTGTCAAAAGTACTAATTTTTTAACAATTGAGCGCATGATTAGTTGTCATTTTATTGTAATTTTGTCCAAAAATCAGTGTATAATGGAAAGCAAACGCCCTCTGATATTCATCACCAACGATGACGGGATCAGCTCCCGCGGTCTCTCCCACCTCACACGCATCGCACTCGAACTGGGCGATGTGGTTGTCGTGGCGCCCGAAAGCGCGCAGTCCGGAAAGTCATCGGCCATCACCGTAAATTCACCGCTGTTCATCAACGAGCATCCGTCGCTTGACGGCGCAAAAATGCTTAGCGTGACCGGAACACCGGTGGACTGCGTGAAAACGGGCATGTATGCGGTGCTTGACCGGAAACCCGACCTGATACTCTCAGGAATCAACCACGGTTCAAACGCAGCCGTCAACAACATTTATTCCGGCACGATGGGAGCGACGATGGAAGGATGTCTGCTCGGCGTCCCCTCGATAGGCTATTCACTTCTCGATCACTCGCCCGACGCCGATTTTGATCCGCTCACCTATTATATAAGGGAGATCACAGCCAAAGTCCTTGCTGAAGGGCTGCCCGAAGGGATCTGCCTCAACGTCAATTTCCCCTCGCACTGCACCCCCAAAGGCGTCAAAGTCGTGCGCGCCGCCAAAGGGCGCTGGACAGAGGAATATGCCACATACGCCACTCCGCACGGCACCCCGTTCTACTGGCTGACCGGAAAGTTCCACAACGACGAGCCCGGCAACCCGGAAACCGACGAATATTGGCTCGGCGAGGGTTACGGCACGATCGTACCGATACGTCCGGACCAGACGGCGACGGATATGATCGCGGAGATCGGGGAAATGTTCTGAAAACTGACGGTCACCGTGAAGCCGCCAAAATCCGCTTCAAAGGTCGGAATAGCGGCAGCAACGACGCAGATAGAAGGCCACGAGTATGTCGGGTCGCTCCCGCAGAAGATCGGCCTGAGGATCTGTGTCGTAATTTTTTTTCATCCGCGAAAAATCACGGTGGGCGCTGACGACGGCCCGCGCATTGGCGAAATCAAACGAGGCCACAAATTTAGCCCACGCAAGAGTGTCGAGCAGACGGCGCCACACGAGACGGCGCGCGCGGCCTCGGCGCGGGAGGTTCTTGTGGAGCATCAGCAGATTGTTGCGGAAATTCAGATAGGTTTTCTTCGGATTCGAGGCCGGAAGGCTGCCTCCGCCGAGATGATATACCCTGCCTGCCGGAACGGCCCAGAGCTGACGGCCTGCGAGGCGCATACGCCAGCAGAGGTCGATCTCCTCCATGTGGGCGAAAAACGCCTTGTCGAGACCGCCGACTGCGAGATAAAGACTGTTGTCAACCATAAGCGCGGCTCCGCTTGCCCAGTCGACCTGCAAGGGAGTGTCATATTGCCCGTGATCAGTCTCGACAGTACCGAAAATGCGCCCGCGACAGTAGGGATAGCCGTGGCGGTCGAGGAATCCGCCTGAGGCCCCGGCATATTCAAACTTGTCAGGCTCTGTCAGCGACATGATCTTCGGCTGAACCCCTCCGGCATCCGGATGCGATTCCATAAATGAGAAAAGCGGCGTCAGCCAGTCGTCCTTGACTTCGACATCGGAGTTGAGCAGCACACTATATTTATAATGTGGCGCCACCTGCTTTATGGCGAAATTGTAGCCCTCGGCAAAACCGTGGTTTTCGCTGAAACGGATGGTCTTCACAGCGGGAAATTCCTTTTCAAGCAGGGCTAAAGATCCGTCGGTCGAGCCGTTGTCGGCCACAATGACGTCGGCGATCTCCGTCGGCGTATGCGCGATGACCGACGGCAGGTAGGAGCGGAGAAATTTTTCACCGTTCCAGTTAAGGATGATCACGGCGACACGAGCAGGGACCGAAACTGATGCCACAGCGCTCATCTCAGCACCTCCCCTTCCGATTCCTCGCCCTCAGGGTGCATGGAGAGAATCCTGACCGGAGCGACAGTGTTGGACAAATCAGGATCGGGAGCGATGTTGACGCGCAGATAGTTGTCGGTAAACCCGGCCATCGAACCGTCGTGGCGGGGATGCTCGACAAGAAGCGGACGCACTGTGCCGATGAAACGTGAGGTAAACTCTTTCAGTTTCCGCTCGGAGACAGCGAGCATCAGGCGCGTGCGGCGGTGTTTCTCCTCCTGACTGACGGCATGTCCGATTTCAAGCGCACGCGTTCCGGGACGCTCGCTGTATGTGAAGACGTGCAGGCGCGAGATGTCGAGCGATTCGACAAAGGCTTTCGACTGCTCGAAAAGTTCTTCGGTCTCGCCGCGTGCGCCGACAATCAGATCAACACCGATAAAAGCATCGGGCATCACACGACGGATATGCTCGATCTTGCTACGGAAAAGAGCCGTGTCGTAGCGGCGGCGCATCAGGCGCAACACCTCGTCGCTGCCGTTTTGCAGAGGTATGTGGAAATGAGGCATAAACCGCCGCGAGGAGGCTACGAAATCAATCAGGCCGTCAGTCAGCAGATTAGGCTCGATGGATGAAATGCGATAGCGCTCGATCCCCTCCACCTCGTCGAGACGACGGCAGAGATCAAGGAAAGTCTCGCCTCTCCCCCGTCCGAAGTCGCCGATGTTGACACCTGTGATGACAATCTCCTTGCCACCTTCGGCGGCTACCTCGCGGGCCTGAGCCACGATTTCGTCGACCGTACCCGAACGGCTGCGCCCGCGCGCCATCGGAATGGTGCAGTAGGAGCACCAGTAGTCGCATCCGTCCTGAACTTTCAGGAAATAGCGTGTGCGGTCGCCGCGGGAACATGAGGGGCTGAACGAGCGGATCTCTTTGGCCGGGGTGACAAAAGTGGCGGCACGCTCCGCGTGATCCTCGTGCAACACCTGATCGAGATAGTCGGCAAGCTCAAGCTTGCGGTCGGTACCGGCCACAACAACTACACCCGGAAGGTCGGCCACCTCACCGGGCTTCAGTTGCGCATAACAGCCGGTCACCACGATCTTCGCATCGGGATAGCGGCGCGCGAACGAACGGATGGCCTGACGACATTTCTTGTCGGCCATCTCAGTGACGCTGCATGAATTGATCACGATGAAATCAGGTGTATCTCCCTCATGTACCCGCTGGACACCCCGCGAGGCAAAGATGCGCGCCACGGTGGAGGTCTCTGCAAAATTCAGCTTGCAACCGAACGTATGGAAGAGGGCTGTCTGATTTCCGAATGTTTCCTTGTCTATCAATTTTTCAGTCGGACTTTATCTTTGGATATAATGGCCGAAGATCAGTCGAAATTCTCGGCCTGAATGGGGATGGGGCGTTTGAACACCTCTTTGAACGAGATCAGAGTCTCAGTGCGGCCCACCGCTCCGAGGCTGATCTTATGGATCACCTCAAGCAGATGCTCATTGTTGCGGGCAAAGATTTTGGCGAAAATATCATAACTGCCGGTCGTGAAATGGCAGTCCACGACCTCAGGTATATCCTTGAGAAGCTGAACGACTTCATTGAATTTTGAAGAGTCGTTAAGGATGAAACCGATATAGGCGCAGGTGTCATAGCCCACGGATGCAGGATCGATTATTGTCTCAAATCCCTTGATAATGCCCGATGACGTCAGTTTCTGTATACGCTGATGTATGGCGGCTCCGGATACATTTGTCTCGCGGGCTATTTCTAAAAAAGGCTTGCGAGCATTGCTGGAAAGCATCTTGAGGATCTTGAAGTCCAGCGTGTCGAAATGTTGTCTTGCCATTCGAATTGCTAAATTTGTTCTACGGTGTTTATTGGGGTTACTTGATTGCGACAAACGGGAACGGCCCGTTTTCCAATGCAAAATTAGCCAAAAAATCACAATCATTAATACATTTCTTGCATTTAATTAAAAATTTCAACATTTCTTTCAATCTTTCACTCTGAAATCCAACTCTTAAACATTCGGGAAAATTTGTTTTTACATTAATTAAGGGAGGATAATCCTGATGCGCGTTGCCTATTTTAGGATAATGTTATATCTTTGCAAAGATTTTCCCTGTCGGATCTGGGCCTGTCAACAGGCTCTCCATCTCCGAAAAATGGGTTGACATCCATCTATTCAAGGTGCAGATTTGAGGTATTCTCATCTATATATCATCACGTTAGTGCTGCTGTGCGCCCTCTCTGTCGGTGCATTTTCGCGCTCTGCAAACCCTGACTCAGTCGTCGGGGCAACAGATGTCATGCAACCCGAATCCATCGCCGCGCTTCCCTCCGAGCCGGCCGTAGCCGCAAGCCATCCGGAACTCCTTCCGGCCGACACAGCCGCCGTCGGCGCCCTTCCGGAGCCCGATAAAACCGTCAATGACACCGTCGGATCCATTACCGAACTGCTCAATACAGCAGTCTCCGACACGGCGGCAATTCCGGCTGACACGACAGCCGCATCCGACAGTCTCGCAAGCCTTATCAACCGCCACACTTATATCCCCGACAGTACCAAACGATCGCAGCTGAGCCGCCGGCGCATAACTCCGCCGGAAAAAGGCTCCAACATAGTGCGCACCAAAGTCGACCTCGACAACGCCGTTGATTTTTCGTCAAAGGACTCGATGGTGCTCATCGGACGCAACACCGCTTTTATGTATGGCGACAGCAAGGTCAGCTACGGCAACATCAAGCTTGACGCCGAAAAAATCGAGATGAATCTCGAAAACAACACGGTCTATGCCGTGGGCGGTGTCGATTCGGTCGGCGAACTCTTCGGCACCCCTGTCTTCGACGACAACGGCACAAGCTACGAAGCCAAGACCATGCGCTATAACTTCAAAACAGAATACGGCTACATCACTGATGTAATCACCCAGCAGGGCGAAGGCTATCTGACCGGCGGCCAGACAAAGAAAATCGACAAAAACACTTTCTACGTCCAGAACGGCCGATACACCACCTGCGACAACCACGAAGATCCCCACTTCTACATGCAGCTGACCAAAGCGAAAGTCCGCACGGGCAAAGACGTGGTCAGCGGCCCGGCTTATATGGTGCTTGCAGGTCTTCCGTTGCCGCTTGCAGTACCGTTCGGCTACTTCCCCTTCTCCGAAAAATACTCTTCAGGCATCATTTTCCCGACTTTCGGCGATGACTACAACCGCGGCTACTATCTGAGCAACGGAGGCTATTACTTCGCCCTGAGCCAGAACATGGACCTCGCGCTCACCGGCGAGATCTACACCCTCGGTTCCTGGGGGCTGCGCGCCGAATCGCGCTACGTCAAGCGCTACAAATATTCAGGCGGTTTCAACATCTCCTACCTCAAGACCGTCACAGGCGACAAAGGTATGCCCGACTACTCCAAGGCCACCAACTTCCAGATACTCTGGAATCACAGCCAGGATTCCAAGGCCAACCCCAACATGAGCCTGTCGGCAAGCGTCAACTTCACCACCAGCGGCTACACGCGCAACGACCTCAACTCGTACTACTCGAATGCGTTCACCGAGAACACCAAGAGCAGTACGATCAACATGACCTACCGTTTCCCGAACTCAAAATGGTCGGTATCGACGACGGCCAACATCGCCCAGCGCTCACAGGACTCTACCCTCGCAGTATCGTTCCCGAACTTCACCATCACCATGTCGCAGCTCTATCCCTTCAAGCGCAAACGCGCTGTCGGCGAAGAAAAATGGTATGAAAAGATCAAACTCTCCTACTCCGGCCAGTTCAACAACTCGCTGACCGCAAAACAGGACGAGTTCTTCAAAAAGAGCCTTATCAAGGACTGGCGCAACGGTATGCGCCACAGCATCCCCATCAGCGCCACTTTCAATCTCTTCAAATATCTCAACCTCACACCCTCTATCAATCTGACGGACCGGATGTATACCACAAAGGTACGCCGTCAGTGGGACCCCAATGCTTCGGCCGAGGTGCTTGATACCACTTACAGCTTCTACAACGTCTGGGACTTCAGCGCGGCCGTCTCGCTCGACACCAAGATCTACGGCTTCTTCCAGCCGCTACCCTTCCTCGGTGACAAGGTAAAGATGATCCGCCACGTACTCACCCCGACCATTTCATTCACCGGCTCACCTGACTTCGCGTCAAAATTCTTCGGATATTACGGATCTTATCAGTATCCCGACGCCAAAGGAGAGATGCAGACACGCACCTATTCCTACTTCCCCAACTCTCTGTTCGGAGTTCCGGGCCAAGGCAAGACCGGTGCGATCAGCGTCTCGCTGGCCAACAACCTTGAGATGAAAGTCAAGTCGGACAACGACTCCATCGGCGAAAAGAAAATCTCGCTCATCGAAAACCTCTCACTGTCGCAAAGCTACAATTTCGCAGCCGACTCCATGCGCTGGTCAAACCTCAACACCTCGATCATGCTGCGTCTGGTCAAGAACTTCAACCTCAACCTCTCTGCCACCTGGGACGTCTACACCTACGCCCTGAACGCCGCCGGCAACCCGGTCCGCGTCAACAAGCTCCGCATCACCCAGGGCAAGGGCTGGGGCAAGCTCTCAAGCACCGGTACATCTTTCAGCTATACCTTCAACAACGACACCTTCAAAAAACTTTTCGGCAAGGACAAGGACAAAAAGGACAAGGACAAGAAGGAAGCTTCACAAAGCATGGATCAGCAGTTTGCCGAAACCACTTCCGACTATGAGAGTCCGACACGAAAGAGCGGAAAGAAAGATTCCGGTCTGGAATTTGATGACGACGGGTATATGAAATGGAGCGTCCCCTGGAACCTGACGTTCAACTATTCCGTCAACTACGGCTACGGCGAATTCGACTATAAAAAGCTCGAATACAAGGGCAAGATCACACAGAATCTGTCGTTCTCCGGCAATATACGCCCCACGGCTAACTGGAATTTCGGTTTCTCGGCAAGCTATAACTTCGACACCCACAAGCTTGCCTATATGAACTGTAATATCTCGCGCGACATGCACTGCTTCACCATGCGTGCAAGTTTTGTCCCCGTCGGACCCTACAAAAGCTACAACTTCCACATCTCCGTCAAATCGTCGCTGCTCCAGGATCTCAAATACGACAAGCGCTCATCCTATTCCAACGGCGTAAGGTGGTATTAAAACAGCCATAAATCCCCATCAAAACCGTCACCGGACCTAAACATTTTTTTTACAAAATGTGTTATTAAACCGAAACCCTTTGCGACCACGCCTACATCTCTCCACGCAAAGAGGCTCTGATCGGCACGTACAATTATTTATTCATTTATTTAATAACACAAAGAGATGAAAAAGATTCTACTTATCATGTGTGCGGTTTTAGGATTGGCCTTCGGTGCCCACGCACAGAAAACCCAGCTTCAGATCGGTTACGGCGGCTACACCCAGATGGATGCCACTGACATGCACGACGGCGGTTCCATCAACAACGCCTGGGGCGCACTCACCGCAGCCGTGAACTTCAAAGTGATGCCAAAGGCTTATCTCGGTTTCTCCTACACATTCTCGTCGGCAAGCTACAAACACTCCGATGACGCAAACGCATATTACCATGTGATCATGCTCAACGGCCGTTACGACTACTGGAGAAACAGCGTTGTCAACCTTTACGGCCATCTTGGCATGGGCGTTGACATCACACACATGGCAGCAGGCGACTGGTCGAAAAACAAAGCCTATTTTGCATTCCAGGTATCGCCGCTCGGAGCGGAAGTGAATCTTACTCGTGTGACAAGCATATTCGGCGAACTCGGCTTCGGAGCACAAGGTCTGCTTCAGGTTGGCGCCCGCTTCAATCTCTGACAAATATCTCCCAGCCATGAACGATAAAATATCCTACGAAGAGCGCAAGGATCTCCCCGACAGCGTGTTCGGTCTTCCAGAACGTCGTGAATACCCGATGCCCGATGCTGCTCATGTCCGCGCCGCCGAAGCATATTTCCGCTACTGTCCGGAAGATCTCAAGCCCAGACTGGCCCGTGCGATCCTCCAGTGTGCACAGGATTACGGCGTGGATGTGGAAAGCCCGACCATCCGAGCCTACGCCCAGCAGTAATTACTGAATATAAGTTCAGCTTGCGGCCTCCATCAAGGCTGATATCATAAATCCGGTCCCGGCAAATACAGTCAGATAATATTTGCCGGGACCTGTTGGTATTATACCAGGGCATAAGCTGTGGGATTAACATCAATTATGACTATTTTTACGAATGAGTTAACAATTTATTCCTAAATTTGTAAAAATAACTTCATTCTTTAAAGATGGAAAAAGATCTTAAGCTTGACGATTCGACACTTGTGGCACGTCTGAGAGACCCCTCGACATGTCGCGCGGCTTTCAACGACCTTATCCGTCTGTATACCGAGCCGCTCTACCGCCTTATCCGCCGCACGGTACAGGCTCACGAGGATGCTGACGATGTGCTGCAAAATACATTTCTCAAAGCCTGGCAGAACATCGAGAATTTCCGCGGAGATGCCAAACTCTCGACCTGGCTCTACAAAATTACGGTCAACGAAAGCATTTCCTTCCTTGAAAAAGAGAAAAAAAGACGCGGCCTGTCACTTGACGACGAGGAGTCTCAGCTCATAAGCCTTATCCATGCCGACACGAATATCGACGGTGATGAACTCGCGCTCAAACTCAGGGAAGCCATAGCGACACTCCCTGAAAAACAACGTCTTGTTTTTAACATGCGCTACTACGACGACATGAAATACGAGCAGATGTCGGAAATCATGGGTACATCAGTCGGCGCACTGAAAGCGTCATATCATCTCGCAGTAAAAAAAATCGAACAATTTTTTGCTGATACGGATTAAACTTAATCCCCCTCCGTAAGTCTAATCATAAAATTGTAATCAATTTTAAGCTTCAAAAAAACAAGAGACACGATGAAAGATATATTGACAAAAGTAGGACGAAATGACGGAATGACCGTTCCTGACGGCTATTTCGAAGATTTCGCTACCAGAATGGCGGCATCCCTTCCTGAGATGGAGTGGGAAAAGCCTAAGCCGAATGTCATGCCGCGCTCGGTTTGGCAGCGCATACGGCCCTATGTATATATGGCCGCCATGTTCATGGGCGTATGGTGCATGATGAAAATGTTTGATCTGATGCGCACCGATTCGTCAGGACTTTCAATCGACAATAATCCGGTGATGACGGCCGCACTCAAAAACGACCATTTCATCAACGAATATTTCATCAATGAAGGTGAGATCAGCGACTATCAGCTCATGAATGAACTTTACGAAACCGGTTTTGATCCCGCGGCTTATGAAGAGGAACTGACTGATGATATTTCCGACTCCGCAACGATTCCGGAAAATCCTGAATTTCCCTTGTCCGACATCTGATCTCCTCCACTACATCCATCCTATCAAACAAACACACTTTCATGAAAAAGATCATCTTTTCTATCGTTCTCTCCATAGCTGCGGCAGCCACTCCCCTGTCAACCTATGCACAGCGCCCCACCGAGCGTGAGCGTGTGACATGGATGAAAGAGATCCAGCAGTATAAAAACGATTTCCTCACCAAGAAACTTGCCCTCACCGACGAGCAAAAAACCGCGTTTCTTCCACTCTACAACTCCATGGAGGAACAGATCCGGAAAGCCCAGGAAGAAGCTGAGCAGCTCTATCAGCAGACCCTGCGCAAGGGAGAGAAAACGACCGATCTTGAATATGAAAAGGCTGCCGAGGCCGCTTATGAACTCAAAGGCCGCGAAAACGAGATCGAAATGAAATACTTCAAGGATTTCAAGACGATTCTTACCCCGAAACAGCTTTTCAAACTTAAGGATGCAGAACGGGATTTCACCCGTCAGCTGATGCGCCAGCACCGCCGCCAGCATGGCAAGTAAGCCTCCGCCTCTCTCCGCAACCTCCACACATTTCCCCTATTTATTATCATCTCTTACCGTTATGCGAGCCAGTAGAATACTCATTCTGCTGTCTGTTTTCACATTCTTATCTTTCAGCGCACTGACGCTGGATGCACAGACAGCCACAAAGCCTGATTTTGCCTATCCGCAGACCGTCAGCCGACAGTCTGAAAAGGCATTGACCGCCGCTACCGAAAGACATGACGGCCCGGCTATCGTCCGCGCTCTTATTGACTATTACCTTGCCGAATCACGTATTGACGTCACCCGAAGCTCCCTGGCGATCAAAAAAATCGACTCGATAGCGGCGATCACCTCCGATCCTGTACTGAAATCCATGCTCAGCACTTTGGAGGCTGACATCTATGCAGCTCTATATTCTTCATCGCGGTGGAAATACGACGCCCGCAATCTGCCGCTCACACCTCTGCCCGACGACTACCGCGAGTGGAGCGGCGACCAGTTCCGCATGAAGATCAACTCGCTAATTGATTCAGCACTGCAAGCGGCACCGGAACTGAAAGCGGCACCACTGAAAACTTACTCCTCTGTTCTGTCTTTAGGCAAATCTGTCGGGGTCCGCAATGAGACAGAAATCTATTACCCCACTCTTTTCGATTTTGTGAGCAACAAGGCAATCTCTTTGCTCCAATCCACCGGACGTATGGACAACATTCTGTCGTGGGGACTGCTCACCCGCCACGACCTTTATCTCACAGTTCAGTTCAACCGCTTTGACGCTACTGCCGCCAAAATACTTGATATCTACGCCTCGTTGCTCAGATTCCATTCCTCGGTATCTGCGCCGTTCATCCTCACTGACATCAACCGTCTTGACTTTATCACCTGCCATGTCTGGAACAGCGGAGATGATACGCCGTCTCCGACTGAGCGCAAAACAGAACTGTTGCAGGACCTCTATAACGAATGTCGCACCTCAGAATACTCCGGCGACATCCTCCTTGCAATAAACAGCAACAACAAAAATACGAAAAAGTGGCTTGCTGAGGCTATACGCCATAATCTCAAAGCCTATCCCGCCTTCCGTCGCAACAACAATCTCAAAAACACCCTCTCCGAGATCGAAATGCAGGGGATCGAGCTTAACTATCCCACTGTAGGAGCGCCCGGAACAGAGATGAAATTCAAACTTTCTGTCTCAAATGTCCGGACGGGAAAGCTATATATATATAATGTGTCCTCGACACCGGTTGCCGAGCAAAGCTACAACTGCACCGGGCTCCCGTCGCTCACTCCCTTGGCTGTCATTCCGTTCACAGCCGGATCAGGCGAGACACTCCCCTTCTCGCAGGAACTTACACTCAGTCACCGATTCACAGCGCCGGGCCAGTATATAGCTATCGCGGCTATCGACGGCGCGCCCCGCAAAACCCGTGAATGGTACCACAAGATCTACGTGACCGACTACTCCCTCGCTTCGTCAAATTTCGACAAGGCAACCGTCTGGGCACTCCGCGCTTCCGACGGCGCTCCAGTTGAAGATGCGTCAATCGCTATCGTCCCAAACACATCACGTTCAACAGCTGCCCCGCAACTCATCGGAAAGACAAACACCGATGGTGCCATAGACTGCCCGCGCAACGGCAATGTCGTTATGACAAAAGGTAACGACCGCTTCGCCACACCTCTTTGGATCTATAACAACAACTATCATCGCGAGGCGCCAGACTGGCGTCAGTCGGCATCAGGCTATCCGGCACTCCCGCTCTATCATCCCGGCGACAGCGTCGAATGGATGGCCATATGTTATGAATATCGTGGCCGCGAACATCGCCCGCTCGTCCGCAAAGAAGTCAAAGCCATTCTGCGCGACTCAAAATATCAGGGCCTCGACACACTTCGGCTCACTACCGACGCCTACGGACGAGTGACCGGAAATTTTGTGATTCCCAAAGATATTCTGAGCGGCAATTTCTGTATCTCTGTCGACGACAAGGCCGACCCTGTCCGCTTCATGGTCAGCGACTACAAACTTCCGACGTTCAAAGTCATACTCGATCCTGTCGAAAAAGATTTTCCGTCGGCAGGCGATGTCACCCTGCGCGGACGTTTGCAGACCTACGCCGGTTTCCCGGTGGCCGATGCCAAAATCACGCTGAACCTCGCCGCCATGCAACCGCTCCGCTGGTGGTGGAATCAGGACGATCCCCTTACTTTCCAGACACTGGAAGCCACTTCGGGAGCCGACGGAGAGATCAAAATCACAATCCCGAAATCCACTCTTGAACTAAGCCCTATCCCCGGCGGACTGTTCAGTGCGGAAGTCACCGCCATGTCACCCGCCGGAGAAAGTCAGATGGCCTCCACCATTTTCTCAACAGGCCTGCGCTATGCGATCCGTGCCTCTGTTCCGGCCAACATCGACATAACAGCTCCGACAACCGCCATAAAGGTCGAGGTCGTGGACTATCGTGATTCAATAGTGCGTATGCCTGTCGACTTCACCGTCATGCGTGACAGCGTGAAAGTATTCGGCAGCACAATGCTTCCTGGCAATCAGGCTCTCGATCTCACCTCTGTGCAGTCCGGCAGCTATCGTCTGTCATTCTCCGTTGCAGACTCAACGTTGGCCGCACCGGTTTCGAAAAATGTGGTGCTGTATCGCCCGACCGACACCGCCACACCAGCCACGGAGAGTCTGCTATGGTATCCGTCTGCAAATATAATCGCCGATGCTTCGACAGGCAACGGTAACTGGCTCTACGCTGTCAACTGCCCGACAAATCTGCTTGTAACCGTCACCACCCCTGACTCAATCATCTCTCAGTCATGGGTAAAGGCTGATGCAGGGATGCACAATCTGTCGCTCGCTCTGCCCGACGGCATTGATGCCGCAAGCGCCCACATCGCACTTACAGGCAACTATCGCAACGAATCCGCAACCATCGCAATCAAGCGCGATGTCAAGGCTCCGGCAATACGTCTCATCACCGAAACATTCCGCGACCGCACTGTACCCGGATCGGAAGAGACGTGGACATTCAAAGTGATCGACCAATCGGGCCGCGGCACACAGTCGGCCGTCATCATGGACATGTACAACACGGCTTTCGACGCACTTGCAAAAACCGACTGGACCTTCACACCGGCCACCTCCTGGGCCGGAGGATATTCATTCCGCTGGAACCAGTCCGACCTCAGAGCCACCGACTACCAGAGTGTCTGGTATCGTCCGGGCAAACGGCTGTCCGACAACTCCATAACCACGCCCGAATTCGACACCTACGGTCTTCCGATGTTTGATCGTTTTGCCTCTTCGAACATCCGCATCCGCGGCGCAAGGCTTTACGGTTCGCGCAGCATGAAGGCCGTTGACGAGGTCAGCATCATGCGTGACGAAGAGGTTGTAGAAGAGGTCATGGATCTCGGTGCCGTCGCTCCGCTATCCGCATCGTTAAAAGCTGAAGCGAAACTTTCCAATGCAGCCGCAGGAGCGTCCTCCGCTGCCGATTCAGCCGAGGCAGAAAGTGCGGATGCAGATCAGTCCCAAAACGAAAAAGCGGCTGAAATCCCCTTCTCGTTCCGCGACCGCGAAGTGCCCTTGGCCTTCTTCAAGCCTATGCTTGAAACCGATGCCGACGGACAACTGTCGCTGACATTCACCGTGCCCAACGCCAACACAACCTGGGGACTCAGAGCAGTAGCCTTTACCGATTCCCTGCTTTCGACCTCTTTCAGTTCCGAAGTCACGGCGGCTAAAGCTGTCATGGTGCAGCCTAATCTTCCGCGTTTCCTGCGCGTTGGCGACCGCGTCAGCATCGAAGCCTCTGTGATGAACGGAAGCGAGGAAACGCAGCTGATCAATACTGACATCGAGATTTTCGATCCTTCCGACGGCAAAACCATCTGTTCATACAGCCGTCCGGACTCAATAGCGCCCAACAGCGCGACAACTGTGGGAATTGAATTCACCGCTCCCTCCGATCTCCCCTTCGTCGGCTACCGAATCAAGTCGAGCGCCGAACGTTACGCCGACGGCGAGCAGACTCTGCTTCCGATTCTCCCCGCCGTCACACCCGTGATAGACACTTATCCGTTCTACATAGCTCCTGATCAGGACAAGTTCAGCATGGAACTTCCCGTCACACCGGAGAATGCCCGGATCACGCTGCAATACTGCGACAACCCCACGTGGTATGTGGTAACCGCCCTACCCGGTCTTCTTGATCTTGAAGCGTCGACCGCCAATGAGGCCGGAGCCTCAATATTCTCGGCCGCCGTGGCTTCAGGGCTGCTACGCGACAATCTCGCCCTTGCCTCGGCTCTCCGCGAGTGGAACTCCGGAGACAAGTCTGAAAAGATGCTGACTTCGATGCTTGAGCAGAACGAGGATCTGAAACAGATACTCCTTGCGGCCACTCCCTGGATGACCGATGCCAAAAACGATAACGAACGCATGACCCGTCTCTCCCTCCTCTTTGACGAAAAGACGGTCAAAAACGCAATCTCGGCCAACATCGCCACTCTCCGCAAACTTCAGCGCAAAGGCGGCGGATGGGCCTGGTATTCGTCCTGCGACGAGGCCTCCGAATGGGCCACCGAAAATCTCCTCCTGCTCTTCGGCCGTCTGCATGAACTCGGTTTCATGCCTGAGTCGAACCAACTCAACTCCATGGTCGCCTCTGCCCTGAAATGGATAGATTCTGAGACCCGGAAAGATTTCAACAAATACCCCGACAGCGATTACACCGACTACGTCTACATGCGCGGCTTCTATAAGAATGTGAAAGGCGCACCGGCAGCCGATTCGAAGATCGTCAACAAGACAGTGCAGAGCGTTCTCGCCGACTGGAAAACGGCCTCCGTCTTCAGTAAAGCTATCTATGCCCGCATCCTTGCCTGGAATTCATATCCCTCTGTGGCCCGCGAAATCCTTGCATCGCTGTGCGAATACTCCGAGACTTCGCCTGAAAAAGGGATGTGGTGGCCGTCGCTTGACGACATGACTCTATGGTCGATGGGCAAGATCGGCACCACCGCACTCATTCTCGACGCCTACGCGGCCATCGAACCGTCGAATCCCGACATCGACCGCATCCGCCAGTGGCTGATACTCCAGAAAGAGACGCAGAACTGGGGCACATCCGTCACGACATCCTCAGTTGTCGCCTCTATACTCGCAACTTCACGTAAATGGATCGAACCCGCAGGTAAGGCCAGAGTCACAGTCGGAGGGAAAGCGGTGGAACCCTCGAAGATCGAACGTCTGACAGGCTCATTCCGCACCCCCGTAACTCTGAAAGCCGGCAAACCGTCGGAACTGAAAGTAACCCGCAGCGGATCTGCTTCACCCGCCTGGGGAGCCATGTATTATCTCTATACCGACTCACTCACTTCCGTAAAAGCTGCCTCCTGCCCTGATCTGTCAGTCAGCAAGACACTTGTTGTAAACAGCGGCGCGGAGCACACTCCGGCTCTGGCCGACAAATTCAGCGTGGGTCAGCGCGTAAGCGTCACACTGACCATCAAGGCAGATCGCGACATGGACTATGTGACAGTTGTTGATGACCGCCCCGCTTGCTTCGAACCGGTAGAACAACTCCCCGCTCCGATTTTTGCCGAAGGCATCCGTTTCTACCGAGAAAACCGTGACACATCGACCCGACTTTTCATCACCCATCTGCCGAAAGGCACCTATGTCATCAGTTATGACATGTGGGTCAACAACGCCGGACACTTCGCAAGCGGCATCACAACAGTGCAGAGCCAATATGCTCCGCAACTGACCGCCCACACCGCCGGTTCACAACTCACCGTCGCCCCCGCAAAATAATCAGCAATACATCGTAACAACCCACCCTCTAAAAACCGCAGAGCCGTGTCACCCCTCCTTGACACGACTCTGCGGTTTTTAAGCCTTACACAAATTTTTGCATAGCGAATTTCATCGCTTATCGACGATGCTAATTTGATTTGTAAGTGATAATGAGAGTATAAAACAACAATACGATTGAATGGACAGCATTTATCAAAAGGATGAAAAGCCACCATGTTGTTCCAGCCACGTATTGACCATTAAATCTAATATTATAAGCCAATATCGCGTTATAGACAATCATCACAATCAGATTACCATAGGCAACTCCCTGTCTTACCCTATGACACAGCCATGTCGATAACAAAGACAGCGCATAAATCCCGCCCAACAAAATCGTATCCTCCCGCCAACCTTCGGATACACATACACCGACCATCAGGAGCAGCAATACCCCATATACAATTCCAAATCGTTTATCGGTCAGTTTCATATCAGAACTTTTTATTTGGCTATTAAAATCAGAATCACTGCGAGGACGAGGAAACCGAGAAAACCGTTGGCAAGATTGTTGTCGGCGTGATCTATGTCATTGAAATCTTCCGAGCCATAGAGGATTTGCCGATATGACACTTCTGCCCGTGCCGGAACAGCCGCAGACACACATACCGAAGTCCGGCTCCGATATGTCGAATCGCCGCCCCAAACCATGACCGTATGAATATTTCAGCTATCAAATATATCATTCAAAACCAATTGTCATTGCTTTAACAGTATAATTCCAGCTCCAGATATATGTTGCCCACATTAAGCCCAAACTTACAAGAAGACACACAAACAGAGCAACACCGACATTATCATGCTTATATCTGAACGCATAAATCATATTTACCGACTGTGCCGTTATCAGCAATATATCCGCTCCCAACAGACACCTATTGACATCTACTGTTCCACCTATAAAAAGGACGACAAAAGAAGCCACAAAAGTAATTGCAGATAATATGACGATTATCCATTTTGCTTTGTATATCAGTTTCATCCCTTGCCTCCTTTCCACGAAAGCATGACCAACCGATTTTGCGCACACGGGTCACCTAAGAGTGCAAAGCTAACACACAGGCTCAATATTTTATAAATGGTTGCCATACACAAAGATACAATGAAATTTCATAATCCAATGATAATCAGGCAAGAATTTCTATCACAAAATGCAGAAAAATACCGGTCATTTCAGTTCTGATTCAATTTCCTCTATTGATGGCAAAGAACTTTTGAATTCGTCGGGAATAAATTTTGTGAGCTGAAATTCCGCCACCCCGATAGGCTGCGATGATGATTCAAGAGCATATTGAGCAAGCACATTATCTTTATCCTTGCATATCAGCAAACCGATAGTAGGATTGTCGTGCTCGGTTTTCAGTATATGATTTACAGCTGTCATGTAAGTGCCAAGTTGCCCTATATCTCCGGCGCCGAATGATCCGGTCTTGACTTCAATCACACAATAAGCGTGCAATTTTATATTATAGAACAGCAAATCAATGAATTGTTCTGTATGTCCCACTTTAAGGCGGTATTCTTCACCGACGTAAGCGAACCCTGAGCCAAGTTCAAGAAGAAAACGGGATATATTTGACATAAGAGCCTTTTTCAGTTCCCGTTCCTTATATGGCTCGGTCATTTCAGTAAAGTCGAAGATATAGGGATCTTTTGTCAATTCCTGAGCAAGATCGCTGTCAGGAGCGGGCAACAAACGAGAAAAACTTGTCAGAGCTTTGCCCTGACGCAGATGTAGACTGGTATCAATAAATGATTTCAACACATTTCTCGACCAGCCCTCTTCAACAACTTTATGAGCATAGAATAATGCGGTTGCCGGATTGTTGGAAAATTTGTCAATAATAACGCAATGGTGGCCCCAAGGAATTGAAAAAATAATATCATCGGTAAGGTTTGGAGATTTTCCAACAAGTTGTTGGAAATTTGTACTCTGAGAATTGCCCGCAGCTTGTTGGCAATTTGTAGGCAGCTCACTATAAAGAAGATACATCTTCTTCATGTATTGTAGATTCTGCCGGGAAAATCCATCTGCTTCCGGTATGGCTACTTTCAAATCCTGACTGAGATTCCGATAAAATCCGCTCCCATAAACATTCTCGGCATCACGAGCCACGATGTCACAACCGAGCGACCAGTAGAAGCGCAACATCTCTCGGTTTACCTGCGTCGCGGCCTTAATCTGGCTGCGGCGGTATCGTTCTTTTAACTCCTGTATCCAGCGGGAGTAATCGGCATCGGTTTTAATCAGTTTGCTCATGAGAGAAATGGTGAATAGCGATTGTTCGCCGTATCTGATTACAAAGATACGAATTTTATTGTAAATCAGGCGTATTATCCGATGATATTCACAAAGTTACTTCTCCGAGATGAAAGAATCTTTGAAGCCGAGGAAGTAGAGGACTCCGTCAAGGCCGATGGTCGAGATCGACTGTTCGGCGTTGGCTTTGACTTTCGGCTTGGCGTGGAAAGCGATACCGAGACCGGCGGTGGAGAGCATCGGGAGGTCGTTGGCTCCGTCGCCCACGGCGATTGTCTGGGCGATGTTGACATTTTCGACCTGTGCGATCAGTTTCAGCAACTCGGCCTTGCGGCGTCCGTCGACGATTTCGCCGAGGTAGCGGCCCGTGAGTTTGCCGTCGACAATCTCAAGCTCGTTGGCATAGACATAGTCGAAACCATATTTCTGTTTGAGATAATTGCCGAAATAGGTGAAACCGCCCGAAAGAATCGCTGTCTTATAGCCCACACGCTTGAGCACCTGCATCATGCGGTCAAGCCCCTCGGTGATCGGCAGATTCACGGCAATGTCGTGCATCACGCTCTCGTCGAGACCTTTGAGCAGAGCCACGCGCTCACGGAAACTCTCACAGAAATCAATCTCTCCCCTCATCGCCCGCTCGGTAATGGCCTTGACCTGATCGCCGACTCCGGCACGCATCGCCAGCTCGTCGATCACCTCGGTCTCTATGAGCGTCGAATCCATATCGAAACAGATCAGACGGCGGCAGCGGCGGAAGAGAGTGTCCTCCTGCATCGAGATGTCAAACTCCTCTTCCTGCGAGAGCTGCATGAAACGAGCCTGCATTGCCGCCGAATCCTTAGGCATTCCGCGGACTGAAAACTCCACACACGACTTTGACAGCGGCAGCTCCTCCTCGCCGAGAGGCATACGTCCCGTGAGGCGCTGGATTGAGTCGATGTTCATACCCTGTGCCGAAATCTCGGCCGTGACATTGGCGATCTGACGGGCCGTCAGACGGCGGCCGAGAATCGTGATGATCCAGCGGTTCTTACCCTGCATACCGACCCATTTCTCATATTCCCCGATGCTGACAGGCGAGAAACGCACGTTGACATTCAGCTCCGTGGCCTTGAAAAGCAGCTCCTTCATGATGTTGCCCGACACTGCCGAATCGGTCTTGATCAATATACCGAGTGAAAGAGTATGGTGAATGTCGGCCTGACCGATGTCAAGAATTCCCGCATTGTATCGTGCAAGAATTTCCGAAAGGGCTGAAGTGACGCCGGGATGGTCCTGGCCCGATATGTTTATCAGAATGAGTTCAAGCTGAGGCGTTTCCATATTTGAGTCTATGTGATATGTAGGTGTGAAATTTTTATACCTTATTGGATTTGGGTGACAAAGATACGAAGTTATATCTGATTTTTGAGTAAATTTGCAATTGTAAAATTATTTATAGTGATCAGAAAATTTAACATATTGAATATATGGCACGAGAATGGAAAACGATAAAGAAGTATGAAGACATACTTTTCGAACAATACGGCCGCATAGCCAAAATAACCATCAACCGCCCGCAGGTCTACAACGCTTTCCGCCCGCAGACCAACCGCGAGATGCTTGACGCGATGGCCTACTGCCGCGAAGCTTCCGACATAGGCGTCATCATCCTGACCGGCGCCGGCGACAAGGCGTTCTGCTCTGGCGGCGATCAGAAGGTAAAAGGCATCGGCGGCTACATAGACGAGCAAGGAGTGCCCCGCCTCAACGTACTCGATCTCCACAAGGCGATCCGTTCGATCCCTAAACCCGTCATCGCGATGGTCAACGGCTATGCCATCGGCGGAGGTCACGTGCTCCATGTGGTCTGTGACCTTACGATAGCATCAGACAACGCCCGTTTCGGACAGACCGGTCCGAAAGTCGGCAGCTTCGACGCCGGTTTCGGATCGAGCTATCTCGCCCGCTGCGTCGGACAGAAAAAGGCTCGCGAAATCTGGTTCCTCTGCCGTCAGTACAGCGCCGAGGAGGCCGAGCGCATGGGTATGGTCAACAAGGTCGTGCCTTTCGACCGGCTCGAAGACGAAACCGTTGAATGGTGCGAGACTATTCTCAGCCGCTCGCCAATGGCGATCCGCATGATCAAACGCGCCCTCAACGCCGAACTCGACGGACAGCGCGGCATGATGGAATTTGCCGGCGACGCGACCCTCATGTACTACCTCATGGCCGAAGCTCAGGAGGGCAAAAACGCCTTCCTTGAAAAGCGCGACCCCGACTTCGATCAATTCCCTAAGTTTCCGGGATAAAGCCGATTATAAAATTCATCAAAAGCAATAGTTTAATTAAAGCAACGCTTTAGAATTTACATGCAAGCTGCGTGGTGCAAATACAAACTCTCCTTCCGTTTCACAGCGATCACCTCACGTGAACGCATGAACAGGAAGGAGACTTACTATATCAAAATATGGAGTCCGCAATCGCCGGATGTTTATGGAATCGGCGAAGCCGGACTCTTCCGCGGCCTGAGTTGCGATGACCGGCCGGGATACGAAGAAATGCTCGATGCCGTGTGCCGCGACATTGACCGATATATTGAAAACCCTGCACTTCTTGCCGACTGGCCCTCGGTCAGATTCGCCGTCGAAACCGCGACAAGAGATCTGACCAACGGGGGAAACCGCATACTTTTCCCCTCCGGGTGGACTGAGGGCAAAAAGGCGATAACCATCAACGGACTCGTTTGGATGGGCGACCGCGACACCATGCGCGAACGTATAGCCCGCAAGCTCGCCGAAAAATGCGGATGCGTCAAGGTCAAGATCGGAGGCATAGATTTCGGCCAGGAACTGGAGCTGCTGCGCTTCATCAGAAGCGAGGCTCCCGACATCACCCTGCGCCTTGACGCCAACGGAGCCTTCACACCGCAGAACGCCGACGAGAAACTCAGGCGGCTCGCTGAATTCAATATCCATTCGATCGAACAGCCGATCCGTGCAGGCCAATGGGAGGAAATGGCAAGTCTCTGCCGCCACTCGCCGATCCCCGTCGCTCTTGATGAGGAACTGATCGGGCTTAACGATACCGAAGAAAAACGCCGGATGCTCGAAACAATCTGCCCGCAATACATTGTGCTTAAGCCTACACTCTGCGGCGGTATCGGAGGATCGGAAGAGTGGATCAGGCTGGGGGAAAATATCGGCGCAGGATGGTGGATAACCTCCGCCCTCGAATCAAACATCGGACTCAATGCCATAGCCCAATGGACAGCCACGCTGGACACCAATATGGCTCAGGGCTTAGGCACAGGACAACTGTATGACAACAATATCCAGTCGCCGCTGACAATCTCCGGCGACAGACTCCGTTATGACCCCGCTGCAAAATGGGAAATCCCGCAACTGACATGGAAGCGACTCTGACCCCTGAGGCGGAAAATTTTATCCGCGAGTGGAACGGACCGCTCCCCTATGTAATTGCACGGACATCAGGATCGACCGGCACGCCCAAAGAGATCCGTCTGCTTAAAAGCGACATGCGTGCGTCGGCACGGGCTACGATTGAGTTTTTCGGACTTGACAGCAACTCCAGACTGCATCTGCCGCTGTCGCCTGACTATATCGCAGGCAAAATGCAGATTGTACGCGCCTTGGAAGCGGGAGCCGTTCTGAGCGTAGAGCCTCCGAGCAACCGTCCGCTGGGTGCATCCGTCATGAAAGGCAACGACCGCATCTCGCTGCTTCCGGTCGTTCCCTCTCAGGTTCCCGGTTTATTAGAGTCAGGGTTGGCCGGACGCATCGACAATCTCATCATCGGGGGCGCCCCTCTGTCGGAAACCGATGAACAACGCATAATCGACTCCGGAATCAAAGCATTCGCTACTTACGGCATGACTGAGACATGCAGCCATGTGGCTCTGAGACAGCTCGGTTCGGAATATTTCACGGCACTCACCGGATTCAGTTTCGCCACAGACAGCAGAGGCTGTCTTGCAATTGTAAGTTCAACGCTCTCGTTCGGCAAACTCGTCACAAACGACATAGTCGATCTCATCACTCCGACCTCATTCCGCTGGATCGGACGCTTTGACAATGTCATAAACTCCGGAGGTCTGAAAATAAGCCCTGAGGAGATCGAAAAGAAAATCGCTCCGTACCTGCCCGACAATGCGACCTTCTATCTGACCTCACGCCGAAGTGAACGCTGGGGCGAGGAACTCGTCATGGTCACCGACATGCCGGGGCCTTATTCAGAACTTAAGGACAGGATTGAAAATGCCACCGGACATCTCCGCGCCCCGAAAGCGGTGATTTTCGATCCGGACATACAGCGCACGGACTCAAAAAAGATAATACGCAAAAAATTTTAAGCCCGTTTGTAACTTCAATCGGCTGACAAGTGTTAACTTTGTAACGGCAACTGCAATCCGTGCCGGAAAGATATTCACTTTCAACAGTTTTTTATGACATCAGCCACCGAACGTTCCATCTACGGACTTTTCAACGACAGTTTTCCGCCTGTCCTTGACGGCGTCACGCTGACAGTCGAGAACTATTGCCGGTGGCTTTCCGAAGCCGGTAAAAAAGTATGCGTGACCACCCCTTGGAGTCCCGGACCTTATCCGGAAGGCGCGTTTACAATGTACCGCTATCTGTCGCTGCCGATCTACAACCGCCATCCATACCGCTACGGCTATCCCCGTTTCGATCCGTTCATCTGGCGCAAACTGCGCTTGACTCCGTTCAGGATTGTCCACGCCCACTGCCCCTTCTCTTCCGGGCGCCTTGCGGCCTATGCCGCACGCCAGCATGACATCCCCTTAGTCACTACTTTCCACTCCAAATACCGCACAGACCTGGAACGCTCGCTCCCGGCCCCCATGGTCAGATACCAGATGAAACGTCTGCTCGAATTCTACAATTCCGCAACAGAAGTGTGGATACCGCAGGCCGCTGTCGAGGATACGCTCAGGGAGTACGGCTACAAGGGCCCGGTGACAGTGGTCGAAAACGGCAATGATCTTTGCGAGGGTATCACCGATCCCGCGGCTTACAAACGCGAATCACGAAAAGCAGTCGGACTCGCCGACGACGAATTCGGACTGCTCTTTGTCGGTCAGCATATACTTGAAAAAGGAATCGAGGTCATCATCCGCGGGCTCGCCCGTCTCGGAGACATGAAATTCCGGATGAACTTCATCGGCACAGGCTACGCGCTCCACGATATGGAAGAACTCACGCAGCAACTGGGCCTCTCTGACAAAGTCCGATTTCACGGAGTCATCAACAACCGCGAGGAGTTGCGGCGCTTCTATGCGGCCTCAGATCTCTTCCTTTTCCCCTCCTTTTATGACAATGCCCCGCTTGTCGTACGCGAGGCTGCCGCTATGTCAACGCCCGCACTCCTTCTTGAAGGATCGACGGCCGCCGAACTGGTCAGAGACGGAGAAAACGGATTTCTGACCCGCAGAACACCGGAAGACTATGCCACCGCAATAAAAGCGATCGCCTCCGATCCGCAAAAACGAGAAAATGCCGGAGCGGGAGCCCGCGCCACACTCGCCCGCACATGGCACGACGTCATGAACGAAGTATTAATCCGCTACGACGACATCATAGCCCGATATGAACACCGCCGGCACAAACAATAACCCGACACCGTCAACCGACGGCCGACAATTCTCAGGCCTTGTCTGGAAAATATTTCTTCCGGTAGCGATAGGTCTGGGAGTCGTTGTGTGGCTGTTCCACAGAGAGTTTAATCCGCAAGTATGGAATTCCATTCATTTTGACGGACATGTCATAGGCTGTATCTTTTTAGCATGGATGTTCATGCTCGGACGCGACTTCGGGCTGACATGGCGTTTCAGAGCCCTGACCGACCACCAGCTGTCATGGCGGAAGGCTCTGAAAGTCGACATGCTCTGCGAGTTTACGTCCTGTGTGACTCCATCGGCCGTCGGCGGAAGCGCTTTCGGCATGATATATCTCAACCGCGAAGGCATCGAACTCGGACGTGCGACGACGCTGATGATGACCACTCTGTTCTTAGACGAGCTTTTCTTCGTCCTCTCCATCCCCGTCATCGTACTGCTTGTGCCTTACGACGAGCTGTTCGATTTCGGTCACGGAAGTTTCACCGTAGGCCTTCAGTCGGTGTTCTGGATTGTCTATGCCGTTATCACTCTCTGGACCGCGATCCTCTTTCTCGGAATCATCGTAAGACCACAGGCGATCCACCGCTTTCTCAACTGGCTGTTTCATTTCAGATGGCTGCGCCGCTGGGCGCCCGCAGTCGACCGTCTCGGACAAAACATGGAGACCACCGGCCATGATCTCGGCAAACGTCCGCTGCGCTGGTGGCTGGAGACGTTCGGCGCAACGGCGCTTTCATGGTCGTCGCGCTATCTTGTGGTCAACGCCCTCTTCCTCGGATTCTCACCTCATGCCGACCAGCTCATAGTTTTCGCGCGCCAGTTCGTCGTATGGGTGTGCCTTATGGTCAGCCCCACGCCGGGAAGCGCCGGGATCAGCGAATGGCTCTTCACTACATATTACGGAGATCTCATCCACAATGCCGGCATAGCGCTGATTATTGCCCTGTTCTGGCGTATAATAAGCTACTATGTCTATCTCTTTGTCGGAGCCTGCATACTCCCTTCGTGGATCCGGAAAAACTTACGCAGTAAAAAATCACAGAAAAAACTGACTGAAACCAAATGAACCGACCGATCAAACACCTGCTATTGCAATTGTGGACATATCTCATCACTCTTTTTGCCCTGATACTTCCAGCCGAAACGAAAGCCGGGGAGGCACGCGGCATCTATATGCTGCGGCTCGACGATGAAATAGGCTCCTCGACATGGCGCTACACTTCGCAGACTCTTGAGGAGGCTAAGCGACAGAATGCGGAACTGCTGATAGTACATCTAAACACCTACGGCGGCTCGGTGGTCCACGCCGACTCAATACGCACGGCACTGCTCAACTTTCCGCATCCGACAGTAGCCTTTGTCGACAACAATGCGGCCTCGGCGGGAGCACTTATCGCACTGGCCTGCGACTCGGTCTTCATGCGCAGCGGAGCCACAATGGGAGCCGTCACCGTGGTCAACGGGACGGACGGTGCTGCCATGCCGGACAAGTATCAGTCTTACATGCGCGCAATGATGCGCGCCACGGCAGAGAAACACGGTAAAATACTCAATCCCGACAGTACAACAGTCTGGCGCCGCAATCCGCTGATAGCCGAAGCGATGGTCGATCCGCGGGTAAGCGTCGACGGGCTGATCGACTCGACAAGAGTCCTGACATTCACGGCCGACGAGGCTGTCAAATGGAACTATGCCGACGGCAAAGCCGAATCGGTCGACGAGATCATGCAGAAACTCGGATATACCACCCCTGACTCATATGTAATCTCTGAATACCACCCGACCTGGCTCGATCATTTTATAGGCTTCCTCACCAATCCCGCCGTGCAGGCAGTCCTGATCATGCTGATCATCGGCGGAATCTACATGGAACTGCATTCACCCGGAGTCGGCTTCCCCTCGGCGGCAGCAATCATTGCCGCAATACTCTATTTCCTTCCGCTATATATAAGCGGTATAGCAAGCTCATGGATCATTCTGCTCTTCGTCCTGGGCATAATGCTCATCATTCTGGAGATTTTCGTGGTCCCCGGTTTCGGAATCACCGGCATAGCAGGCATATCCTGCGTATGCGCCGCCGTCATTCTCGGCCTGATCGAACACTACACCTTCTCGCTCTCCCACATGAATGCCGACGCCGTCTGGAGTTCCATGATAATATTCCTCGTGGGTACCGGACTGGCCATCATGGCGATATGGTATCTCACTTCGTCATACGGTCCCAAATGGGTGCGGCGCCACACGGAACTCATGCTCACACAGCAAGTCAAGGAAGGTTATATCGGAGTCGATATGACACCCGTCGGCTATATCGGCCTTGACGGCACGGCTGTCACCGACATGCGTCCGGCCGGAAAGGTGGAGATCAACGGCGAAGTGCTCGACGCAGTGGCTGTCAGAGGCTTTATCCACGCCGGCGCCCGCGTCAAGGTTATGAAATATGAGAATGCACAGATTTATGTCGCAGAGGTATGAAAAGCCCTCCCCTCTTTCAGCGTACGATCATATGGCCTAACCATACACAGCCGAATCCGGCAAAGAGGCTGACGGCGGCATAAGCGGCTGCCGTCACAAATTCCGAAGCGCCGAACAGCATGTAATCCTCGTTGATAAAGCTTGAAAATGTCGTGAATCCGCCGCAAAACCCTACTGTCAGCAACAATCGCAGTTCAGGATTGAGGACGGCCCACCGGTCCGCCAGGCCATAGATCACCCCGATCAGCAGACATCCGAGCATATTCACGGCAAACGTCCCCCACGGAAAGATTGCGCCGCCGGTATTGAGCGCGACAGCGTGACTCAGACCGTAGCGGCACACTCCGCCCAGACCGCTGCCCGCAAAGACAATCAAAAAATCAGTCAAATTCATTTTTCTTCGGAATTTTATCGCGGCAAAGTTACTACAAAAAAGTGAAATGCGGAAAGATATAGTGATAGAATTGA
>UQVH01000008.1 GCA_900544535.1 uncultured Bacteroidales bacterium | reverse complement strand
TTTTTAGCCTGTTCAGACCATAAAAAGAGACTGCCCAAACTTGTTAGACAGTCTCGTGAGTTTATAGTCTGACGATATTTTGTCTGATTTATCAGATCATCGTGGCGATCACATCTTTGATTTTCTGTGCGAGCGCGTCGGCTTCGGCCATTGTGGCGGCTTCGCTGTAAATGCGGATGATCGGTTCGGTGTTGGATTTGCGCAGATGAACCCAGGAGTTTTCAAAGTCGATCTTCACACCGTCGATGTCGGTGATCTGTTCGCCGGCGAATTTTTCCTTGACAGCTGCGAGGATGGCATCGACGTCGATTTCAGGAGTCAGCTCCATCTTGTTTTTAGCGATCTCATAGGCCGGATAGGTCTTCTTGAGTTCGCTGACCTTCTTGCCGCTCTTGGCGAGGAGGGTGAGGAAGAGTGCCACGCCTACGAGAGCGTCGCGGCCATAGTGGGCGGCGGGGTAGATGACTCCGCCGTTGCCTTCGCCGCCGATGACGGCACCGGTTTCTTTCATCTTGGTGGTCACGTTGACCTCACCGACGGCGGCGGCTGAGTATTCGCAGCCGTGGCGTCGGGTGACGTCACGCAGGGCGCGCGACGAGCTGAGATTTGAGACGGTCGAGCCGGGGTTGTGTGAGAGAACGTAGTCGGCGATTGACACAAGGGTGTATTCCTCGACAAACATCTCGCCGTTTTCCATGACGATCGCGAGACGGTCAACGTCAGGATCGACAACGAAGCCGACATCCGCCACTCCTTTTGCTATCAGACCGGAAATTTCGGTAAGGTTCTGCGGAATGGGTTCCGGAGTGTGGGCGAACTTGCCGTTAGGCTCGCAGTTGAGTTCGATAATGTTCTTCACACCGAGAGCGCGCAGAAGCTGGGGAATGACAACGCCGCCGACAGAGTTGACAGCATCGACCGCAACTGTGAAATTGGCCTTACGGATAGCCTCGACATCGACGAGGTCGAGCGCGAGGACCTGCTCGATATGACGGAGGTTGTAAGTATTGTTGGTGTACTCGTGGCCGAGCTCATCTACTTCGGCAAAAGAATATGCTTCCTCTTCGGCGATGCGGAGCACCTCTTTGCCCTGGGAGTCGTTCAGGAACTCTCCGTTTTCGTTGAGGAGTTTCAGCGCGTTCCACTGTTTGGGGTTGTGGCTTGCGGTGAGGATGATGCCTCCGCAGGCTTTTTCGGCTACAACGGCGATTTCGGTCGTCGGTGTGGAGGCCTGGCCTATATTGATGACATCGAATCCCATTGCGGTGAGAGTGCCCACAACAATGTCGTTGACCATCTTGCCGCTGAGACGGGCGTCGCGTCCGACAACAACCGTGCGGTTGCTGCGGGTAGTATTGGCTGCGATGAAAGTTGCGTAGGCAGCAGTGAATTTAACAATGTCGAGAGGGGAGAGACCGGTACCGGGGACACCTCCGATAGTACCGCGGATTCCTGAAATGCTCTTGATGAGTGCCATGAGTGCGATTAAATCATTGATTTATAATAAGTGATGGTGTAAAGGTAGGGAACAACGTATGACATGTCGCTTTCCGGGCCGGCCTGCGACTTGATGACGATGTTGACCTTCGAGTTATAACCGAGGAAGTAGAGCGGGCGCTGTATGCCGGTGCCATACTGGGTGGACTCGCTTACACTTGTATTTTCAAACAGGAAAAATGTCGACTGGGAGTTCATCGAGTCGGCGTTGCCTGAACCGATGAGTGAGTTGTCGGCTCCGACCACATAATAGAACATATTGTAGCGGGTGAAGCGGAAATAAACTCTGTCATCTTTCTTGGGTTTTTCGTCAGTTCCGTAAGAGATCACCTGCATATAGACGTTTGAGTCGTCGTCAATGCGGTAGTAGGGGGCGTCTTTTGACGGATCTTTGTCAAGGGAGGCCATGATCTCGACGATGGACTGTTCGTAGGCTTCGTCACTGTCTGCCGTCTCGCCCGACTCCTTGAAAATTTTCTCTGCGATCTCACGGCGCGAGATGAATACAGAGTCGGCAGGGATCCGGTTGACTACATGGTGACGCACCAAAAAGTCGTTAACCGCTTTGTTTTCGTCCGCGAGAAGTTCGGCATAGCTTTTGGAGTCGTCGCATGAACTTGTGAGGAAAGCCAGCGCGAGGAGAGTGAATATCGGGAAAATTAGTTTTTTCATTGAAGATATTTGTCGTAGGTTGGAATTATTTCAAGTATTTTCTGGAGTGCTGCATTCAGTGGACCCTTGAATTCGCCTCCGGCGGCATTGATGTGGCCACCCCCGCTGAAATGCTCTTCGCAGATGCGGCTGACCGAGAAGTCGCCTTTGCTGCGCATGGAAACTTTAACGCAGTCTTTGGCATCCTCGCGCAGAAAAATGGAGTAAGTGATTTCGGGAATCGAAAGCGGTATGTTGACCAGTCCTTCGGTGTCGCCTTTGGCATAGCCGAATTCTTTGAGATCGTCCTCGCTGAGCATGATGACGGCCGCGCGGTGGGTGTCGAGCAACTGCATACGGTATTGCGCAAAACCCATGATGCGGATTCTTGACTCGGAGGAGGTATTCATCACAAGTTTATAAAGATTGTCTTTGTCAATCCCTTTGCGCAACAGATCATGGATGATCAGATAGAGGTCCGGGTCATTGGAGTTGTAGGAAAAATTCCCGGTATCGGTCATCATGCCGGTGTAGATACATGCGGCTGAATTGCGGTTGAGAAAGCGGGCCCAGCCGGCCTGCCACAGGACGATGTAGAGCAGTGCGGAGGTTGATGAGACTTCCGGACGCGAGATGACGATCTCGCCGTCGATACGCGGCTCAAGGTGATGATCGATTACAACCTTCTTTGCCCGTGATTTCAGAATGACGTCAGAAAGACGGTCCACTCTCTCGATGTCGTTGAAATCCATACAGAAAATGAGATCTGCATCGGCGATGAGTTCGTGGGCACGGTCACCGTTGCGGGTCGCGGCGATGATGTCGCGGACACCGGGCAGGAACTGGAGGCTGCGCGGAGCGCAGTCGGCGGTAACGACATTTACGTTTTTGCCGAGTGCTTTGAGGACAAACCAAAGCGCGCACGACGACCCCAGTGCGTCACCGTCAGGACTGACATGGCAGGTAATGACGATATTGCGCGAGGCCAATACAAGTTGCTTGACCCGGTCGACTACCGCCGTATCAAGTTCGGTGAGAAAACGTGAGTGTCTCTTTATTTCTGCCATAATGGCTGCAAAATTACAAAAAAGTGATGGATTTTCAGTCGTGCAAGATACTAATTATCATTTATTGACTTTTCAGCGGCTTATTTTTTCGGAAGGATCAGCAGAAAGCGTGCTCCTTTGGTGTAAGTCGTGTCGAGCATCACGTCTCCGCCCAATATGCGGGCGAGCAGACGGGAGATGGTCAGACCGAGGCCCGCGCCCTGTGTCTCCTTGTCGAGTTTGACAAAGCGTTCGAAAATCAGGTCTTTTTTGTCAGCCTTGATGCCTATGCCTGTGTCTGTGACGCTGAATATGACCGAATCATTTTCGTTATCGACGCTATATCCGAGGGTAATACTTCCTTTAGAGGTGAATTTTGCGGCATTTGTAAGGAGATTGAGCAAAATCTGATGGACGCGCTGCGGGTCGGTGAACAGGCTTATCTCAGGCGATGACGCATCGAACATCAGATCAACTCCCGGTTTGAGACGATGGCGCACTCCGTCAAGCACCATGGTACAGAGAGGACGCAGCTCGACCGGACGGTTGTGGACCGGTACCGACTCACTGTCGATTTCAGAAATGTGCAGCACATCATTGATGATTGTCGAGAGCAGTTCGCTATTGAGTTCGACAAGCGATGAGAAGCGTTCGAGGTATTTTTTGTTTGAGGCGTCCGAACAGTCAGTTATGAGTTTGCAATATTCATTTATTGCTTTGAGAGGAGCATTGACTTCATAGCTCATGTTTTTAATGAAATCGGTTTTCAGATAGTTGGCTTTCTGAGCTTCGTCACGGGCCTTGAGCAGATCATTTTTTGATTTTTCAAGGTGAGTGCTTTCAGCCCGGAGAGCTCTGTTGCTCTTGTCCAGAGTTCTTACAAGCTTGCGGTTCTTGCGATAGAGTCTGAGCAGGATAATGGTGGAGACCAAAAGAATTATAATTGCGATGATTCCTGTCAGGGCTATGGTTTTCATGCTTTGTGCCTCGGAGTTCTGCTTTTCGATCTGGAGTTTGTTGTAATCGTTGCGTATTTCGTAGGTGTCGTAGATGACCTGCAGTTCACGATATTTTTCGTCAAGGCGCTCGCTTAGATAGGCTTCGAGTTTTTTATTATATAGGCGTGAGGCTTCAAGCAGCGTTTCCTTGTCTCCGACGGCTTCGGCACATTCGATCTCGTTTTTCAGTAACGACATCAGGCGGTAGGAACTGTCAGCCACATCGGGTGAGTTTATGCAGTTTTTTATCAGTGCCAGAGCTTCTGGATAATTTTTGTGGGCCATGTTGTAATATATTTGTGGTCCGGGAAAACTTTTGAAAGACAGGGACACGTCCGGGTTATTATCGACAAGCTGCATGGCGAGGCGGTAATATTTATCAACTTCCGGAGCTGAAAGTTTCTGATAATTGGAAAGAATGCGTTTATATATTATGTAGCGGGAGGTGTCGTAGTTCCGGTAGATGCGTCCGCGTTCAAGATATTGCTTTTCGAGACGCTTTATTGCGTCGAGTGTTTTCAGATCGGCCTGATATGATTTTTCAAATTGGTCTGTGGTGCTGTAAATCAGGGCTGCATGGACATAATAGGCATTATAGAGCGAGATGGCTGACGGTGGAAGCTGCTGTATAAGAGTGCCTAATTTGTCGATGTAGCGGGATAGAAGCGCGTCAGAACTCGTTCGTGAAAGCAGGGTGCAGATTGAGTGTAGCAACGCGATCTGGTCGTAGAGATCAGTCGGCGGATTCAGTGTATACGTATGGACAAGTTCCGGCAGGAGTTCCATGCGCTTGGCCTCGGAGGCATGGTTTGCACGATGTATGTTGCGTGCGAACCGCAGGAAAGTGCGTGTCTCTTTCAATTCGTCGGTCTTTGCCGGGTAGGGGCTGTCTTCTGTCGGAGTCGGACCGTCATGGAAATAGAAAGTTTTATTATAGAGTTCCATGAGCATTGAGTCGCTGCGCATGTAGCGGTTGGCGAGTTGGCGTAGAATGTCGAGCGCCGCACTGCTGTCGCCGGCATGGTTGGCGACATCGAAGATTTTTAAGCCGAGTTTCGTACTTTCGTTTCTTGGAAGGACATCGAAAAGATTCTCCATGATCCGGAGAGAGTCTGTCGGCGTTGCAGCTTTTGACAGACAGGTATATAATGAGTCTGAAATCAGTTTTGTGTCTATCTTTGCAGCTCTGCAATTGAGAACGGCAAGCAGAAGCAGACTTGTAAATATTATTTTTTTTGTTCTCATGATGGTTGGTAGAGATTGGTAGAGTGTGTCGTAGGGAAAAACGGGGAGGAGAAAGGTGATGCGGATGTCAGACATCAAGTTCCAGCCCCGGCCGCCTGACGACAGAAATGATCTCTTCGGGAGAGTTGACAATATTGTCGGCGTGGCTGTCGCGCAGTTCCTTGACGGAGCGGAATCCCCACGTCACGCCACAGGAGTCTACACAGGCCCTGCGGGCAGTTTCCATGTCGACACCAGAATCTCCGACATAGAGCACTTTGGATTTGCGTGTCGGGCATTTGGCGAGGATTTCAAAGACGATAGAGGGATCTGGTTTGGTCGGCACACCTTCCTTGTTGCCCTCTACCGCTTTCCAGTCGACGTCAGGGAAATAGTGCCTGATGAGCGATACCACGGCCGCCTGATATTTGTTTGATGCGACGGCCATCTTGACACCCATTGCGCCAAGGTCTTTGAGCAGTTCGGGGATTCCGGGATAGGGCTTTGTAAGATCAGTTTTGTGTTCGTTGTAATATTCAGTGAATACTTCGCGGACTTTGACAACTGTCTCCGGCGTTTTGTCGTCCTCCGGCAGAGATCGTTCGATAAGACGTGTGATGCCGTTGCCGACAAATTTGGTGTATGAGGCAAGATTATGTTCGGGATAGCCGAAATGTCTTAGAGCATGGTTTGTTGCTGCCCCAAGATCCGATATGGTGTCGAGCAGGGTTCCGTCGAGATCGAAAATGACGAGTTGTTTCATGCAGGATATGTTTGAATTTTGAGAGAGTTGTGAGTTGATGATCAGTGATTTAAGCGGACGTTGTCAGAAAGGATAACCGACCGCAAAGTGGAATGTTGCGTCACGGTGCCAGTCTGGGTGTATGATCGGCCAGTGTTCCTGTCCGGCGGCAGGATTGTGGGCTTTCATGCCGAGGTCAAGTCGGAGCAGGAAGTATGTGAAGTCGAAGCGCAGTCCCAGCCCGTAGGCTCCGGCAATCTGTTTCCAGAAAGTGTTGAAGTGGAACATGCCTCCCGGCTGATTTTCGTAATTGTGTATTGTCCAGATGTTGCCCGCGTCGGCAAACAATGCTCCCTCGATGACCCAGAAGAGTTTTGACCGGTATTCGAGGGTGAGATCCAGACGGATGTCGCCGCATTGGTTGATGAAGTCGGTCACCGAGTTGCGTGAGTTGTAGCTTCCGGGTCCAAGGGTTCTTACGCCCCAGCCTCTTACGCCGTTGGCGCCCCCGGCATAAAAGCGTTTTTCAAACGGGAGTACGGTCGAGTTGCCGTAGGGGATGCCGATGCCTGCGCCGACATGGAAGGCGAGAGAGTGGCGCCGGTTGAAATTGCGTGTTATGGCATAGTCGACTTCGCCTTTGACATACTGGGAGTAGTTGATGCCGAAGACATTGTATGCTCCGTTGTGGCGCTTGGCTCCGTCGAGCGACGAGATGGCATATAGAAGATTCCCGGCGGTCTCGACAGAGGCGCGGAGGGTATAGACAATCGGCTGTAAAGTATATTTGCGGATAAGAGACGAGGGGATGCGCTTGTTGGTGTAGTAATAGCGGTAGGCCATGCTCATTATAAAGTGATCCTCGTAGCTGTAACGCAAAAGGGGATTGTCAGGGGCTATCTGGTCGAGAAAATCAAGGGTGCTTTCAGGAAGATAGACGTAATTGATGTCGATGAGATCGAAATTGTGTCGGCGGGTATTGTTGCGGTTGACCCATTTGTATTTCCATGCGGCTCCGGCAATGATGCGTGTGTATTCGGGGCGCTCCTGATAGTTAAACGACAGTGCGAACTCTGTGTCTACGTTCAGCTTCTGGCGGACACTCTGCGAGGCGAATGGAAATTCAAATTTTGGGAACGTTATGCCGACTTCTCCGGCATATTCGGTATATCGGTCGTTGATCAGACCGTTGAATTTGCCGGAAAGACTTTCGTAGTTCATGCGAAGACGCGCTGTCAGAAGCTGGGACCCTTTGGCAAGATTCCGATGCTGATAGGTTGCGCCGAGACCGAAGCCGAGATCACCTTCCGAGTTTGTCCCCTCGACATCAAATGTAACCGACTGCTTTTTGTTGCGTGACAGCAGGATATATACATCGAGTTCTTTGCGGCCGTCGTTGGGTTTGACCGGAACGAGCTCAATATTGATTGATTTCAGAATGCCCAGACGGGCGAGTGATTCATATGTACGGTCGACCTCAGAAGCCTTATATCTGCTACCGGGAGTGATGAAACACTTTTGCTGCAAGGCTCCGGGCTTGAGATAGCGGTCTTTGCCGTAGATTACTGTCACATCCTTATATCTGACAGTGTCGCCGATGGCTGCCGGGTCGATGCCCGGAGAGTATGCCGATCCGTTTGTGACGAAATAGACATTGCGTATATAATATATGTGGTGACTCTCGGAAATGTTGTCGGTTTTCTGCTGCACGGTTCCGGATTTGCGCGGAGGTCTCACGGTAAGAGTCAGGTCCACATCTTTGCTGAACTCGGTGGTGTCGGCATAGAAGGTAATATATTCTTTGGAGAAAGAATAGTAGCCTTGATCGAGAAGACGCTGTGTGATCAGTGCGCGCTCCGAATCAAGGTTGTCGCGGTCGAAACGGTCGCCCGGTCGGATAGTGAATTGGACGGAATCTTTCAGAATCAGTTCCCGGATGGCGGTATCGGGTATTTCATAGCTGATCGAGGCTATGCGTCTCGGTTGGCCGGTATTGACCCGATAGCTGACTTTGATTTTTTTATCTGCGGGAAACATGAGAGTGTCGGCTGTAACCTCAGCTTCAAGATAGCCGCGGTTGATCAGCGCAAGCCTGAGCTGACGGACCGACGCGTCGGTCAGTGACTGGGAATAGATGACCGGAGCCTGTCCCATGCGGCGCACCCATCGGTTATACCATTTCGTTGTATCTTTTCCCGATAGGTTATAGGTACCGAGCTGAAGTTTCCAGAAGCCCAATACTTCATGGTTGGGCGATTGTTTCAGATAGTTGACAAGATCGTGGCTGCTTATATCTTTGTCGCCTGAAATTTCAATGCTCACGTCGTCAAGCATGTACTCTCCGCGGGGCACATGGCGCGTAGCGCTGCATCCCCACATCGTTATGAGGGCGCACAGCGAGACGATGAATATTAAAATTTGCGGTTTTTTACGCATACTGTTCTGCAAAGTTACATTTCCGCAGCCAAATAACCAAGCCAAAGGCCCAAAATCGCAGTTTTCGGCATCGCTCCTTTCTTAGGAAATGAAAGTTCTGTGCCTTCTGAGTGCGGGAAGGATGTAATTTAACATTAAATTAATTCAAATTTTGTTAGTCTCTGTGAAAATGTGTAATTTTGCATTGACTTTGTATGAGACCTCTCCCCGGCAGTCTGTCGGTAAGTGCGAGCTTTCCGGCTGTTGTCTGACAACTTGTCTGTCTTTAACCTGCATAGTCTTTAGTGAGACTTTTCCCTTTATCACTTCAACTGAAAATAAACCTGTCAAACATTTTGCTTGCCACCATTCCGGTGGCGAAATTCATTCATGCCAATCTTTTATAGACACTTTAATATATTATGTATCACAAAACCCTATCACGACTTTCGTTGACAGCCGTGGCTGTGGCATGTCTGCCATTGGTCGCCTGTGTCGACGATAATTACGATCTTTCGGACATCGACACCACCGCCGAAATAAAGGTGAACAATCTTGTCGTTCCGGTCAATCTTGATGAGATAACTCTCTCAAATGTCTTCGACCTTGACGAAGGCAGTGTACTTAAGAATGTCGATGGCATTTATGCTGTGCTTGTTGATGGAGAATTCCAGTCGGAAGAACTTCAGGTCAACGCAGTGACCCTCGGACGACCGACGATTCCCGCCACTACGACATCAATTTCTCTCGTCAACGGAGGCTCTGACATAACCGTCCCTCCCATCGGCATCGGCGAGCAGAGCTTCACTTACAGCATCGACGGTTTCAACACTCATTTCACATATACGACTCAGACGGTCGACAAGAGCATCCGCTCACTTTCGAAAATCGCTGTTAACTGGACCATCACAATCAATCTTTCTGTGCTCAATACCGGCAATGTATTCAATTCCGTGGCATTCCGCAACGTTATTCTGAAAATTCCCGCCGGTCTCCGCACTCCGGATTATCCCGATCAGAACGGTAACGGTATCATAAAACTCTCTGACGTCAATCTTAGCCCAGGCCACATGACACATTCCGTTGCCATCCATGTCGATGAAATAGATCTGGCCCGTCTTTCGGATCAGGAGTTTTCATTCGTTCCCGATCCGACATACGAGAATCCCGGTTCTCTCACTATCAACGGCAACATAGGTGTCGAGAGCGGTTATGTTGTGGCTGTCACCAACAGCAGCATTTCTTCCGTTCCCTCGCAGACAACCCTGACGCTTGCTCCCGAAGGGTCCGATATCAGAGTGACAGCTGTTGACGGTGTAATCCGCTACGGCATCAGCGATTTCAATGTCGATCCCGTGACACTCAACGATCTCCCCGATCTGCTGCGTCAGGACGAGACCAATATAATCATGGCCAATCCTCAGCTTTATCTGTCGATCAACAATCCTCTCGCAGGTTACAGCCTTGACGCCAACAGCGGCCTGACCCTCACCGCCTGCCGCGATAATGGCAGCCGCGAGCCATATTCGCTCGATCTCGGTCAGTCGATCACCATCGGCCATAACGCAGGAATCGCCGGCCCTTATAAGTTCTGTCTTGCTCCCGATCCGTCGGCAGCCGGTAGTTTTGACGGCTTTGCCGATGCTACTCCCGTGTTGTATCATAAACTCAGTGACGTGCTCAGCGGCAACGGCTTGCCATCGACAATCGAAGTGTCGTTTGACGATCCTCACGTAGGCCCCGGCGCCGTGACCGGTTTTGCCCTTCCCAATACACTTGAGCGTGTCAGAGGTGCATATACGTTCTACGCGCCCCTCAATCTCGGTGTCAATTCAAAAATTGTCTACGATGACACCTCCGACGGCTGGAGCGACGAGACTCTTGACAAGATCACAATTCAGAAGCTCAAGGTCAATGCCACTGTAAACAATACTCTCCCGTTTGACATCGTGCTTTCAGGCTATCCGGTCGATGTCAACGGCGATCAGTGTAAGGATGCCGCGACCGGCAAGCTTGTAACTCTCGGCAGCGTCAATGTGAAAGCCGGTGCAACCGAGGCGATCGTTCTCGAAAGCACGGGCACAATCACTCACCTCGACGGAGTCCGCTATTTTGCAACTGCTGTCGTGACAAAAGACGGTGTCACTCTCAGTCCTGACGACATCATTAGACTCACCGGCATCAAGGCCACAGTCTCAGGCTTCTATCTCGACGAACTTTAACCACTACCATACCCTTAAAACACAGTAAAAATGAAACACAATATAAAATCTTTAGCCGGATGGGGGATGGCTGCGGTTATGGCCATGCTTCCTGCAGGCGTCGCCGCCCAGAACCTCCAGTCGGGCTATTTCGACGACAATTATCTTTATCGTTTTCAGTCCAACCCCGCTTTCGGCAACGATGGTCACGGATTTGTGGCCATGCCCGGTATCGGTAATCTTAACCTGACTACCAACGGAACTATCGGTGTCGACCACATATTATATAATGTAAATGGAAAGACCACTACTTTCCTGAATCCCGGAGTAAGCGCTTCGGAGGTGCTCGACGGTCTGAAAGACAAGAGCCGCCTCGGCGTCAGTCTGCGCGAGACAGTCATCGCGTTCGGTTTCAGCGGCATGGGCGGCTACAATACCGTCAGTGTAAACGCCCGTGCTGATGTGGGTGTGGCTCTGCCGAAAGACATCTTCCGTCTTGCGAAGCAGGGTGTCGAGAATTCAACCTATGATCTCTCTGACCTGAATGCACGTGGAGCCGGATGGGCTGAAATCGCATTGGGCCACTCACGTCAGATCAATAAGAAACTGCGTGTGGGCGCCTCGCTCAAATTCCTTCTCGGTATGGCGTCTGTCGAAACTCAGATAAACTCAGCCAAACTTCAGCTGCGCGAGGATACATGGGTTGCGGATGTCGACGCCGAGATCAAAGGTAGCCTCAAGAACATGAGCTACAAGACTAAATACAACAAGGATACCAAGCGCGACTATGTCAACGGAGTCGATGTCGAGGATTTCTCGCCTGTGAGCGGTGTCGGTATGGCCGTGGACCTCGGTGCCGTCTACAAGCTCAATGACGACTGGGAATTTTCGGTCTCAGTGCTCGATCTCGGTTTTATTTCGTGGAACAACACCCACGTGGCATCGACCAACGGCAAGCAGCAGGTTGTGACTGACGAGTATTCTTTCAATGTCGACAACAACGACACCTGGGACAAATTCAAGGACAATCTCTCGATGCTCTATCAGCTCGAAGACATGGGCGATACAGGCAGCCGTACCACCGGCATCGGCGCAACCGTCAATGTTGGCGCACAGTACACATTTCCCGTTTACCGCCGTGTGAAATTCGGCTTCCTCAACACTACCCGTGTCAACGGCCCGTTCTCATGGACAGACTTCCGTCTGGCTGCCAACATCGAGCCTGTCAAGTGCTTCTCGGCCGGAGCAAACTTCGGTATGGGTACTTTCGGACCGTCGTTCGGCTGGATCGTCAATGTCAAAGTCCCCGGCTTCAATTTCTTCGTTGCCTCGGATCATACACCCGGCAAGCTGGCAAAGCAGGGTGTACCCCTCAATTCCAACGTCAATGTTAACATGGGTCTCAACTTCCCCTTCTAACTTCACAGATACAACACAAAGCCTAATCCTCCCCCGGATGCCTGTGCGAAATGACATGGCTTCCGGGGGAGGATTTTTTATCGGATACTGGCAGCCTACAGGATTCAGATGACCTCTTAAAAAGTTAGTCAGTTGGAATTTTTATAGGGCCGTCGGTGGTCAGGATTTGGTTTTTAGGCGCGGGTTTAGTAATTTTGCAAAATTTCAATGGCCAATTCTTCAAACAGAACAATATTCAAAATTTTTCACAGCAGTATGAAAGGTAAAATGTCGCCTATGATCATCCTGATCATAGTTCTTGCAGTTCTTTTGCTTATCGCCGTAGGTTTCGGGGTCACTCAGGTGGCATCGCTCAAATCGGAGGTCAATGAAGCCCGTCTTCAGAATGAGGAACTTCAGCTTCAGAACGAACAGCTTCAGCTCACCAATGAATTCGATATGCTCAATGCCGAATTCCAGCAATATGAGGACCAGGCACAGCGTCTGGCCAACGACACGATTCTTGCAAAATATACCGCCGCCAAAGCAAAGGTCGAGCAGCTTATGAAGGAACTCAAGAGTGAGAAGGTCAAATCACAGGCTCGTATCAACGAGCTTCAGAACGAGATCTCGACTCTTAAAGGCCTTCTCCGCCATTATATTGCCCAGATTGACTCGCTGAACAAGGAAAATGCAGGTCTGCGCGCCGAGAATCAGGAAATCAAGGATCAGAACCAGCGTCTGTCGTCGCAGGTGCAGGAGGTGACCCGCAGTAACGAGACCCTGAGCGAGCGCATGACTCTTGCCGAAAAGCTCAACGTGACGGGAGTTACTCTCACCGGACTTAAGAAAAACGGCAAGGCTGAAAAGAATGTTACTAAAGCCAAGCAGCTGATGGTGACATTTACAATTCCGCAGAACAATTCAACTCCCGTGGGAGAAAAGGTGATCTATCTCCGCATCGTCAATCCCGAAGGTCAGTTGCTCGGCGGCGCCGGCTCGTTTCCTTTCGAGGGCCGTTCGATTCCGTGCACTGCGCGCAAGAGCATAGAATATGCCGGTGACGAAATCGCAGGAATAAAGATCTACTGGGACGTAAACACCACTCTGACCCCCGGCGACTATACTGTTGAGCTTTTCACTGACGGTTACCGTCTCAGCTCGCGTCACTTCACTCTGAAAAAATAATCGCATGGAGCACTTCTGGCAATCAATAAACAATGTGGAACTGACATCGACAACGGCCATCGTCCGTATCGTGGTCAGTCTCCTCTTCGGCAGCCTGATCGGCATCGAACGCAAGCGCAAAGGGCAGATGGCCGGTGTGCGCACCTTCTCGCTGATCTCTATGGGCGCCTGCATTGCCATGATGCTCTCAATCTACGTCTGCCAGGAGACCGTAGGACTGCTTCGCGGCGACCCCAGCCGAATTGCCGCCCAGGTCCTTTCAGGCATCGGCTTTTTAGGCGCGGGCACCATCATACAGATGAAAGGATCAGTCCGCGGACTGACCACCGCCGCCGGAATATGGATCATAGCCACGATCGGCATGGCCGTAGGCTGCGGACTGTATGTTATCGCGTTTGTCGCAACGCTGCTGGTGCTTTTCGTGCTGACTATTCTCGAACAGATCGAACACCGTGTCAACGTAGGCAACGAGGCCCGCACCATCCGTCTTAAGGTAAAGGGTGTGGTCAAGTCGATCGAGCCATACCGCGAGGTACTTGAACGTTACAACATACACCTCTCGCGCTTCTATGTGGAGTATGACTACGAGGCTTCGACCACACGGCTCAACCTGCTCATCCTCATACGCGAACATTCGGATTTCATTGAGGTTTTCTCCGCTCTCCATGACCTGCAGCCCACACTTTCGATCTCGCTCTCAAACCAGGCGGATCTAAGCTGATCACAAACTGACTCTTACGCATGTTACTGAATCTGATTCTCGCCAATGCGGCGCCTGTCGCGGAGGCTTTCAATGTCGAGGGCCTCATCCGCGATCTGGCCTTCATTCTGATTCTCGGAGCGGTGACAACCCTCCTTTTCAAGTGGATGAAACAGCCGGTGGTACTCGGCTATATCGTGGCCGGATTTCTCGCCAGCCCTAATTTTGAATATCTGCCGTCGGTGACGACGGAGGACAATATCGAGTTCTGGGCGCAGCTGGGCATCGTGGTCCTGCTCTTTTCACTCGGTCTTGAATTCAGTTTCAAGAAACTCGTCAATGCGGGCGGTTCGGCGGTCGTGACGGCTCTGTTTATAGTCTGCGGCATGATGGGGGCCGGTTTCGCAGTGGGTCATATACTCGGATTCTCACACATCAACAGCCTCTTCCTCGGAGGTATGCTGTCGATGTCATCGACCACCATTATAATAAAGGCATTCACGGATCTGAATCTGCGTCACCGCAAATTTGCCTCGCTGGTGTTTGCCGTGCTTATAGTCGAAGACCTCTTCGCGGTGTTGATGATGGTAGTGCTATCCTCCATCGCGATCAACAACAGCGTTGAGGGAGGGGAGATGCTTTACAGCATCAGTAAACTTGCCTTCTTCCTGATCATCTGGTTTGTAGTCGGCGTATTCGTACTGCCGTCACTGCTCAATTCACAGCGCCGTTTCCTCAATTCGGAGACGCTGCTGATCATTTCGATGGGACTTTGTCTCGGCATGGCTGTCTTCTCGGTGGCCTGCGGATTTTCGCTGGCATTGGGGGCCTTCGTCATGGGTTCGATCCTCGCGGGCACGAGCTTTGCCGAACGTATCGAGCGTGTGACGCTTCCGGTCAAAGACCTTTTTGGCTCGGTATTCTTTATATCTGTCGGCATGATGGTCGATCCGGCCATCATCGTGCAATACTGGTTGCCGATACTGATACTCTCGGCGGTTGTGGTCTGCGGCATGATCTTTTTCGGGACTACCGGTATGCTGCTGACCGGACAGTCTCTGCGTGTGGCCATCGAATCGGGCTTCTCGCTCACACAGATAGGTGAGTTTGCCTTTATCATCGCGTCGCTCGGTATGTCGCTCGGTGTGCTTGACGCCCAGATTTATCCGATAGTGGTGGCAGTGTCGGTTGTCACCACGTTCACCACTCCTTATTTCATACGCATGGCCGATCCGGTAGCCGATTTCGTCGAATCGCATCTTCCGCGGAGGCTCCATTTTCTTATCGACCGCTACACAGAGGAAGCCACCACATCGGCCAGCGCCACACGTCAGCTCTGGCACTCGCTGTTCAAGCGCTACCTGTGGAGAGTCGTCCTCTATTCGATTGTACTCATTGCTCTTGCGCTTATATCGCTTGATTACATCCTGCCTGCGTTCATTGGTTTCTTCCCGAACTGGGGTCGGCTGCTGACCACAGTAGTCTCTCTGCTGATGATGGCGCCGTTCCTTCTGGCTATGACCTATCCGGCATCGAAGAAGACTGAGCGCGAACGTCTGATCGCGGCCAATGCCCGCTATGACGTGCCTCTGATCGTCATGACAATCGTGCGCCTGCTCATTGCGATGGCCATACTCGTTTATCTTCTTAGCTCGATCTATTCGATGACAGTCGGCTGGACAATCGGAGTGGGGCTGTTCTTCATCCTTGTCCTTTCATTCTCCAAATCAGCCCACAGGCGAATGATCCGCATAGAGTCGCGTTTTATCGACAATCTCAACGAACGCGAACTGCGCCGGAGCGGAGCTAAAAACCGCCTTGTCCCCAACATGCACCTTGCCTATATGACGGTCGGTTACAAATGTCCCTTTGTCGGTGAACAGTTGAAAAATTCAGGCCTTCGCAGCCGATTCGGCGTCTCGGTGTCGTCGATTCAGCGTGGCGGCGATCTGATCATGGTTCCGGGTGCCGATGAACGTGTCTTTCCGGGTGACGTGCTCGGTGTGATAGGAACCGATGAGGAGATTCAGAAATTGCTCCCCGTTGTGGAGGCTGTCTGTGATGATGCTCCTGCCGTGACTGCCGACGACATCCGCCTTACCGGGGTGCGTCTCAAAGCTACTTCGCCTCTTATCGGCAAGACAATTGTCAGCTCGAATTTCCGGAATGTCTGGGAATCGTTGCTTGTGGCCGTGCAGCGCGGGGACGATTATCTCCAGCCCGATCCGTCGATCGTGTTTGCCGAGGGGGATACTGTCTGGGCTGTCGGTTCGGTCAGACGGCTTGCCGGTATTGAAGGCTGATAAAATTTGCAAACTCGACGGAAACATTGTAACTTAGGGGCGTAAAACAATGCCGGCAGCAAAAAACGTTCGTCATCCCAATGAACCATCTTGCATGAGGATTGTTTAAAAAAGTGTAAAACGAAAATATAACCCCTCAAACTAATAAACAGAAAAGATGAAAGCATTAAACATTGTTCTCGCAGTTATCGGTGGTGCCGTTGCCGGCGCAACAGTTGGTCTTCTCCTTGCTCCCGAAAAGGGCGAAAAGACTCGCCGCAATATCGTCAAGTATCTTGAAAGCAAAGGCGTGAAACTTCAGAAGAGCAAACTTGAGGAGCTCGCTGACGAAATCGCCGATGAAATCGAGAAGTAATCCGCGATAATTAGTAAAAAACACTGTTAACATTCCCAAAACACAGAATTATGTCAAATCTGTCATTGCTATACGCATTTATCGGAGGCGCTATCGTTGGCGCAGGTGCCGCTGTGCTTTTCGCTCCTGAAAAGGGCGAGGACATCCGTGCGCGCATCGCCGATCTTCTCCGCAAGAAAGGAATCATCTGCTCTGACAATGAGATCGACGCTCTTGTCGAGCAGCTCACAACCGAAATCGACGACTGATAGGGCCGCTCTTTCGGTACCGGCGGCTTGCGCCGGCAAACAGATTACGCGATGCTTTACCGCCCCGCGGTTTCCGCAGGGACCCGCGGAGTGGTAAGCCATGCTAATTCATCACCTCTTTATTTTGTGCGTTTCTTCGCGCATTTCTTCATCCCTATGCCAGACAAACAGAACCAATTCAGCACTTTTTGGACCGAGCTGCGGTCCGTGCTGAAACTCAATATCGACTATGCCAGGCTGACGGCTGCTGAAAAGCTGACAATGCTGCTGACGATGCTGTCGTTTTCGCTGCTGGCCTTTGTCCTGATTTCGCTTATCATGTTTTTTCTCTCGCTTGCGATTGTCCGTTGCATAGCATCAGAGATCGGCATGATCTGGGCTTATTTTATAATGTGTGGCTTCTATGTCCTCCTGTTCGCTCTGGCATTTGCGTTCAGAAAGCAGCTGATCATCAACCCGATCGCCCGTTTCGTATCACGCCTCTTTTTCAACCCCTGACATCCACGCATTATGAGCACAACAAAAGAACTGCCTCACGAAAAGCCCGAATGGAAGGGCTATACGCTTGAAGAACTGCGCTATATGCGGGCATATACCGCCGCACGTATCGAAATCAGCAGCGATCGGCTGAAACGCAATTTCACCGGCCTGAAAAGAGTCAATCCGGTTCAGTCCGGAGGATTACTTGGCAAAGTCCTCGGCACTCTCAGCTATCTTGACATCGCTCTCGTGACATTCCGTCTTGGCAGCAAGGCATTCAAGATCATGCGCTGGTTCCGCCGCAAATAACCATTCCCTATACTATTAAAAAGAATATTCAGAAGTGAACGATTATATAGAACTGCGTCTCGACGCCACTCCCTGCGACGAGACTCGTACCGACATCCTCGCAGCCCTGCTTGCCCAAGCAGGGTTTGAAAGTTTTGTACCCGATGAAACCGGTCTGACGGCATATATAAAGGCTGAACTCTTTGACCGTAAGAGCGTTGATGAACTTTTGGCCGATTTCCCGATGGAGACATCTTTTGCCGTTTCCGACAAGGTTGTCGAAGGGCAGGACTGGAACAAAGAATGGGAAAAGAACTATTTCAAGCCTATCGTGATCGACGATCAGTGCGTCATCCACAGTTCGTTTCACAAGGATATACCGCAGTGCCGCTACGACATCGTCATTGATCCCAAAATGGCATTCGGTACAGGCCATCACGCAACCACCTCGCTTGTCATCCGCCAGTTGCTCGCCATGAATCTCCAGGGACTGAATGTTGTGGACATGGGTACCGGCACAGGCATTCTCGCCATTCTCGCCACCATGCGCGGCGCGCGACGTGTCGATGCCGTCGAGATCGACGAGTTCGCGTTCACAAACGCGGTCGAAAACATGCGTCTGAATTCGTCCGAATCGGTTGAACTTCACCTCGGCGATGCCTCCCAGCTTGACGGAATCAGAGATGTCAACCTCTTCATTGCCAATATCAACCGCAACATCATCACTGCCGATATCGCCGCCTACGCCGCGACACTCGCTCCTGGCGCCACGATGCTTCTGAGCGGTTTCTATGAAGAAGACATTCCCGTAATCATGGCCGCCGCCGAACCACTCGGCCTCACCTACAAATCCCACACCGTCCTCAACAACTGGTGTTGTCTGAAACTATTGAAGAATATCTGATCGGATGCCGGAAACGGGAAATAATAAACGACTCTACTGCATACTCTTGCTTGTCATAGGCGGATGTTTCTATTTTATTGTAAGAAACACTCCGCTGTATGTCGACGATTATCATTTCCTGTTTTTTACAAAGAAGATAGATTTCAGTTATATCCATCCGCTTTACGGTTATCTGTCGTTTTATACGGACCGTTTTGCGGGAGTGGCCCGTTTTGTGCCTCATCTTCTTGTCGCGCTCTTTTCGCTGGTGCTGGGCAAAGGTGCTTTCAATCTTCTGGCATCGGTCTGCTTTCTGCTGCTATCGTATCTTATTGCGAGGATTGGAGCTTGTCGGCGCTCTCAGATTTTGCCTTTGTCGCTTGTCGCGGCAACTGTAATGTGGTTTGTCATCCCCGGATTTTTCCAGGCCTGTCTGTGGATGAGCGGCGCCTGTAATTATCTGTTTGCTATTTCGATAGTCCTGATTTTCTATCTGCTTCTTCAATCAGACCGCTTTGCGCGGGCGAAATGGTGGAGTCTGCCGTTGTGGACACTCTCAGGAGTTATAGCCGGATGGACCAACGAAGGGTTCGTTGTCGGGCTTGCTGCCGGATTGTTCATTCATTATTCTATCTTTTACAGGTCACGCCTGAATGCAAGACGCATTTTCATGCTGAGCGGTTTCTTTTTGGGAGTGATCTGTCTTTGTCTCGCGCCATATAACGTCGATCGTTTTCTGAGCGGTCAGGATGATACGGACTTTGTGGCTAAAATTGCAATGCTCGGATCGGCAGTGCTTGCATTGGGTAATCTGCGTGTGACATTTCTGTTGGTGTTTTCATTTTTTGTGCTCATTGTCTTCCGAAAAAGATCTGGATTTCGGCTGAAAATTTTTGCCCGCGAAAACGACATTTTGCTCATCTCGTTTGCCGTTTCTCTGATATTTCTGATTCTTACCCGCCATGACAGTGAAAATTCGCGTTTCCCGGTCGAGATTTATTCTCTTCTTCTGCTGATTTCAGTTATCGGACGTTATGCGACACGGGCGTTTGTTCCCGGACTTTCAATTGTCGGTACGGTCGGAGTATTAATCTCGACAGTGTTTCTCGCCCCGAAATGTCTGGCCAACAACAGAGCCTATGAAGACATGAGAATGCAGATTGAAAGAGGGCATCGTACAGTGGTGGCGGAAGATGTGAAACTTTCATCATTCGAGAGAAGATATATCGCTCCGTTGTTGTTCTCCGCCTATCATAGTCTGGGAATGAAGGGAATGTCTGATATTGTAAGATATTACGGAGGCGATCCCTCGACTGTCATACTTAGTCGTGATCTCAGCGAAAGATTGGCCGATGCAGTGGCCGGTCACAAGGGTGTCCGTGAGCCGTCGTGGGGAATGACGTGGATATGTCTGCCGGATGATGCCGTTGTCAGAAATGTCACATTCTCTCTCAATCCGGTTGAACTTTCCGAACTTCATTTCTGGGAAAGATGGTTTGACAGATACCGGCTTTCGGAAGTGCCGTCGCACATCTTCAAAGTCTATGATGTCGCCGGACATCGCTGGCTTGTCGTGCTGGACAATCCGATGATTGCAAAACGGTTGAATAAAATTGTAGTGGAGTATACAAAAAGCGGCCCTGAAAAATATTAAGGAAAATTATACGATTTTTGGCGGAAATTAAGTAATTTTGCACTTTCAAACGAAAAAGGCGGCGTGTTTGGTTCGTATTTCCGTCAGTCTTTTGCTCTCCTTCTGGTTTCCAATGCAGACAGACCGGCGCTGTGATGCGTCGGTGTAAAATATATAGTAACTAAGGATGTTTTTTCAATGAATTTTGCAGCCTCACTTGATTTCAAGCCGAAATTGGTTTCGACTCTGAAAAATTATTCCATTGACAAGTTTAAAAATGACCTTGTGGCCGGAATCGTGGTAGGCATTGTGGCTCTGCCGCTTGCCATCGCATTCGGTATCGCCAGCGGTGTCAGCCCTACAATCGGTCTCATCACGGCGATCATCGGCGGTTTCATCGTCTCTGCTGCCGGCGGATGCTCTGTGCAGATCGGCGGTCCGACAGGTGCTTTCATTGTCATTGTCTACAATATCATCGCCAATTTCGGTCTTGAAGGCCTTGCGGTGGCCACGCTGATGGCAGGTCTCATACTCGTGGCTCTCGGATTTTTCCGCCTCGGAACAGTCATCAAGTTCATTCCTTATCCGATTGTCGTAGGCTTCACCGCAGGTATCGCCCTGACCATTTTCTCGACTCAGATCAACGATTTCTTCGGACTCGGCCTCAAAAATGTGCCGAGCGAGTTTCTGCCCAAGTGGGGTATGTATCTATCTAACTTCGGCAATATCGACTGGATCACACTCGCCGTCGGACTTGCCGCCTTGGCCATCATCATCGTCACTCCGATGATCTCACGCCGTCTTCCCGGCGCGCTCATCGCCATCATTCTTGTGACATTGGTAGTCTCTGTGGTTCCCGGCCTCCATGTCGAGACCATCGGCGACCGTTTCGGTTCGCTTTCGACCGACATTCCCGAACCTCACGGTTTCGAACTGAACATGGCCACCATCAACCGTCTGCTCCCCTCGGCTTTCACCATCGCCATCCTCGGCGCCATCGAGTCGCTGCTCTCTGCCACTGTGGCTGACGGTGTGACCGGTACACGCACAAACAGCAACACCGAACTGATCGGTCAGGGTTTGGCCAACATTATCGTGCCTTTCTTCGGCGGTATCCCTGTCACCGGCGCCATCGCCCGCACGATGACCAACATCACCAACGGCGGCCGCACGCCCGTCGCAGGTCTTGTCCACGCTGTCGTTCTATTCCTGATTTTCCTTTTCCTCATGCCGCTTATCAATCTGATCCCTATGGCCTGCCTCGCCGCGGTGCTTATCGTGGTCAGCTATAATATGAGCGGCTGGCGCACTATCCGCGCGATCTTCCACAACCCTAAGAGCGACATCTCAGTGCTTGCCCTTACATTCCTGCTCACCGTGATTTTCGATCTTACGATCGCAATCGAAATGGGTCTGCTTCTCGCCATCATTCTCTTCCTGCGCCGTGTGATGGAAAACACCGAGATCAAAGTTTACTCCGAGCAGCTTGACATCGCAGAAGGTTCCGAAACCACCATGCACGAAGTCCTCAATGTCAATCCCGGCGTAGAGGTTTACGAGATCGACGGTCCGTTCTTCTTCGGCGTCGCCACCAAGTTTGACGAACTGATGCGCACCACCATCGGCGAAAAGCCGAAAGTCCGCATCATCCGTATGCGCAAAGTACCCTTCATCGACTCGACCGGCATCCACAACCTCGAAGTGCTCATAAAGTCATCGCAGGATGAGGATATTCAGGTGGTGCTTTCCGGTGTACGTGAAAATGTCCGCGCCGCTCTTGTCAACGCCGGTGTCAACCGCCTGCTCGGCGACGACCACATCTGCGACCACATCACCAAAGCCGTCGAGATGGCCAACAAACTCGCTCCGGCCGAAAGCGTAGCTCCCGCCGCAGTCTGAGCATTAATATAGTAATAGATACACAGAAAAGCCTGAAACCGTCAAGGTTTCAGGCTTTTCTGTGTCGGTAGGGACGCTTTTCAAAGCGTCCTCCGGCAGGATTGATTGTGCATCAGGGATGATCCTTTGTCGATGGAGGACGCTTTAAAAAGCGTCCCTACCGGCAATTATCTTGCGTATTTTTGCAGGTCATTCAGCGACAGACGGCCTTCGTAGATGGCTTTGCCGGTGATCACCCGCCGCAGGCCGAGGCTGTCGAGGCGTTCGATGTCGGCCAGCGAACTGATGCCACCGGAGACGGTGAACACCACATCCGGAAACTTCTCCTGCAAGCGTGTGTACATTTCAAATGCAGGACCTTCGAGCATTCCGTCTTTCGATATGTCGGTGCAGATGGCCTGCGAGAGTCCGTCGGGGATGAAGCGGCGCAGCAGCTCGTCGATTGTCTCGGCGGTTTCCTCCATCCATCCGCTGACGGCCACTTTGCCGTCGCGCACATCGGCACCGAGTATCAGCTTCTCTCCGCCATGCATTTTCAGCCACTCGCTCATCAGTTGTGGATCACGGGCGGCGATGCTGCCGATGATGGCATAGGTCCCTCCGGCGTTGAAAACATCCCTGAGTGCCTGACCGGTCTTTATTCCACCTCCCCATTCCACAGTCACGCCGTCGATGCGGGCAATCCGTTCGAGGGTGCGGAGGTTGCGCGGAGAGCTTGCCTTTGCGCCGTCGAGGTCTACGACATGGATGCGTGTCAGGCCGTTGTCGGCAAAGCGCCGGGCCATATCTTCGGGTGAGGATTTGTAGCCGGTACAGCGGTCATAGTCGCCTTGCGAGAGTCTGACGCATTTCCCGTCGATCAGGTCTATTGCGGGGATAACTACAATCATAGATTTTTACAGTTTCAGGAAATTTTCAAGAATCTTTTCACCGACACTGCCGCTCTTTTCGGGGTGGAACTGGGTGCCGTAGAAATTTTCATATTTAAGAGCCGCGCTGAACATGGTGTTGCCGTAGCGAGTGGTGGCAATGGTGTCAGGGCAGAGGTTGGCGTAATACGAGTGGACATAGTAGACATAGCTGCCGCGGTCTATATCCTTGAGCAGTTTCGACTCCATATTGTTGATGCGGTTCCACCCGACGTGGGGTACTTTCAGCCCCTCCGCATCCGGAAATCTTCTGACATGTGCGTCAAAGATGCCGAGGCAGTCAACGTCGCCCTCTTCCGAGTGGCGGCACATCACCTGCATCCCCACGCAGATGCCCAATACCGGGTGGCGCAGATCGCGGATCACCTCGCAGAGACCGCGGCTCCGCAGCCTTTCTATTGCTTCGGCGTCGTTGCCGACCCCCGGAAGCAACACACGCGAGGCGCGGCGTATCTCTTCAGGATCGGCGGTCACCTTCCACTCGGCGCCGAGCCGGCTCAGCGCATTCTCCACCGAGCGGAGGTTGCCCATATCGTAGTCAATAATCGCTATCATAAGATTCCTTTGCTTGAGGGTAAATTATAGCTGAACACATCACGTCTTATAGCCATCCGCAGTGCGCGGGCAAAGGCTTTGAAGACGCCTTCGATCAGATGGTGGTTGTTCTCGCCGCGCGCACTGATGTGGAGGTTGCAGCGCATGGCCGTGCAGAGTGACTTGAAGAAGTGACTGTACATTTCGGTCGGAGTGTCGCCCACATATTCGCGGGTGAATTTCACGTCCCAGACAAAATCGGCCCTTCCGCCGAAGTCGATCAGCACCATCGCCTTGCACTCGTCCATCGGGAGCACGAAACCGTAGCGGTCGATTCCTCTCTTCGATCCTAAGGCTTTGTCTATGGCCTGGCCGAGCACTATCGCGATGTCTTCCATCGAATGGTGCTCGTCCACCTCAAGATCGCCCTCACAGCGCAGGTCAAGAGAGATTCCGGCGTGGTGGGGGAGTTGCCAGAGCATATGGTCGAAAAATTTCAGCCCGCTGTCAATAGCCGAGGGGAGAGTGCCGTCAAGATCGAGCGTCAGGCTGATTCGTGTCTCCGAAGTGTTGCGGGTTATGGAGACAGTGCGGTCAGAGGAGAGTATATGACGGGCGATTTCCTCCCAGCTGTCACTGACGAGTGTGCAGCCTTCGGGCTTTTCAGTCAGATCCGGAGCTGCGATCAGTATGCCGCGGGCACCGAGGTTGCGGGCAAGCTCTATGTCGGTCATGCGGTCGCCGATGACGAAACTGTCTCCGAGATCATAGTCGCCTCCGAGATAGGCCGTCAGCATTCCGGTGCGCGGCTTGCGAGTCGGGGCGTTGTCGGCCGGGAAGGAGCGGTCGATCAGAATGTCGTCAAATCTGACTCCCTCACCTTCGAGTGTCGAGAGCATACGGTTGTGTGCGGGCCGGAAAGTCTCTTCGGGAAACGAATCCGTGCCGAGTCCGTCCTGATTGGAGACCATCACGAGCTCGTAGCCTCGGTTCATCAGCGAACGCAGCCCGGAGATGGCTCCCGGAACGAATTCGAGTTTTTCAAGCGAGTCTATCTGCTCGTCGGCAGGCTCTTTTATTATGGTGCCGTCGCGGTCGACGAAAATTGCTTTCTTTGACATGGATGTTTCAATATTTTTCAAGTAGCGTCGTTACGCGGAGATTTTCTTCGGGTGTGCCGACGGTGAAACGCAGGCAACCCTCGCATCCTTTGACGTGGTTGCGGTTCCTGACGATGACGCCGTGGCTGATCAGATAGTCATACATAGCGTCCGCGTCGTCTACTTTAACGAGGATAAAATTGGCGTCGGAGGGATAAACTTTCACTACCCTCGGATGAGCGGCGAGCCGACGTGACAGAAAATCGCGCTGCGCCCTGATCTCCTCGACCTGCGGTCGGATGTCGGTCTCCGAAATCCTGCGGAGCACCTCGGCCTGCGTGGGGCCGTTGATGTTGTAGGGATACTTCACGCGGGCATAGAGTTCGGCTATTTCGGCTACGGCAAAAGCCATGCCGATGCGCAGCGAGGCCATGCCCCATGCTTTCGAGAAAGTCTGGAGGACAATCAGGTTGGGATGGCGCCCGATCTCGCCGATGAGCGACGGTGCCGATGCGAAGTCGATATAAGCCTCGTCCACCACAACCATCCCCCTGAACTCGCGGACGAGGCGCAGGATGTCGTCGCGGCCGAACGAGTTGGCTGTCGGATTGTTGGGCGAACAGATCCACATCAGCTTGCTGTTGGCATCGGCGGCTTCCAAAAGCCGGTCGACCGGCAGTGAATAGTCCTCGCCGAGCGGCACGGTGCGCAGTTCCACGTCGTTGATGTCGGCGCTTACGGCATACACGCCGTAGCTCGGCGCGATGGCTATCGCGTTGTCAATCCCCGGACGGCAGAAGATGCGGTAGGTCAGGTCGATCGCCTCGTCACTCCCGGCACCACCTATAAATATATGGTCGGGGCCGATCCCCTTGAGCCGCGACACTGCGAGCTTCAGCGCCTTCTGATGAGGGTCGGGATAGCGGTTCACACCGGTCGGGTAGGGGCTTTCGTTGGCGTCGAGCCACACGGAGATGTCACCGCCCTTGAACTCGTCGCGGGCGGTTGAGTAAGGCTCCAAGGAGAGTATATTGGGGCGTACAAGGCTCAGAGGATTCATGCGTTTGCGGTATTTCGGTGTGTTTATTGCAATTCTGTGCGCACGGCCACTGCGAGGGCGTGAGCGTCAAGTCCTTCGGCTCCGGCCATCGCGGTGATAGTCGGTGCAAGCAGAGCCAGGCCGTCGCGGCTGAGTTCCTGATAAGTCATCTTGCGCATGAAGCTGTCGAGATTCACGCCGCTGTAAGCTCTCGCCCAGGCCGAAGTGGGCAGGGTGTGGTTGGTGCCTGACGCATAGTCGCCGGCGCTTTCAGGCGAGTAGTTACCGATAAACACGCTCCCTGCCGCGCGGATTTTCGCAGCGATGTCCCAGGGGGAATTCATGGAGATGATCAGATGTTCCGGGGCATATTCGTTGACGAAATCAATCATGTCGCCGGAGTCCGTCATGACGATCAGACGGCTGTGGGAGAGCGAACCGGCCACAGAGTCGGCGCGGCTGAGCCTTGCGGAGAGGCGTGTGATCTCCGCCTCGGTCCTCTCAGCGATTTTCTCCGAAGTGCAGACGAGGATTGCCTGACTGTCAGGCCCGTGTTCTGCCTGCGAGAGCAGATCGGCGGCGATAAACGTAGGGTTGGCGCTGTCGTCGGCCATCACGAGCACTTCGCTCGGACCGGCGGGCATATCTATGGCCACCACAGACGAAAGCCGCTGTTTGGCCTTGGTCACATAGCGGTTGCCCGGACCGAAAATCTTGTCGACACGCGGAATGCTTGCAGTCCCGAAAGCCATTGCAGCAATGGCCTGGGCGCCGCCGATGCGGAAAATCCGGTCGATGCCGCAGACCGATGCCGCATAGAGTATCTCAGGGGCAATCGGGCGGTTGCCGCTCTGCGGAGTGCAGAGGATGATCTCGCGGCAGCCTGCTATTTTCGCCGGACAGGCGAGCATGAGCACCGTGGAGAAAAGCGGCGCGCGTCCGCCGGGGATGTAAAGCCCCACGCGGTCGATCGGGAGCGCTTTCTGCACACAGCGTACTCCCGGAAGGGTGGTGATGTCGACCGCCGCGGGTCGCTGGGCTGAGTGGAATTTCGAGATGTTCTCTCTGGCCATTTTGATGGCTGCCTTCACGCTCTCGCTTACTTTGGCACACCCTTCGGCTATCTCGGCATCCGAGACTTCAAACGCGCCGATCTCGGTCCGGTCGAAGCGGAGAGCCATTTCGCGGAGAGCTTCGTCGCCGCGGGCGCGGACGTCGGCGATGATCGCACTGACGGCCTCGTCGACCGCCGGATCATCCGGAGTGTTGCGCTCGGTCAGCCGCGGCCATTCGGCGCGCGGTGGATTGATATATGTTTTCATCTGAGTGTCGGAGGGTTTATTTGATGATATTTTCCAGCATGAGCACCAGGATGTCCTCGGCGCCGATCTTTTTCAGCTGTTCGATCCGCTCCCAGAGCTGCGATTCGGGGATTACGACGTGGAGCGACAGCCAGTCCGGATCGGCTAAATGCAGTATGGTGGGACTTTTCATGCCGGGGAGAATAGCTAAAGCCGCGTCGAGCGACGATTTCGGCAGATTCATCAGCACATATTTCATGCCGCGGCTCTCGATGATAGACCGGAAGCGGAAGCAGAGCTTGTCGAGTTCATCCTGCTTTTCGGCGGGAAGATCGGGGGTGGCGATGAGCACGGCCTGCGATTCAAGCACGGATTCAACCTCCACGAGACCGTTCTGTATCAGGGTGCCTCCTGACGAAACTATGTCAAAGATCGCGTCGGCCATGCCGATAGCCGGGGCTATCTCCACCGAACCGGTGATGGTGTGGATCTTGGCCGAGATCCCTTTTTCGCTGAGAAAACGCAGGAGTATGGAGGGATATGAAGTAGCTATTCTGCGACCGTTGAACCATTCGAGTCCTTTGTAGTCAGCCTCGCGGGGGACCGCAAGACTCAGGCGACAACCACCGAAACCAAGTTCCATGATCTGATGGACATGGACGCCTTTCTCTTCCACTTCGTTGAGTCCTACTATTCCGATGTCGGCTGTACCCATCGCTACTGCCTGCGGGATGTCATCGTCGCGGAGCAGCAGCAGATCCACCGGAAAGCCTTTGGCATGTGCAATGAGCGAGCGGCTTCCTACCGACGCCGAGATTCCCGCATCGGCAAGCAAAACCATCGTTTTTTCGTTGAGGCGGCCTTTGGCCTGAATGGCAATTCGTAACATAAAATCTGATTATTCTTAGAAATTGTTGCGCAAAGGTAGGAATTTTATTTAATATTTCTACAAAACGCCCCTATTATTTATCTTTTTTGATTTCGGCCTGTCGGTGTATCGATCGGCGTGTGGATTCTCCATTTGCACACATCGGAATAAGTTACTACCTTTGTATTACTTCTATGCGGACAAAGAATTTTTACCGACAATGGCTTTGAACGACGACAACACGAAGACACAGGTAATTGTGTCACTTACATCTTTTCCTGCGGCAATATCATTTGTCTTACCCACCGTCAAGTCGATTCTTGCGGGGACAGTGCTCCCTGACAGGATTGTGCTTTATCTGACTTACTCGCAGTTCGGCGGAGAGGAGGGCATTCCGCAGGATCTACGCGATTTTGCCCGCGAAAATCCTATTTTTGAGATCCGTAACTACGACAGTGAGATCCGTTCGTACCGCAAACTGATCCCGGCACTAAAAGATTTTCCCGAAGCCGTCATTGTCACCATCGACGACGATACCGACTATCACCCCGACATGCTTGCAAGCCTCCTGCGTCTTCACGAGCGTTTCCCAGACCGGGTTTTGGCCCACCGTGCCAAGCGCATCCTGCCCGACAAGCCTTACCGCAAGTGGCCCAAACTGCGTTGGTATCATTTCTTAGGGGAAAAGATCAAAATCAGTCCGGCAATCATACAGACCGGCGTCGGGGGGGTGCTATATCCTCCTCATTCTCTCAAGACCGACATGCTCGACGAGGAGCTTTTCAGAAGCCTCGCTCCCACTACGGACGATATATGGTTCTGGGCGGCCGCGGTAGCCAACGGTACTACGGTGATGCCCGTGCCTTTCGGTCCACACAACAAGCCTAAAGGTCTCGGCAAGCCGCGCGAGCTTGCATTGAAGAGCGTCAACTTCAAGTCGGGCACCGATCGCAACGATGCGGCGTTTAAAGCCATTATTGAAAAATATCCTTCGATTTATCAGCGACTTAAGAATGAACGATAACAATCAGAGCATGGAAATTGATTTGGTTTATCTATGGGTCAACGGCAATGACCCCGCATGGCAGGCAAAGCGTCAGTCTATAACAGGAAATGCCGAGAGCAAGACTTCGGTAAACTGCAAGGGACGTTATGCCGACAACGGAGAACTTAAATACAGTTTGCGTTCCATAGAGCTTTACGCTCCCTGGATTCGTAAGATTTTCATTGTCACGGACAATCAGGTCCCTGAATGGCTCGACACCACCAATCCGAAAATTCAGATCGTCGACCATACGGAAATTTTACCCTCTGAAAGCCTTCCGTGTTTTAATTCGGCCTTGATTGAGCATTTCCTTTATCGTATTCCCGGTTTATCGGAACATTTTCTCTATGCCAACGATGACATGCTTTTGAACAGACCGACTACACCTGAAACTTTTTTCAGGCATGACGGTTTCCCGATAGTCCGCATGAATCGTAAGCGTTTCAGAAAATTTAAGTTGTGGTTCAGAGAAAAAATATTGGGTAAGAAACTGAACAATCATGTCAGACTTATCGCAAACGCGGCGAAGTTGGTCGAAAATAAATATGGCAGGTATATCGGCAGCCGAACACATCATAATATAGACGCATACAACAGAAGTGATTATGAACGTGTCCATAATATTTTCAAAGATGATATAGCATCAACATTGACACATCATATTCGGGACAATAAAGATATTGAGCGTCAGATATATTCCTATGTTCCGCTGATCGAAAAGCGGGCACATGTGGAATATGTTGATAGAGAGACTTCTTTCCGTATTCAGATACACAAGCTCAGTCAATATCGGAAATTGAAAGAGATCAATCCGATTTTTCTGTGTATGAATGATTCGGAATTCGCACATGACCCTGATCGTAAGAGATCAAAAGATTTCCTGAGCGAGCGTTTCCCTGAAAAGTCAAAATTTGAAAAATAAAGCTATGTCATCAAAGGAACCGATGGAAGTGGATCTGGTTTATCTGTGGGTCAACGGCAATGATCCGCAGTGGAGAGCGAAACGCAATGCAGTAATAGGCCGCACGGAAGACGGCTCGGCTGTAAATTGCGAGGGCCGCTATGCCGACAACGATGAACTCAAGTTCAGTCTGCGCGCCGTGGAGATGTATGCTCCCTGGATTCGGAAAATTTTCATCGTGACCGACAATCAGGTTCCCGCGTGGCTCGACACCTCCAATCCGAAAATCCGGATCGTTGACCACACCGAAATCCTTCCGCCGGAAGCGCTGCCGTCGTTCAATTCAAGCGTCATCGAGCACTTCATCTGCCGTATTCCCGGCCTGAGCGAACACTATCTCTATGCCAACGACGATATGTTCATCAACCGTCCGGTCACACCGCTGGATTTTTTTACACCCAACGGATTCCCGATCATCCGTTTCAGCCGCCGTCCGTTCAGAAAACTGACTCTGTTTCTGAAAGAAAAAGTGTTGCACAAAAAGATAAGCAGCTATAATCGCAAGATACAGAATGCGGCCAGGGCCGTGGAGCGAAAGTTGGGTGTATATATAGGTGACAAGTCGCACCACAACATCGATTCCTACAACAAGAGCTATTGTCAGCGGGTTTACGATATGTTCCGTGAGGAGATCGAACCGACGTTGCCGCATCATGTCCGCGATGACCGCGACATTCAGCGCAACCTCTATTCCTATGCTGCGATTGTGGAAAAACAGTGCCGCCTTGAATACGTGTCGCAGAAAACATCGTTCCGTTTCCACATCGACAACCACGAGCATTACAGTAAACTGGAGAAATACAATCCGCTGCTTTTCTGCATGAATGATTCGGAATATGCCGTTCCCGCCGACCGCGAATTAGTCACCGAATATCTCAACACCCGCTTCCCCGACAAATCCGCATTTGAAAAATAGCGGGATGATTGGTTGTGATTGTAATCAGTTTGTTATAATTGTGCGGTAGGGACGCTTTAAAAAGCGTCCTCCGTCATGGTCGGTTCATTCGTGGATAACATGTTGATTCTCTGCTGATGGAGGACGCTTTAAAAAGCGTCCCTACCGGTTGCGGAGTACATCCGGATGCGGAATACACCACTGCGATCCTAAATAAAACACAGGATTATGAGCTGGGCGATGATGACGCGACAGAACATCGAGAGAGGGTAGACGGTTGCGTAGCTGACGGTTGCGTAATCGCCGGGAATGATGTCGTTGGCGTAGTTGAGGGCCATAGGGTTGGCCATGCTGCCGCAAAGCATTCCGCAGGTAAGACCGAAATCAACATGGAAGAAACGCATGGCCACGGCTCCCATGATCAGCACGGGGACTATCGTAATAACGAAGCCGAGAAGAATCCACACGAGACCTTCGGGACGCATGATGGTCTCGATGAACTGCGATCCGGCCTCAAGTCCGAGGCAGGCGAGATAGAGCGACAGACCGATGCCGCGCAGCATGAGATTGGCACTGCGCGTCGTATAAGTGACGAGGCGGAACTGCGGGCCGAAACGTCCGATGAGTATGCCGACAATGATAGGGCCTCCTGCGAGGCCGAGTTTTATAGGAGTGGAGATGCCTGGGACCATGATGGGGATGGAGCCTATTACCAGTCCGAGTACTATTCCGATGAAGATGGCGCCGAGGTTGGGATCTTTGAGTTTGACTTCGGTGTTGCCGAGAATCTGTTCGACTTTCTCGATGTCGGCCGCGCTGCCCACGACGTTGAGTATATCGCCGAGCTGAAGGACAAGTTCGGGTGTGGCGAGCAGATGAAGACCGCTGCGGCTGATGCGGCTGATGTTGATGTGATACTGATTGCGCAGCCTGAGCGAGCCAAGCTTTTTGCCGTTGATGGACGGACGGCTGACGATGATGCGGCGCGAGATGAGCTGATTGTCAATCGAATTCCAGTCGATGTCCTTCTTGTTCCAGTCGCGGGCTTCCTGTTTGCCGAAAAGGACCTTGAGCTTGACGGCGTCGTCAGGGGTGGTGATGACAAGCAGATGATCATCTTTGAGAAGGACGGTGCCGGAGTCGGGAAGGCTGACGTCATTGCCGCGCCAGAGACGCGAGATGACAAATTTGGTTTTGGAGACCGCGGAGATGTCGCGGACGGTCATGCCGTAGATGGCGGGATTGCAGACCTTGAATTCGGCGATGAAAGTGCCGTCAGGTTCATCCTGCGGAGGTGTCAGGGGCGCGCCCGTGCGGTGCAGGACGCTGCGTAGGAGGATGATGGCGAGAATTACGCCTACAACACCGAGCGGATAAGTGACGGCACAGCTGAGGGCGGCACCGTTGGCCGACCGGCCCACCTGTTCGAGAGCCTGCTGGGCAGCACCGAGGGCCGGGGTGTTGGTGGTCGCGCCGCAGAGGATGCCCGTGGCCTCGCCGATAGGGATTCCGAGGCAGAGGGTGCAGAGCACGGCCATGACGGTGCCTATGAGCAGGACGCCGAGACCGAGCATGTTCAGCTCAAGACCGCCTTTCCGGAAAGAGCTGAAAAAGCCGGGCCCCACTTTCAGGCCGAGTTCATAGACGAAAAGCACGAGACCCAGGTTCTCGGTGTAGTGGAGGATGACAGGGTCGATGGAGAGTCCGATATGGCCTGCGAGAATACCGGCGAAAAACACAAAAGTGACACCCAAAGAGATGCCGAATATGCGTATTTTGCCAAATGCCAGTCCGACGGCAATGATCACTGAGATGATGATGACTGCCTGAAGAGCGGTGTGGGTGAAAAACAGATCAGAAATCCATTGCATAGCGCGGAAAAGGTGCTCTCATGACCCATGCGGGCCTTATTTTGCCTGATAGAGATAGCGTTTGATCGAGCGCTTGGGAGTCTTTTCGAATTCCTCGTTCATGAGTTTGAAGCGCTGGATCTGCGAGTAGGCAGGAAGACCGGAGTTGAGTGTCCTGATGTTTTCCTCCATGATGCCGTTGATGCCGGCGTCGTCGAGGCCCTGTGAAGTGAGACTCTCGATGTCGGGGTAGATGAGGGCCACGAGCCGGCCGTCGCCGCCGTCTATGACAAGTGATTCGGCAACATATGAGAGGTTGTTGAGTTTGTCTTCGATCTCTTCAGGATAGATATTCTGGCCTGAAGGGCCGAGGATCATGTTTTTGTCGCGGCCGCGGATATAGAGGAATCCGTCGTGGTCGAGGTTGCAGATGTCGCCGGTCGACAGCCATCCGTCTGCGGTCATGCAGGCTTCGGTAGCTTCGGGATTCTTGTAGTAGCCGAGCATTACATTCTCACCCTTGACATAAAGGATGCCGGGCTTGGTTGCGCTGTCAGTGGAATCGATGCGGGCTTCAACGCGGTCAACAATGCTTCCGCATGAAGCCATGCGGTTGACGCTTGAAGGGGAGTAAGAGATGAGCGGGCCGCACTCGGTCATGCCGTAGCCTACGGTGTAGGGGAAGTTGATGCGGCGCAGGAATTTCTCGACATCGCGGTTGAGACCGGCACCGCCTATGATGATTTCCTGAACATTTCCGCCGAAAGATTCTGTCAGGCGGTCTTTGATCTTGCCGAGGAGTTTCTCGTCGACATAAGGGACCATGAGCATGAGTTTCATCAGCGGTTTTTCGAGCATCGGGAAGACGCGGGTGCGGATGATTTTCTCTATGATCAGCGGCACGGTGACAATGTAGCGCGGACGCACTTTGGCGAAAGCCTCCATGATGATGCGCGGCGATGGTGTGCGGGTGAGGATGTGGATATGGTTTCCGCAGATGAAAGGACGGAGCATGTCGATGGTCAGGCCGTACATGTGTGCCAAGGGGAGCATGCACACAACTCCGTCGCCGGGCCCGGTTGGAATGTTCTCGATGCAGAACTGTACATTGGACCAGAGGCTGCGGTAGGGGAGCATGACACCTTTGGAGAAGCCTGTCGAACCGGAAGTGTAGCTGATCAGGCAGAGCTCGTCTTTGGAATCGACATGATAGACGACGTCTTCCGGAGTGAAACGGTCGGGGTAGCGGTGGCCGAAGAGTTCGTTGAGGTGTCCGCGGGCATGGCTCAGACGCTCGTCGTTGCTGTGGATCATCGAGAAATCACGTACAGAGAGGGCTCCGAGAAGCGAGCGCATTCCTTCGGGATTGAGATCTTCCCAGATGGATTCGTCGATGATCGCGATTTTTGCGTCGCTGTGGTTGATGAGGTGCTGGATGTTGTCGGATTTGAAATCAGCGAGGATCGGGACTATTACGGCGCCGTAGGTGAGGGCGCCGATGAAAGCCACGCACCACATGGAACTGTTTTTTGCGCAGAGTACCACTTTGTCGCCGGGGCGGATGCCGCTTTCCTGAAAAAGGAGATGGAGTTTGGCTATCTTGCGGGCGACGTCCTTGTATGTGAGGGTGGCACCGCCGAAATCTGTCAGAGCGGGGAGGTCCCAGTTTTCACGGATTGTATCCTGAAAGTATAGATTGAGGCTTTCGCGATCTTTCATTGGATGGTTGTATTGGGGAAATTCGGCGCAAATTTAGGAATTATCGCTCAGTTTGTCGCTTACATTTCCTTTAATAAATCTTAACGCTTGGGGAAGGAGAGGGCGGGAGGGGTCGAGGAGACGTACCGAGGGGTCTTTGGACAGCCACAGGAGCTGTTTCTTGGCATAGACGCGGGTGTTTTTGGCTATGCGGGCTATGGCGGTCGAGCGGTCCATCGTGCCGTCGAACATGGCGAAAAGCTCTTTGTAGCCGACGGTGTTGAGCGAGTTGAGATGACGCAGCGGATAGACTCTGCGGGCCTCTTCCTCGAATCCGGCGGCAATCATGGCATCGACTCGGCGGTTTATGCGGTCGAAGAGTTCGGCGCGCGGCCAGCCGACGGCAAGTTTGACGATCCGGAAGGGACGCTTCTTCTTGCGACCTGTGTGCAGTGATGAACACGGCACTCCGGCCTGGAGTGAGATTTCGATCGCATGGATCAGGCGCCGGTGGTTGGCGGGATCGGCCTGGGAGAGATAGACTGGATCGAGGCGCCGCAGGGTTTCGTGGAGAGCGGGTAGCCCACCTTTATTATATAGGTCGAGGACTTGTGCGCGGATTTCTGGCGAGATTGTCGGCAGAAGGTCGATGCCGTCGGTCACGGCGTCGATATACATCATCGAACCGCCGCACATGACGGCATAGTCGCTGCGGCGCCATATGTCGTCGAGGATGGCGAGCGCGTCTTCTTCGAAACGGGCGGCGGAATAGTAGTCGGTCAGCTCAAGGGTACCGACAAGGTGATGCGGAACCTGCGCCAGTTCGTCGGGCGTCGGCGCCGCGGTGCCGATCGGGAGGTCATGAAAAAGCTGGCGCGAGTCAGCCGACACGATTTCCGTGCCGAGTGCCTGCGCCAGTTCTATGGCGAGAGTGGTCTTGCCGCTTGCGGTAGGACCGGTGACTATTACGAGGGTTTTCAAGCAGCCGGGTGTCATTCGGCCACAAGACGGGCTATCTCGACAATAACCTGAGTGGCTTTCTCCATGGAGGGAATGGGCACGAACTCGTAGCGGCCGTGGAAGTTGAGGCCTCCGGCGAAAATATTCGGGCAGGGGAGTCCCTTGAACGAAAGCTGGGCGCCGTCTGTGCCGCCGCGGATAGGCTGGACTTTAGGTGTCACATCGACATTTTTCATGGCCTGGATGGCTGTGTCGATGATGTGCATGACGGGTTCGATTTTTTCGCGCATGTTGAAATACTGGTCTTTGATCTCGATCGAGGCGCAGTCGGGGAACTCGTTGTTGATTTTGCGGGTGAGGTGTTCAAGCTCTTTCTTGCGGCGTTCGAAGCGGTCGCGGTCGTGATCGCGGATGATGTAGGTTAGGACTGTTTCCTCTACCGATCCTTCAATGGAGATCAGATGATAGAAGCCTTCGTAACCTTCGGTGTGTTCCGGAGTCTCCCAACGCGGAAGCATGATGATGAACTGGTTGGCCACGCGGATGGAGTTGAGCATCTTGTGCTTGGCGTAGCCGGGATGTACGTTGCGGCCCTTGAAAGTGACTTTTGCCACGGCTGCGTTGAAGTTTTCGAATTCAAGTTCGCCGATCTCGCCGCCGTCCATGGTGTAGGCCCAGTCGGCATTGAAAAGACCGACGTCGAACTTGTGGGCACCCTGGCCGATCTCTTCGTCGGGGTTGAATGCGATGCGGATGTCGCCGTGCTTGATCTCCGGATGGTGCATCAGATAGTCTACCGCGGTGATGATTTCGGCGATACCGGCCTTGTCGTCGGCTCCGAGCAGAGTGTTGCCGTCGGTGACGATCAGATCCTGTCCTTTGTAGTCGAGCAGTTCGGGGAATTTGGTCGGTTCGAGGACTATGCCGTTGGCAGCATTCAGAACGATGTCGCCGCCGTCGTAGTTCTCGACGATGCGCGGGGCCACATGCTTGCCGCTCATGTCGGGCGATGTGTCGAGATGGGCGATGAAGCCCACGGTCGGCACCTTTTTGTCGACATTGCCCTTCAGCGTCGCCATCAGGTAGCCGTTGTCATCAAGAGTTATGTCGGAGAGCCCCATCGAGCGGAGTTCTTTTTCAAGATGCTGGGCGAAAATCATCTGTCCGGGGGTGGAGGGGGTGAGGTTGGTCAGTTCGTCGCTCTGAGTGTCGAACTTCACGTATTCCAGAAAACGGTCTACTACTGTCATGGCGTTTGATGAGATTATTTTGTGGTAAGAGTTTTTGAGCGTTGTAAAATGAATTACAGTGCAAATTTAATCACTTTTTCGCTCTGAGCCAATAAAAAAGTATCTACAAATTTGGCTTATTCGGCTATGTCGTTGAGGTCATAGCGGTTGAAATAGTCCAGTGAGATTGTGCGTTGGGAGCCGCTGGCACGGCCGCGGTTCTGTTTTTCGATAAATTCTTCTTTGGAGCGCACGGCATAGTGGTTTATGCGGATGATGTCCTGTTGCGGCTCGCGCTCACGGAAGTTGTGCGTGATCGGGTTGCCGTGCGAGTCAGCGGCCACACCGTCAATGCGGGCGGCTTCGTGGCAGCCGGTCATGGTGAACACCCGGCGTGGGTTCACGATGCTTTTCACATGGCGGTTCAGCTGATGCGAAGGGAGTGAGTGATGTCTGAAGCGTTCCATCACCGGAGCCGACGATTTCTTCTCGGCCCCTCCGCTGCCGTAGATGAGCCAGTTGATTTCTACGACAGGCGAGTCCTCGAAACGCGCAAGGAATCCGGTAATCGAGCTGTCGCGCAGGGGAACTATGAATTCGTCGAGGTCGATGAAGGCCAGCCAGCGGGTGTCGAAACGGTGGCGGTCGATGCAATCGTCGTATGCCGCTATCTGCCGTCGGTAGCCGGGATAATAGATATATTCGACAATACCCGATTCAATGTAAGGAGCAAGCACTTCACGGGTGCAGTCGGTACTTTCGTTGTCGTAGATATAAAACTTTTCCACCCCTTGACCGATGTGCCAGTCAAGCCATTCCTTGAAGTAAGGGCCTTCGTTTTTGGCGATTGCGCAGACGGCGAGCCGGATTTTCGGTTGAGTGTGGTCGTGTTTCAGCTGTCTCTTTAGTTTCAGGGCTTTGATGACGCCGTAGCGCAGGATGCCGCGCCAGCGGTTGCGGGCCATTTTGCGTGGAATCAGCCCGGCGATTATTTCGGCTGCTGCTTTGTTCATGGTGGAGTGGATTCAGAGGGTGAGAGAAAAGTGTATTTGTCTGGTTTCAGAGTTCGAAGCTCGATTTTTCAGGCAGAATGCTTTCAAAAGCGTCTCTGACATCCTGCATGACTCTGTCGTAGTCGCGTATGTGGATGTTGTCGTTGAGACAGATAAGCGAGTATGACTGATTGTAGATGGCTTTTATTGCCTGCCGGGATTTGAGCATCAGCGGAAACATCTTGGTGTCACTGTATGTGTTGTACGGCTGGAAATCTCCTTTGCATATCTGCCATGTGCGGAAGAGTTCGGGGGTGTAGTCGCTTGAATCGCGGAATCGGTTGGCCGATGTGGCGGTCAGTTCTTTTCCCTCGGCTTCCCAGACTTCTTCGAATGTGCTTTTCAGGTAAGGCTGGGCATTGTGTGGGGTGCGCAGTGTGATGAATTTGTCGTAATATTTCAGCAGATAGTTCCACCTGGCGCGTGAGCCGTAGCTTTTGTCAAACCATTTGTCATGAAATTTAGTCATCACCTCCGGCTTGTCGAAGTGCTTGTTGATCAGACGTATATTGTTTTTTATACGCCGGTACCACTGCGACCAGGAAGGATTGTATTGGAACGCGGCGATGTCACACGGCAGACCGTTGCGGAAAAAGCGTTCGGGGCTTATGTGGTTGATGATATAGAAGTCGTCGTTGAAATAGACAAAGTGTTCCGCAAGTCCCGGAATCCTGTGGATGTAGCGCTCGATCACCACGGAGTTGTAGGTCGGCAGAAATTCATGAGGTATATAATCCTTGTGACTGACAAGATTGATCTTCGGATTATTCTCGTCGAGCCATTCTGGTTTCTGTCCGCTTGTGATGAAGTGGATCTTGCGCACCCAGGGAGCAAATTTCTCGATGCCTCTGAACCAATATCTCAGGAAACCGTAGTCGCGGAAACGGGCATCCGTGACACTGTTTTTTTCAGTGACTGTCTTGTTGGAGTATTTCGCAAACTCCGCTCTCCATTCGGGGTCGTCCATGTTGACCCAGGTTACTACAAAGTCTATTTCCATGTGATTGGTGTTAGAGGGCATTTTTGTTAGGTTCGGACAACTCTGCATGTTTGAAGCGATTGTGGGTCCACAGATACAGTTCGGGCTTTTCCCGTATGGCCTGCTCAAGCATTTCGTAATAAATTCGTGTCAGTTCAAAATCGGGAACAGATTTCGGATCATCGTGCATGTGGACGAACTCCGCTTCGTAATATCCTCTTCTGACTTTTCTGATCCTGACGAACCAAGGATCAAATCCGTAATGTTTTGTGATCTTTTCTGTGCCGGTGAGGACGGGTGTCCTGTGATGGAGAAATTGTAGGAAGTGGCGGACCTCGCGCTTTTTGGGTGACTGGTCGGCAATGAAGCCGATAATGCTCGTGCGCTTGTCGGCGGAGAGTTCTGTGATGTAGCGCGCCGTACGGTACATGTCGACGTTGACGGCACCGTGGGCACCGCGGTGTTCAAGCATGATCTTGTCCATCGCCTTGTTGCGCAGTTTGTGGTAGATCTGTGCGGCGACGGCGCTTTTTTCAAGATGGAGAGGCATAGAGGAAATCCATTCCCAGTTGCCGTAATGGCCGAGGTAGAGGGCCACCGACCGTCCGCTCCGGAGCACGGAGTTGACCTCCTCCACATTGGTGAAACGCATCCGGCGTCCCATTTCTTCCGGCGTCATGGCCGACATTTTGAAACTCTCGACGATGTTGTCGGAGAAAAAGCGGTATGATTTCTTCTCTATGTCACGGATTTCCTTCAGATCTTTTTCAGGGAAGCATTCAGTCAGATTTTTGCGCACTATCTTCCGGCGGTAGCGGGCCACATGGTATAGAAGCACATATATCCCGCCGGACATGACGTAGAGTACGCTGAACGGCAGGCGCGACATCAGTTTGAAGAAAAACCGAAGCAGGTGATATGTCATTTTCTTCCGGGTGATATTCTATAATTAAGAACAAAGTTATCCATTTTTTCCAATACGGGCAAATAATGTTTAATAATATTTAAATCGAGTGGTGGGACGATCGTTTTGTTGAGAAAAAATAGGTTGATATTTCGGTTTTTGTAGTAATTTTGTCGAATAGATAGTACATATATAATCAATACCGAAAATAGAAGTTTACCTTAAATAACAGACATTTTTTGTTTGGAAATAGAGTCGTTATGGAACAATCCTTATTTGGTCTCGATTTTTTGAGACAATTTGACCAGTCTGTTCTCTTCGCGATCAACGGACTGCATTTTTTCATATTGGATAAAGTTATGTGGCTTATAAGCTCCAAGACATTTTGGATTCCGTTTTACGTCATGCTGGCCGGATTTCTCGGCTACCGCTTCGGTGTGCGCCGGACCATCCTGATCCTGCTGAGCATAGCCCTTATCATTACTCTTGCCGACCAGACCTGCGCGACGTTTATCCGTCCGTTCTTCGAGCGCCTGCGCCCGTCGCACCCCGACAATCCCGACAGTGTGTTCATCCATCTTGTCAACGGTTATCGCGGCGGTTCTTACGGCTTCCCTTCATGCCACGCTGCCAATACAGCCGCACTTACAGTGTTCATCATTCTGGTGACGAGGCTCAGATGGCTCGGAGCGGTGATGATCACCTGGATGGTGGCCGTCTGCTATTCGCGCATGTATCTCGGTGTGCATTATCCGACCGACATTCTTGTCGGAGCCACCGTCGGATCTTTTTACTCGGTCGTGGTCTACTATGCCTACAAAGCTGTTTCCCGTCGTCTGCATCTGCAGCCCGAACGTGTGAGCCTCAAAGCCTCAGGTGTCTGATCAGTTAAGAATATTTGAACACCCTCTAATCCTGCTTCCGGATGAAAACTTTGCGGATGTATCCCAGCAGCATCAACGACCGCTATCTCGACGAAGTGGCCGCATGTCTGCGTTCAGGAAGGATCATAATCTATCCTACGGACACGCTCTATGCCATGGGCTGTGACGCACTGAATAATGGTGCGATCGAGCGCCTTTGCCGGATCAAGGGTGTCAATCCGCAGAAGCAGACTCTTTCTGTTGTCTGCGACGGCATTTCAATGGCCAGTGAATATGCCCGTATCGACAACGAGGCTTTCAGGATTCTGCGCCGCAATCTGCCGGGGCCGTTCACTTTTATACTTCCCGCGGCCACATCGTTGCCTAAAGTTTTCAAGGGCCGCAAGGAGGTGGGTATCCGTGTGCCTGACAATCCTATCGCTACGGCCATCGCTTCCCGCCTCGGCCATCCGATCCTCTCGTCTTCGCTGAAAGTCGATGACGAGGTGCCGGAGTTTGACGCGCAGGAACTTGCCATGGCTTTTGACAGTCAGGCCGAACTGCTTGTCGATGACAGCGAGAGCGGAAACGGTGATCTCGGCTGGGTGCCGGGACCTTCGACTGTCGTAGACCTCACGGACAGCCGTTCGCCTGAGATAATCCGTGAAGGGAAAGGAGAATTGAAGTGAAGATACGGCTCAGGCCGTTTCACTGCACATATGAATTAATCCCGATATTTTTCAATCCGCCATGCCGTTGAAACGAATTACATCCGACGAATATTCCCGACTGTTCGGACCGGCCGCCCATGTGTTCGGTTCGGTCGCATTCAATCTGCTCAACCGTGGCAAATGTGATGATCTGCATTTTCTCGCTTTCTGCGACGGGAAGAATAAAGCGCGACTTGGCATCATTTTAGGCGAGCGCGGAGGTCGGCTCCGCTCACCGTTCTCAGCGCCTTTCGGAGGATTTGAAGAGCGGGGTGTACAACGCCTGTCTTATTATCTCGAATGTCTCTCCGAGTTGAAGAAGTATGGAGATGACTGCGGGTGCGAGGTCGTGATCACCTTCCCACCTGCATGTTACGATGATAACAGTTCGATGTTTACCCGCCAGATTCTCTGCTCGCTTGCTGCCGGGGGACGTCAGTTGTATACTGATTTCAATTATCACTATTGTCTTGCTGATTTCGATTCTTTCAGCGAGCGCCTTTGGCCTAACGCACGGCGAAATCTCTCGACATCTCAGCGCTGCGGACTTGAATTCGAGTATTGTGCCGACCCGACGCCTGAGCTGATAGCGGAGATTTATGAGATAGTCCGCATCAATCACGAAAGCCACGGCTATCCCGTCCATATGAGCCTCGACGACATTATGGCAACATCAAAAGTGATAGATATGGACTTCTTTATAGTGCGCAAGGAGGGCCGTGGTGTAGCATCCGCCATCATCTATCGTACTTCCAAAGAGGTTGTCCAACTTATCTATTGGGGGGATCTGGCTGAGGGCAGGGAACTGCGGCCAATGAATTTCCTGTCATACAACATCGTCCGCCACTATGCTGAAAATAGCGGCGAAAGCGGAGTGCGGTATTTTGATCTTGGCCCCGCTTCATCTGACGGTATTCCGGCTGTCGGGCTGTGTGATTTCAAGGAGAGTATCGGTTGCCGTCTGACTCAGAAAGTGACGGTGGCTTTTTAGAAAACAGTTGCCGTACCATTCCGGCAATCCCAAAAAAGAAAAAACGTCCGGCGGTTCAACGTGATGAACTTCCGGACGTTTTTGTGAATATGAATTTCTTTATTTCAGAATGTCAGAGAGAATTTTGTTGACACTGTGAGGCGGCTTATTCGTCGAATGTCATTTCGTCGAAACCTGCGGCGTCGAATTCATCTTCGTTGAACTCGGTAGTACCGTAAAAATCATCGTCAAGATCGGTTGTTGCGGCTGCCTGAGCTGCTTTTGCATCAATCTTGGCATCGAAATCGTCGAGATCCACGAATTGTGAGGGTGCCTCGCCCATAGAGATGGTGCACAATGGATCTTTGAGGCTCTTGCCGGGGATAGACTTTTTCATTTCAATGAAGAAAGAGCGGTCGGTCATATAGTCGAACACCCATACCATCCGCTGGCCGTCATCTTCGATAAAGTCGCTCAGAGGAGTGTCTTCCATTAGGTAGACATCTTCCGATGAGTCCGAACCCATGTCTTCAAGGCTTATTTCCTGATTGCGTTCCCATCCGTCATCACAGAGGAAAAACGAGCTGAACTGGCCTTTGTCATAGCCGACAGAGTCGCAGATGGCATTGCGGAGATCAAGAAAAGTAGCGTCGGCGTCGATTTGAATTTCGCGTTTGAAGTTGTCAACTTCATCTGATACTATGCGGAAATTGAATATCATATAGCGGATGATGTTTTTGGATTTCAGTTTTTCAATTAAAAAATCAAGCCTGAACAGGCTTCTAAGCTTCTATGCTGCGAAAGTAGTAACTTTTTTTTAAATCAAAAACAGTTTGGCAAAAAAATTATAGATCATTACGCAGACACCCTTCACGGACCATTTCCCGGCCCTCGGTCAAGTAGTGGACAGAAGACCTGATTATTCCTCGGAAATCACCGGATCGAGGGTCTCTGAGCATTGTTTCAGTATTTGCCGTCTGTCGATGGTTTCCGCGCCGGTATAAACGGGAAAAATCAGCAGGATGGTTGCGGAAATCAGAATGGCGAGTGATCGTAAGTTAATCATGATTGTAAAATAAAATAAGAGGTTATTCCCAATTGACTTCAAGATCTCGCAGAAGTGTGGCGGAGGCTCCGACCGATCCTGTGTGCTGCACGGCTACGGAGGTCCCTGCGACCGGGCTGACATCGGCCGACAGTGTGACATAGGGCTTTATGGCCGGATCGCTTGTCGGAACCGTTGCCGCTTCTGTGCGGGCAAGGGCTGTGAGTTTGTCACCGCGCATTTCGACTATGATCGTGCAAGGATTACGGTAGCAGTTTGACGCGACACTTTCGCTGACCGGACTGACGTGCCCGTTTTCATATTTCACGAGTGTAAAAGTCACAGCTTTGTCGTGGTCAGGGGTGCGTTCGATGCGGAGCGCATAGCCGCTGAGCGTGACGGGATCGAATTTTATACAGATATCCATATACTGCCCGGTGGCGCTTCCGAAGCCTTGGCCCGGACCTTTGCAGGGTTCGGCTATGAGGCTCACGCGCATGTTGCGGCAGCCGTCGCGGTCCGGAGTGTAGAAGAATCGGGCGCCTTTGGTTGCCTGGACGAGTCCTATACCCGTGGCGGCATCGGCGCCGTTCCCGTAATACCAGCTGAGGTTTTCATCCGGAGTCCAGTCGTGAGCTGATGTGTCGGCTGGTTTGAAGGTGTCGAAATGCCAGAATCCTTTGAGACCGGGAGTGCCTTTGCGGATCGGGATTTCGGCAAATGACGTCATGAGGGCTTTTTCTTTTTTAGGTGCCGTGCGGTGCATCCGGGCAATGACGTTGTCTGAAACTGCCGCCTGCATCGGTGAGCCCTGAAAGGTGTCGGTATTTTTCGGGCATACAGTTGCCGAGATGTGATAGTTTCTGTCGGCGGCGCTCAACGGGTAGATCTGTGCGCTCCGTCCGCGACCGTGACGCACGGCGATGCTGTCGGACCGGTCAGGGCGTGTCGAGCGGTACCAGACGATGTAACTGTCGTCCTGTCCGTCAGCCGAGAGTTTGTAGTCGAGCCGGAGTGAGTTTTTGTCGGCTGATATGACAGGAGTGGATGTAAACTGCGGGGCCGGGAGAAGGTAAGGAGCGACGGTCACGGTGACGGCTCCGGTCAGTCCGTCAGGTGAGACTGCCGAGATTTCGCAGTCCATTTCACGTGGAAAACTGTTGGCGCTGACGGCAAGAGTCCGGCCGTTGGATTTGACAAGGCGGAGGGTTGTCGGTGCGTTCCATCTCAGGGTACTTGCCTCTGCATCGGCGGGATAGTCGCCCCACAGACGGAGGGTGGGGTTGAGGTGCAGACTGTCATTCTGTGCCGATAGATTTTTAGCCGAAGTGTTTAGCTTCAATACTACGGGGAGGCCTGTCAGCTGTGCCGTCAGTTCGGATTCAAGTTCTTTCAGCTCAGGTAAAACTCCGAGCGGATCCCAACCGTCTGTGCCACCAAGCAGGTTGGGCGTATTGTAAAGAGTTCGGTTTGCGGTTGTGAGTTTGTAGGCCCGCAGAAGGGGTGAATTGCTGATATCAGTGCTCAAAGCGGGGCGGTCGGAGTCGATGGTCACCGGTGAGCCGTTAAGAGTGACATTGCTCTGGTAACATCGCTGCGAAGATGCGTCGCGGGTCCACCGGAGGGTCACGGGATTTTCTGCTGTCCAGCGGGTGTCGATCATGGTCACCATTCCCGGCACTTTGGTGAGATACTGGGTGCCGTTGACTTTGGTGTGGATGTCGCAGTTGAGAAATACAGCGCCTGTGGAGGCCGTCGAGTAGAAAGGCTTGCCGCTGAAAAATGTGAAATGGCAGTCGAGATAGACGGCTGAACCGCTCAGAGCGTCGTCTGTGCACTCGAAATAGCAGTCTTTGTAGAGTGAACGCCTTGCTCCGACAAAGGGGCAGAGATTCAGACGGCTTATGAAACGGCAGTTGCGTACGAAAAGGCGGTCAGTGTTCTCGCAGATTCCCAACTGGGCCTGTACGATGGCCTCGCGGCGTTTTGTGCGGTTCAGTTTCGGATCGCGCGGGTAGACGAGATCGACGTTGCAGTAGTTGCCGAAAGTGATATTTTCAGTCCTGAGGCTCCGGCCCTTGAAGCGGAACATCGTAAAGTTGCCGAGCGCACCCTGCGTCTGACCGCGGTTGACGGCGAAGACAATCTCCTCCGGACTGTCGGAAAGTCCGATCACCGACAGTGTGTCGCAGTTCACCTCGACCGCATAGGGGATTGCTCCTGAATCTTGTGGATTGCGTCGGACGGCAGGATCATCCGGATCGTCGAGCCAGTAGACGCCCGGTTCGACCAGTAGCGCAATGTTTGTGATACCGCTCTTGTTGATGGCCTCGAATGCTTTTGCGGGATCGTTGAAGGTGTATGGCGATGATGTTGCGGTCGGATCGGAGGTCAGCAGCAGTGTGTCCGGACCCAATCTGTGGTCCGTGGCAGCTGAGATTGTGAGGAATGGTATGGCGGAGAGCGCACCGAGGGTCAGAATCTGTTTCAGCATGGTAATTTAAGGTGAAATAAAAACCTCGGACGGACCGGCATTATGTTGACAGATCGCAGCCAGTCTGTCCGAGGATGGGAAATTTAATTCAGACTCTTGGAGTCATCGTTTATTCGTTCACTTCAAGGTTGAGGTTGAACTCCTCGTTCCAGGGAAGACCGTCTTTGGCGAGTTCTGCGAGGAAAGGATCGGGATCGAATTCCTCGACATTGTTCACGCCGGGTTTAACCCATTTTCCAGTCAGGAACATCATGGCGCCAACCATAGCGGGTACGCCGGTGGTATAGCTGACGGCCTGCATCCCGGTTTCCTTGTAGGCCTCTTCATGCGAGCAGTTGTTCCATATATAATAGGTGAGGTGCTTGCCTTCCTTGTCGAGACCTTCGATGCGGCAGCCGATAGAAGTCTCGCCGTGGTAGTTCTCGCCGAGATCCTGCGGGTTGGGGAGAACAGCTTTGAGGAACTGGAGAGGTACGATCTTCTGGCCGTTGTAGTCGACCTCGTCGATGCGGGCCATGCCGATGTTCTGAATCACACGCAGGTGTGTGAGATATTCCTGACCGAAAGTCATCCAGAAACGGGCGCGTTTGATCGAGGGATAGTTCTTGACGAGTGATTCAAGCTCTTCGTGATAGAGAAGATAGCTTTCGCGTTCGCCGATATTGGGATAGGTGAGGGTCTTGTGGATTTCGAGCGGTCCTGTTGTCACCCATTTGCCGTCCTGATAATAGCGACCGTTCTGAGTGATCTCACGAATGTTGATCTCCGGGTTGAAATTGGTGGCAAATGCTTTGCCGTGATCTCCGCCGTTGCAGTCGACGATGTCGAGATACTGCATGTCGGAGAAGTAGTGTTTGGCCGCATAGGCGGTGAAAACACCGGACACACCCGGATCGAAGCCGCAACCGAGGATGGCTGTGAGGCCGGCTTCCTCGAAGCGCTGCTTGTAGGCCCACTGCCATGAGTATTCGAAGTGAGCCACATCTTTAGGCTCATAGTTTGCGGTATCGAGGTAGTTGACTCCGCAGATGAGACAGGCGTCCATGATGGTGAGGTCCTGATAGGGAAGGGCCACGTTGATGACGAGTTCGGGTTTGTGGCGGTTGAAAAGCTCGACAAGCTGGGGCACACTGTCGGCATCGACAACGTCCGAACTGATATTGGGCTTTCCGATGGCCTCTACAATGGCGTCACACTTGCTGCGGGTACGTGAAGCGATGACTATTTCGGTGAAAACTTCGGGGTGCTGGGCACACTTGTGAGCGACAACGGTTCCGACACCGCCCGCTCCGATGATTACGACTTTTGCCATTATTATATATTAATGTGTAATTGATTTAAAGTAACAGGTTTTCTATCAGTCACGCTGACTTCCGAAAAAGCGGAGGAGATAGAGGAAGAGATTGATGAAGTCGAGATAGAGGCTCAGTGCGCCGATGGTGGCGAGATGGCCGATATAGGCGGGAGGAGTAGTGAGAGCCATCTGTTTGATCTTCTGAGTATCCCATGCGGTGAGGCCGATGAAGATCAGCACACCTGCGATGGAGATGATCCAGTCAAGCTGGGTGCTCTTGGTGAATAGGTTGACAAGCGAGGCAATGATCAGGCCGAAAAGGGCATACAGAAGGAAGTTGCCCCACTTGGTAAGATCTTTGGTGGTGAAATAGCCGTAGACACTCATAGCCCCGAATGTTCCTGCGCAGATGAAGAAAGTCTTGGCAATGGAAGTCATCGTGTAGATGAGGAAGATCGGTGCAAGCGCCATGCCGTTGATCGCAGCGAAAATATAGAAAAGCATGGTGGCTGTCGACGACTGCATGCGTGTAAGACGTGCCGAAACGTAGATGACGATACCGATTTCGGCGAGCATCAGACCCCAGTAGAAGAAGCTGTGGGAGAGCATGAAGCTCATGTATCCGTGCGATGATGCGCAGAACAGAGAAATAAACGCAGTGACAAGCAGACCGAGGGTCATTTTGGAATAGACACGTTTCATCACTGACGACGCTGTCTGAACAGCCTGCGACTGAGTGTTGTGATAGCTATTGTAGTCATTGCCTCCGCCATAGTAGGGAGGGGGTGTTTGCTGATTGTAGTTCATATTCGTTAGCAGTTTGTGATTCGTTTTTTAATATAGAGTCAGTACAGTTAAAACAAATTAGTCTTACATACGTTCAGGCACATTGATGCCGAGCAACTTCATGCCGGTCTTTACCACACGCGCCGTCTGGCGGCTGAGTTCGAGGCGCAGTGAGCGGACAGCCGGATCGTTTTCATTGAGTATCGAACAGTCGTGGTAGAATTGGTTGTAGCTTTTGACCAGATCATAGACGTAGTTGGCGATCAGCGCGGGGCTGTAAGTCTGACCTGCGGCCTGTACGGTTGCGGGGAAGTCGGCGAGGGCCTGAATGAGCGCGATTTCTTTTTCACCGGGAGTGACTTCTGAGTAATTGCCGGTCTCCATGCCTTTTTCGGCAGCCTTGCGGAGCACCGAGCAGATGCGGGCGTAGGTATACTGGATAAAGGGACCGGTGTTGCCGTTGAAGTCGATAGATTCCTTGGGGTTGAAAGTCATGTTCTTGCGCGGATCGACTTTGAGAAGGAAGTATTTGAGCGCGCCAAGTCCTACGGTCTCTGAAATCTCGTCGATCTCTTCGGCGCTCAGTCCGTCGAGTTTGCCGAGTTCGGCGGAGACGGTGCGGGCCGTCGACACCATGTCGTCCATGAGGTCGTCGGCATCCACGACCGTGCCTTCGCGTGACTTCATCTTTCCTTCCGGAAGTTCGACCATGCCGTAGGAGAAGTGGACAAGATCTTTGCCCCATTTGAATCCGAGACGGTCGAGGAGGATCGAGAGTACCTGGAAGTGATAGTTCTGCTCGTTGCCCACGACATAGATCATCTTGTCGATCGGGAAGTCGCGGTAGCGGAGTTTGGCGGTGCCGATGTCCTGTGTCATGTAGACCGAGGTGCCGTCGCTGCGCAGGAGAAGTTTGTGGTCGAGGCCTTCGCCGGTAAGGTCGGCCCATACGGAGCCGTCTTCCTTGCGATACATTTTTCCGGCGGCAAGACCTTCGAGCACCTTTTCCTTGCCTTCAAGATAGGTCTCGCTCTCATAGTAGATCTTATCGAAGTCGACACCCATGCGTTTGTATGTCTCGTCAAAACCTGCATAGACCCAGGAGTTCATCATCTCCCAGATAGCGCGGATTTCGGGATCTTTGTTTTCCCATTTCACAAGCATTTCACGGGCCTTTTTCATAAGCGGTGAGGCGGCTTCGGCTTCTTCCTTGCTCATGCCCTGCTCTTCAAGTTCCTTAAGCTCTGCCTTGTAATGCTTGTCGAAGAGCACGTAGAAATCGCCGATCAGGTGGTCGCCCTTCTTGCCTGTCGATTCCGGAGTGGCTTTGTCTCCCCATTCCTGCCAGGCAAGCATTGACTTGCAGATGTGAATGCCGCGGTCGTTGACGATGTTGGTCTTGATCACCCGGTTGCCACAAGCCTTGAGTATTTCGGCGAGACTGAATCCGAGCAGGTTGTTGCGGACATGGCCGAGATGGAGAGGCTTGTTGGTGTTGGGCGACGAGTATTCGACCATTACGAGAGGCGAGTTTTCGGTGGCGGCGGTCAGTCCGAAATCCGGAGTCCCGGCGATGTTGCCCAGCACCGAATTCCAGAAACGGGGTGCTACCGTTATATTGAGAAAGCCTTTGACAACATTGAATTTCTCGACCGCAGGTTCATTGGCCTGAAGCCATTCTCCGATCTCCTGCCCGACTGCTTCGGGGGATTTGCGGGCGGCTTTTACCCAGGGAAATACCACAATGGTGACGTTGCCTTCAAACTCTTTGCGAGTGGCCTGAGGTACGATATTTTCGGCGGGAGTCTCTACTCCATAAAGATTTTTTACCGCGTTGCTGACGGCTGAAGCAATGATACTATCTATCGACATTTTTATTGCAAAAGTTTTGTCGGTTTTGAATTGATAATTTTTGACAGAACACACAGTGGACTACGGTTTTTCTTTTCAGAAACACTAACTCCACTCTGAATTTACAAAATTACAATAAAAATGCGAGATTTCCTAACCTTTGTCCCACATACGGCCACGTTTAGGGTATTTTGAGCCTGCAAGGAGCAGACGCAGTGCGGTGTTGTAGCTGAAATAGGCCCAGAACCAGCTGACGAGTACGCTGATTTTGTTGCGCATTCCCAGAAGTGAGATCAGATGGATGAACATCCAGGCCAGCCATGCGACAAAGCCGTCAAGATGGAAGCGCCCCATATCGACAACCGCCCGGTTGCGTCCGATGGTTGCCATCGAACCCTTGTCGTTGTAGGTGAATTCCTTGTCCCATCTGTCACGGTTCAGGTTTTCGGCGAGAAAGCGCCCCTGCTGTATGGCGACCTGTGCGAGCTGGGGCAGCCCGCGGGTATATTCTCCGTAGGTCATCAGATTGACGTCGCCGATGGCGAAAATATCCTCAAGACCTTCGACCCGGCAGCAGCGGTCGGTCGGATAGCGCCCTCCGTGAGCCGGGGTGTAGTCCGTGCCCTTGAATTCGAGCGGCCGACCGGTCACTCCCGCTGTCCAGATTACCATTTCGGAGTAGACGGTCGACCCGTCGTCGAAAGTCAGGATATTGTCGGCATAGCTCTTCATCTGACGTCCGAGATGGATGTCGACCATCAGCGACTGAAGATCGCGGAGCGCTGTCTCCGAGGATTTTTCGCTCATGGTCGCAAGAAGTTTGTCGCGGCCTTCGTAGAGGCTTATAGTCAGATCGTCAGGGCTGATGTCGGGATAGTCGCGGCGGATTATGTAGCGCTTGAGTTCGCCTATTGCTCCCGCCATTTCCACTCCGGCAGGGCCGCCGCCGATGACAACGAATGTGAGCATGCGGCGCCGTTTCTCTCGGTCAGGTTCGATCGAGGCGCGTTCGCACCGGTAAAGTATCTCGTTGCGTATGCGTATGGCCTGGTCGTTTGACTTGAGGGTATAGACTTCATCTTTCAGGCTGTCGTTGCCGAAGAAGTTGTTGGTGGCGCCGAATGCTATGACAAGTTTGTCGTAGGGGATGGTCTCGCAGTCCGTAGTAACGCAGCGGCGTCCGACATCCACACTCCTCGCGCTTCCCATGTGAAACGAGACTCTGCGCCCCTTCCTTTTGCCAAGTTCGCGGCGGAAAGGGAAACAGATGCTCGACGGGTCAATTTCCGAAGATGCCACCTGATAGAAAAGCGGCGGAAAAGAGTGATAGTTATGGCGGTCGACAAGGATGACGTCAAATTTTTCCTTGTCGATATGCTTTACAAAATTCAAGCCGGCAAACCCTCCGCCGAGCACTACTATACGTGGCTTTGATGAATTCATAGAGACAAAAAATATAACAGTGTAACATGAATGTTGACACTGCTATAACATTTTTATCCTGCCGAGAGTTGGCTGAGTGATCCCGGAGATGTATCAGCTTTTCAGAGTGTGGTCCTCGCAGCGGATGACGCGCCCAGGAAACTGGTCGACTAAGCTCAGGTTGTGAGTGGCCATGATGACCGCTGTCCCTTGCCGGGCTATGTCATGAAGCCGTTTTACTATGGCCTCTCCCGTGGCCGGATCGAGATTCCCGGTAGGTTCGTCGGCGAGGAGAAGACGCGGGCTGTTGAGCAGAGCGCGGGCAATGACGATGCGCTGCTGCTCGCCGCCTGACAGTTCGTGAGGATTCTTATAGCTTTTGTTGAGCATTCCGACCCCTTTGAGTACTTCTTCGATGCGGGTTTCGATTTCGGCTTTTTCCTTCCAGCCGGTGGCTTCGAGCACGAACCGGAGATTGGCGTAGGCGCTGCGGTCGGTCAGCAGCTGGAAATCCTGAAAAACGATGCCAATCTGGCGGCGCAGGAAGGGAATGTCGCGGCGGCGGATGGTGTTAAGGTCATAGTCGAGGACGCGCGCCTCGCCGCATGCTATGGGGATGTCGGCGTAGAGCGATTTCAGCAGACTCGATTTGCCGCTGCCGACTTTGCCGATGAGATAGACGAACTCACCTTCGCCAACAGTCAGATTGACGTGGCGGAGTGCGATCAGATCCTGACGGTGCAGTTCTACGTCGTGATAGTCGATGACCTTGTCCATTTTCGCAGTTATGATTTCAGAGTTAGAATCAGTTGCCCATTTCCGAGAGGAACTTGATGCGCATCAGGCGGATTTCGTCCTCCGTGTAGTCCTCCCCGAATTCCTTGTAAGCCTCGTTGAGATCGTCGGTCTGGCATTCCTTGAAGAAATCGAAAAGTTCTTCCTGCGAATCTTCGTCCATAATGTCGTTGATGTAATACGAAATGTTGATCTTTGTGCCTGAATAGACGATCACCTCGATGCGGTCGAGCAGTTCGCTGAATTCGAGGCCCTTTGCCTTGGCTATTTCGGGCAGCGGTATCTTGCGGTCGATCGACTGGATGATGAAGAGTTTGGTGGAGTTACGGCTCGGCACACTGCGGACACGCAGGTCTTCGGGGCGCTCGATTTCGTTGTCCTCGACATGGCGCTTGATCACTTTGACAAAGTCGGCGCCATAGCGTTTGGCCTTGCCGGCCCCGACACCGGGGATGTTCTGAAGCTCTTCAAGCGAGATCGGGTAGGTTGTGGCCATGGCTTCGAGCGACGGGTCCTGGAAGATGACATAGGGGGGGAGACCCAGATGCTTGGCAATTTTTTTGCGAAGGTCTTTCAGGATGCTGTAAAGTTCGTCGTCGGCAGCGAAGGATGCTCCGCTCTTGATCATTTCCGGTTCGGCGTCCTCGCTGAAATCGGAGTCTTCGATCACTTTGAACGATTCGGGTTTCGAGAGGAACTTCTTGCCCTTGGCTGTGATGCGGAGAAGTCCGTAGTTCTCGATGTCGCGGTCCAGATACCCGGCAAGGATGGCCTGCCGGATCACGGCGCTTATAAGTTTTTCATCAGCACCCTGCTCGCATCCGAATACGTCGAGCTGATCGTGCTGATAAGATGTGACATCTGCTGTGCTGCGGCCGAGGAGTACATCGGTGACATGATCGGCCTTGAATTTTTCTTTCAGTGCTATAACGGTTTCAAGCACTGCACATAAATCGTCTTTAGCTTCCACTTTTTTCTTTGGATTAATGCAATTGTCGCAGTTCTGGCAGTTGTCGCTTGTGTACTCCTCGCCGAAATAGAATAGCAGGGAGCGGCGGCGGCAACTGCTTGCCTCAGCGTAGCTTTGGGTTTCCAACAGAAGCTGACGGCCGATTTCCTGTTCGGCCAAAGGTTTGCCCTGCATGAATTTTTCCATTTTTTGCAGGTCTTTGGCGGCATAGAACGTGATACACTGTCCTTCACCGCCGTCTCGGCCGGCACGACCGGTCTCCTGATAGTAGCCTTCAAGCGACTTGGGCATGTCATAGTGAATAACGAATCTCACATCCGGTTTGTCAATACCCATTCCGAACGCTATCGTGGCGACGATGACATCCACTTTTTCCATCAGAAACGCATCCTGATTGGCGCTGCGTGTGGCACCGTCCATTCCGGCATGGTAGGGGAGCGCCTTGATGTCGTTGACGACGAGCATTTCGGCGAGTTCCTCCACCTTTTTGCGGCTCAGGCAATAGATGATGCCTGATTTTCCGGGATTGTTCTTGATGTATTTGATTATATCCTTGTCAATGCTGGATGTTTTCGGCCTTACCTCGTAATAGAGATTCGGACGGTTGAACGACGACTTGAACACCATGGCATTCTGCATGCCGAGATTCTTCTGGATGTCATGCTGGACTTTGGGAGTCGCGGTCGCTGTCAGCGCGATCATCGGACGGACGTTGATCTCGTTGATGATCGGGCGGATGCGGCGGTACTCAGGCCGGAAGTCATGACCCCATTCGGAGATGCAGTGTGCCTCGTCGACTGCGTAGAATGAGATCGGCACAGTCTTGAGGAATTCAATGTTCTCTTCCTTGGTCAGCGATTCAGGAGCGACATAGAGCAGTTTGGTGCGGCCGGCCGTAATGTCTGATTTGACCAGATCGATCGCAGCCTTGTTCAACGATGAGTTGAGAAAGTGGGCCACCGTGTCAGCCGAGCTGAAATGACGCATGGCGTCGACCTGATTTTTCATCAGAGCTATTAGCGGAGAGATCACTATGGCGGTTCCTTCCATCAGAAGGGCCGGGAGCTGATAGCAGAGTGACTTGCCTCCGCCCGTAGGCATTAGGACGAATACGTCGTTGCCTTCGAGGAGACTTGTCATTATGGCTTCCTGATTGCCTTTGAATGTGTCAAATCCGAAATGCTCTTTCAGTGCTTCGTGAAGTCGTTGATTCATGGGATTCCGTTCAGGTTGGATTGGAGGAGTGAGACAGAAATGTGAGAGAACCGAGGGGAGGACTTTCCGGGAGAGAAGCGGAAAGCAGTGGAGAGGTATAAATAAAAATTATGATTGGATCAGCCGATATAGGCTTTTTTGATTTTTTCTTCGGCGAATGCCCGGTCGATGACGAGTTCCTTGACATCGGTCGACGGGGTTTCATACATCGGGTCGATCATGATTGTTTCAACTATTGTGCGCAGCCCGCGTGCTCCGAGTTTGTATTCGATCGCCTTGTCGACGATGAATTCAAGGGTTTCAGGTGCGAAGACCAGCTTGACGCCGTCCATCGCAAACAGTTTTTCATACTGTCGTGTGATGGCGTTTTTGGGCTCTGTCAGAACTCTGAGGAGGGCTTCGCGGTCAAGCGGATCGAGATGGACGAGCACCGGCAGACGTCCGATGATCTCCGGAATCAGACCGAACGATTTCAGATCCTGCGGGGCTATGTATTGCAGATAGTTGTCGGAGTCGACTTTCGAGCGCATGGTGCCTCCGGTGAATCCTACAACGTGGGTATTCAGACGGTGGGCTATCTTGCGCTCGATACCGTCAAACGCACCTCCGCAGATGAAGAGGATGTTTTTGGTGTCGACGGCGATCATTTTCTGTTCCGGGTGCTTTCGGCCTCCGTTCGGCGGGACGTTGACAACCGATCCTTCGAGCAGTTTGAGCAGTCCCTGCTGCACACCCTCGCCTGAAACGTCGCGGGTGATGGAGGGGTTGTCGCCTTTGCGGGCAATCTTGTCGATCTCGTCGATGAAAACAATGCCGCGTTCGGCTTTGGCAACGTCGTAGTCAGCGGCCTGAAGCAGTCTGACGAGCAGACTTTCAATGTCCTCGCCGACATAACCGGCCTCGGTGAGCACTGTGGCGTCGACTATCGCGAAGGGCACGTCGAGCTGCCGTGCGATCGTTTTGGCCAGCAGTGTCTTTCCTGTTCCCGTAGGACCGACCATGATGATGTTGCTTTTTTCAATGTCGACATCGTCTTTGTCCTGAGCCAGACGTTTGTAATGGTTGTAGACGGCTACCGAAAGATATTTTTTCGCATCGTCCTGACCGATTACATACTGGTCCAGAAATGCTCTGATCTCAGCCGGAGTCGGCAGAGGCTTGGTTTCCGGCTTGATATCGGCTTTGGGCTTCCGGCCTTTGGCTTTTTCAGGACGCAATGACGGATTTTCCTGGAAATAGTCTTTCAGGAGGCCTTCGATCTGATCGACACACTCACTGCATATATAGGTGTCGCCCAAAGGACTCGGCACGAGAATGTCGGTATAGGATGGCCCCTTGCCACAAAAAGAGCATTTAACTCCGTTGTCAGTGTTGTTGGTTTTTTTTGCCATTCTGTGTCTGTGCGGGGATATTTTATTTATGGTCGGGGAGGAGGACACGGTCGATCATGCCATATTCCTTGGCTTCGTCGGCGGTCATCCAATAGTCGCGGTCGGCATCGGCTTCGATGCGTTCGAGCGACATTCCTGAGTGGTCGGCGATGATCTTATAAAGCTCGGCCTTGTATTTAAGGATTTCACGGGCTGTGATCTCGATGTCTGAGGCCTGGCCCTGGACGCCTCCGAGGGGCTGGTGGATCATGACGCGGGAGTGGGGGAGAGCCATGCGTTTTCCGTGGGCGCCGGCCACGAGAAGCACTGCTGCCATAGAGGCCGCCATGCCTATGCAGATGGTAGAGACATCGCTCTTGATGTGCTGCATGGTGTCGTAGAGACCGAGACCTGCGATGACTGATCCGCCGGGAGAGTTGAGATAGATGGAGATGTCCTTACCGGGATCGACTGAGTCGAGATAGAGGAGCTGGCCCTGTACGACGGTGGCTGTGTAGTCGTTGACGTCGGTGCTGAGGAAGATGATGCGGTCCATCATCAGGCGGGAAAAGACATCCATCTGCGCCACGTTGAGCTGACGCTCCTCGATGATGGTGGGAGAGATATAGGAGGAGGTGATTTGAGAGGCTGCCGAGGCGGCATATTGATCGAGTGCGAGCCCGTTCATTCCGAGATGGTGCACTGCGAAATTTCTAAAATCTTTATTCATAATCGTGTAAGTTGTTTCAAGTATTTTGCTAATGTAAAGTTACAAAAAAATCTTTTTTCTGCAAAATTATTGCTGCGATTTCATCTGTTTGCCTGCTGTCGCAGACGGAAATTCAGTGGATACCGAGGCGGATTTTGATGGCATTTGCCCCTTGCCGGACTATATACAGGCCCGGATCTATCCCTTCCGTGGCTTTCACGGACGCCGGTTCTCCTAACAAACGCCCCTGAAGGTCATATAGTTTGAACGGGCGGTTGAAGTCGATGGCTTTGTTTCCGGCATCTGCTGCGATCTCTGCTATGGAGCTTTCAGTCGGGAGACTTTCGATCTCCACTTTGTCAGCCGCAGGCATTGTGAGTGTCAGTACGGCACCCTTGTATTCGGCCGTGGCCTTGTTGCTTCCGCTCGTGACGGTCACTTTCCAGCTGCCTACGGTCATGCCTTCCTCATTGTGGTCGGCTTCCACGCGCAGGGCACGTCCGGTAAAGAAGCTTCCGTCGAAATCGCGGTAGTTGAGCGGAATGCCGTTGATGGAGAGCGAGATGTCATCCGTACGTCCTGCATCGACGGTGAGTTTTACGGGAGTGCCGAGGTGGTAAAACTCGCTAAGGTGTGTGTAGAAGAAGGGTGTGCGGGCTGCCACCCAGTCGCGCATCTTCTGCACTTCCTCGGAATGGTTCGGCCACCATTGGTTGAACAGTTTGCGGTGGTAGGGGTATTCCTTCCTGATTAAACTGTACATTTTGTCTATTTCCCTGACTGTACCGCGTGCATTCATGAAGTCGCCCATATAGACTGCGCAGCGGTCGATGAACATGTCGCGGAATTCAGGTGTCTCCATCAGTGCACGGAAAAGCCGTGTGTGTTCCGGCTTGTTAGCCCAGTTGCGGTTGCTGTCGAACGAGTTGTCATAGAGCCAGTTCAATGATTTGTAGTTGTATGGGGCATCATAGAGGCCGAGGCCGAAGTCTGTGTCTTTGGCTATCCATCGCCAGCGGCCTCCGTCGGCGCTGGGGCGCCAGCAGACTATGTTGTTGCCTGGAAAATCCTTGTTGTCATAGAAAAGATTCATGATCATCAGGTTGGCGAACTCGCCGCAGTCCATCAGTGTGTTGAACTCATCGAACGAATAGCCGTCCTGATTATAAAATTCGGTGAATGCCTCGAAGTTGTCTTTGGTCCCGCTTTTCAGTTCATACCAGTTTTCAAACATGTCGATGTCCTCTTCGCCGTTGTAGAATGTATAGATGTGATCCTCGTTGGAGCGTGAGCGGATGTTGAGCATTCCCTTGTATTCGCCGTTTATGAAAAAGGCGGTCGGGAGCCATGGCTGCCAGTCGAGATCGCAGTGTTTTCCCATGACCCGCTGGATGAGTGCGTCGCGGAAATATGTATAGTCGAAGTCGTTTCCGGAGTTGCGGAGCTCGATGGATTTCCAGTCGGTGAGCTCCGGTGCTTCGTCGGGGAAAAATTCGTAGTTGAGGCGTTTCTCTCCGAAGCGTTTGTTAGCATAGACGACGAGCGATTTCAATCCGGCGTCACGTGAGGCTCCTCCTTTGACGCGTGTCTCGCAGAGCTGGTTCAGTATGCTTGGCTCACCGCTTGCCATGAACAGTTCGAAATTGACCGGACGCCGCCAGTCGTGCTTGTAGTTCGGGTTGTTCTGATCATTGCCGGTTACGTAGATGCCGAGTTTTGAGTCGTAAAAATATTTGTGGTCGGTGACCATCGATACAATCGGGATGGTCATTTCGCGTGGGAAGAATATATAGCTGTGGGTGGTGGAGCGTGGCGACAGGTAGTCCGGATGAAATAGCTTTGCCCTCACGGTGGTTGTGGCACTGATGCTGATTCCGTAGCCGAATGCGCGGCTCGACTGTGTCGGCTCGCTCCCGTCGGTGGTATAGCGTATGATTGTCCCTTCGGGTGCGTCGTCCGGGAGGGTTATATAGAGGCTGAATGCCGCGGATGATATTCGGCCCGGAGTTGAGAAAACCGGTTCGCCGAGCACGTCCTTGCATAGTCTTTTGCAGTTGGCTCCGCCTGGTGTGGGAGTCGCCTGATAGCCCCAGATGTCTGACGATTCATCGGTGCGTCCGTAAGCTATGTCCGGAGCGGGTTGCTTCTTCAGTCCTTCGACTTTGTCAGCAAGTGTGCCGTTTTTGAAAAGGTAGACGGCTGCGCCTTTTCCGGAATCGAGGCGGAAGTCCGTGTGAAGTCCGCTACCGGTTTTGTCGCAGTAGATGATCGCATATCCGCCCGGAATAATTGTCTTTTGGGGGAGCTGATAAGCCTTTTCGGGCTTGTTCTTGTCGCTGATGCTGTATTCGCCGAGATTTACGGCTGTGGTTCCGGCGTTGTAAAGCTCGACCCAGGAGTCGGGAAACTCATTTATGTCGTCCATGATGCAGTCGATGTTTGATTGCATCAGTTCGTTTATCTGCAATTGTGCGTTCGCTCCTGTCGTGGCGGTGAGGAGAGAGGCGAGGATAAGAGGGCGGATTGTTTTCATGTGAGGGGATTGAAGAGGATGTCAGGTTGTGAAATGTAAGGTTTTATGCTGAATAATAGTGGCGTATGAGACGGAACTGTTGGCCGTTGCCGTTTCAGTCGGTCATAAGCCGCGAGAAAAAGTGCCAGATGGCGATTCCGCCTGACACGGAGACATTGAGCGAGTGTTTGGTGCCGCGCTGCGGTATTTCGAGGCAGACGTCGCACTGGTTCACGATTGCCTGGTCGACGCCTTCGACCTCATGGCCGAGGATGAGCGCATATTTGCGCCCTTTCTGCGGCGTGAATTCCTGAAGCTCGATGCTTCCCTTTACTTGTTCGAGGCAGCAGAGGGTGTAGCCCTCGCGTTGCAGGTACTCGATACATTCTTCGGTGGTCCCGAAATAACGCCACGTGACAGAATCTTCCGCTCCGAGTGCTGTCTTGTGGATTTCAGGGGAGGGAGGACAGGCGCTGATGCCGCACAGAGCCAGTGTCTCGACGGCAAAGGCGTCGCACGTGCGGAAGATCGAGCCGATGTTGTTGAGGCTGCGGACGTTGTCGAGGACTACTGTCAGTGCCATTTTGGGCTGACGGCGAAAGTGTTCTATGTCGACGCGGTTGAGGTCGCGGATGCTTTTCTTTTCCATGTATTATAGTTGAACGGAGTATGTAGGATAGCAAAGTTATAAAAATTCCTGAAAACTCACGCAATACCGGCGCCGAAAAGTCCGGATATGAAAAATCCGGACCGCAGATTCCGAAAAATCTGCGGTCCGGTCGTTCTTTTCAGTGTTTAATCAGTCCGAAATCGGGGGCTGTTATGCTTCAGCGGGCTGGACGTTGATGAACTTGCGGCCTTCTTTGCCTTCAGTGAAGACAACCACACCGTCGATCAGTGCGAACAGTGTGTGGTCCTTTCCCATGCCTACGTTGAGACCGGGGTGATGAACTGTACCGCGCTGACGCTTGATGATGTTGCCGGCTTTGCAATGCTGACCACCGAAAATCTTTACTCCGAGTCGTTTGCTTTCTGACTCACGGCCGTTCTTAGAACTACCAACACCTTTTTTATGTGCCATTTCTTTTGAGATTTTAGGGGGTTAAGCTACAACTTCTTTAATTAACACTTTGGTGAAGTACTGACGGTGACCGTTTTTGCGGCGATAGCCTTTGCGGCGTTTCTTCTTGAAAACGATGACCTTTTCACCTTTTACGAGCGGGGTGAGGACCTCGCATACAACCTTTGCGCCGTCCACTGTGGGAGCGCCAACTTTAACTGAGTCATCGGACTGAGCTAGGAGCACGCGGTCGAATTCAACCTTGTCTCCTTCTTTTACTGCTTCGCCGAGATAATGAACATACAGGAACTTCTCAGGCTCTGCCTTGAACTGCTGTCCCTGGATTTCTACGATAGCGTACATCTGTTGTTAATTGGTTTACAGGTTATTCCGGCGGGCGAGGACGCTGACTCTGATGTCGTGGTCGCTGCTTAATCGGGCCCGTTGCGGCTAAATCGGCCACAAAGTTACGAAAAATAATCCGTAATCGGCAATAATTCCGGGAAATATTTTGTATCCGCAGCGGTTATTTCTCGTTCATTGCCTGTGCGAGATCGGCTATAATGTCGTCGGGGTCTTCTATGCCGACCGAAAGGCGGATGAGGTCCGGCGCTACTCCGGCTTGGATGAGCTGTTCGTCGGAAAGCTGGCGGTGAGTATGGCTGGCGGGGTGGAGCACGCATGTGCGGGCATCGGCGACATGTGTCACTATGCAGATCATTTTAAGTCTGTCCATAAATTTCTCGGCATCTTCGCGCGAACCTTTCAGTCCGAATGCTATCACGCCGCATGTGCCTTTCGGCGCGTATTTTTGCGCCAGTTCATAATATTTGCTGCTTTTGAGTCCAGGATAGCTTACCCAGGCCACCTGAGGTTGTGCTTCGAGCCATTCGGCCACCGTCTGTGCGTTTGAGCAGTGACGGGCCATGCGCAGATGAAGAGTTTCCAGTCCGAGGTTGAGCAGGAAGGCATTCATCGGGGCCTGAATCGAACCGAGGTCGCGCATGAGTTGGGCTGTCGCTTTTGTTATGAAAGCTGCCTTGCCGAACTCTTTGCTGTAAGTCAGACCGTGGTATGATTCATCAGGGGTGGTCAGGCCGGGGAACTTTTCGGCATGGGCGTCCCAGTCGAAATTGCCGCTGTCGACAATGGCGCCTCCTACGGCAGTAGCGTGACCGTCCATGTATTTGGTCGTGGAATGTGTGACGATGTCGGCGCCCCATTCAAACGGGCGGCAGTTGATCGGTGTGGCAAAAGTATTGTCAACGATCAGGGGAACACCGTGGGCATGGGCCACGCGGGCGAATTTTTCGATGTCAAGCACATTCATCCCCGGATTCGACAGCGTCTCTCCGAACATGGCTTTAGTATTCTGGCGGAACGCTGCGTTGAGTGTCTCTTCGTCTGCGTCGGGGTCAACGAAAGTCACTTCCACGCCGAGTTTCTTCAGTGTCACTCCGAATAGATTAAACGTACCTCCGTAGATGGTCGAGGAGCAGACGATATGGTCGCCGGCTTCGGCGATATTCATCACTGCATAAAAATTTGCTGCCTGGCCGGACGATGTAAGCATTCCGGCAACTCCGCCTTCAAGAGCAGCGATCTTTGCTGCTACGGCATCGTTGGTGGGATTCTGGAGGCGGGTGTAGAAATAGCCGCTTTCCTCAAGGTCGAAAAGCCGCGCCATCTGTTCGCTTGAATCGTATTTGAAAGTTGTGCTCTGGATGACGGGAAGCACACGGGGTTCACCGTTCTTGGGTTGCCAGCCTCCCTGCACGCAGAGGCTTTCACGGCTTAGATTCTCATTCATATTCTCTCTGTATATTCTATTGTTTGTTGCCTTGTGTTTTGGCCCCGCAAAACTAACAATAAATTTTCTTTCAAGAAAAATTTCGGTTAATAAAAAATATATTGTTCCGAATCTGTCCCGGCTGAAAAAGCGAAACAGGTTTAACTCATTGAGTTAAACCTGTTTCCTTGGCTTTTGTCGGGGTGACTAGACTCGAACTAGCGACCTCACGCCCCCCAGACGCGTACTCTAACCAACTGAGCTACACCCCGATTGTTTCAAAAGCGTTGCTTTATTTTTCAAAAGCGATGCAAAGGTAGGGAGTTTTTTGATAAGCTCCAAATTTTTATGGTTAAATTAACCTCTGTTAACTCAATCGACGTCTTTTATTCAAGATTTCGTTAAATTTGTTAACTTTATGGCGCTTTTTAAACAACCTCTTACTGACTTGTTTTTTCTCTGCGAGGTCTGCGCTTTTCGTGCGGACGGATGAAATATTCGTCATAGTAGGCAAGCAGAAGAGTGGTGAGCGGGATTGCGATGATCAGTCCGATCAGACCGAAAAGTGTCCCCCAGACGGAGAGCGAAAGGAAAATTATGGCCGGATTCATGCTCATGGCTTTGCCGATGATTTTCGGAGTGAGCACAAGATCCTGTATCGCCTGCACGACACAGTAGACGGCGACCATCTCCCAGAACAGCGTCCAGAAACTGATCTCGCCGCTGACGGCTACCACCATACATATAAGTGTGGCGGGTATAAGCGAAATGAGCTGGAGATAGGGCACCATGTTGAGCAGTCCGATGAACATGCCCAGGACTATGGCCATCGGCAGACCGATAATAAGGAAGCCGATACTGAACAATATACCTACGATGAACGCCACCAATGCCTGTCCGCGGAAATAGTGGTTCATGGAACTTTTGACATCGCAGCCTATCTTGAACACTATCCGGCGGTATTTGGGCATGACCATCCGCCGGAACCCCGCCGAAATCTTTTCATAGTCGAGCATGATGAAGACCACATATAGAACCACTATCACCCAGCTGAACAGGCTCATCACGAGCGAAATCGATCCGGTGATCACCTGCCATGATGCCGAGAATCCTTCCTCGATCATTTTCATCCATTCCTCGTGGGAGAGTTTGCGGGCTATCAGTTCGAAGTTGACGTTTTTGCGGAGGAATTCGTGTAATTCTTCCGGCACGAAAGGTATTTTGAAGTCTGTCGCAGCATAGGCTTTGACCAGTCCGGCCATCTGTGTCGATTCCTTTATGATCATGGGGATGAACAGATAGCAGAGGGCGATGAAGAAAAACGTCATTTCAAAAAGAGTCACGAATGTAGCTATCGTCCGCCCTTTCAGATGGAGCAGCTGGCGGTTGAACTGAACGAATGGTTCCAGCAGATAGGCGATGAGACAGCCTACACAAAAGGGCAGCAACACTCCTTTGAGTATATTGACTAACCAGATCACACCGACAAACAGGACACAGTTGATCAGCAGTCTGACTGTCCGGTCAAGATCATAACGTTGACGTACAAGCATGGTGGTTGGATGAAACGTGTGTGATATTTTGCCACGAAATTACGGAATAAATTCTGATTTTCCATTATTTTACGTAATTTTGTCTGATTTAACGTCTCTCTGCTGAGGACGCATTTCTTGTGAAAGAATCTCGATTGAATGCCAAACCGATCGGTATCACTGATTTAAGAGGCTTGAAAACAGCCTCTGAGTATCTTGAAAATTAATTTATTATATATTTGAATAATGGAAAAATTGAACCAAAATGTTGTTCAGCCCGTGCGTCAGCTGCTTTCTGACAAGGCATGGGCGAGGTGGACAGCTCTGGCGCTGGTAGCGTCGATGATGCTGTTTGCCTACATGTTTGTCGACGTGATGTCACCTCTCCAGTCGCTCATCCAGACCCAGCGTGGATGGTCGCCTGACGCATTCGGCTACTATGCCGGCGCCGAGTACATCCTCAATGTCTTCGGCTTCCTGATTCTCGCAGGCATCATTCTCGACAAGATGGGTGTGCGTTTCACAGGCACTCTTTCCGCTTCTCTCATGGTCCTCGGCGCTTTCATCAAGCTCTACGGCATCAGCGAGGCTTTCCAGGGAACCGCTCTTGACCAGTGGCTCAGCTCATGGTGGACCGCCATGCCCGGCAGCGCCAAGCTTGCGGCTCTCGGTTTCATGATCTTCGGCTGTGGCTGCGAGATGGCCGGTATCACCGTGTCAAAGACTCTCGCCAAATGGTTCGAGGGCAAGGAAATGGCCCTTGCGATGGGTCTGGAGATGGCAATCGCGCGCGTGGGCGTGTTCTTCATCTTCACAATCTCGCCCCGTCTGGCCGACTGGTCGACTCCTCCTTCCGTTGTCATCCCTGTCGCTTTCTGTGCGGCTCTTCTCTGCATCGGTCTTCTCTGCTTCATTGTCTTCACCTTCATGGATTCGAAGCTTGACAAGGAGATGGGTGCCTCGAAGGTTTCCGAGGCCGCTTCCGATGAGGAGTTCAAACTCTCCGACGTCGGTGCAATTTTCGGCAGCAAGCTCTTCTGGATCATTGCAATGCTCTGCGTCCTCTACTATTCGGCAATTTTCCCCTTCCAGCGCTACGCAGCCAACATGCTTCAGTGTAACCTCGGAATTTCCGAGACTCAGGCTTCCGACATTTTCCGCTGGTTCCCGATCGGTGCCGCAGTGCTGACCCCCTTCCTCGGCTATTTCCTTGACCGCAAGGGCAAAGGCGCGAGCATGCTTATCCTCGGCGCCATCCTGATGATCGTCTGCCATCTGACTTTCGCTTTCGTCGTACCGACAACACAGAGCAAGCTGATCACCTACTCGGCAATCGTTGTGCTCGGCGTTTCTTTCTCGCTGGTTCCTGCCGCTCTCTGGCCTTCGGTCCCCAAGATCATGGACAAGCGCTTCCTCGGCAGCGCCTACTCTCTGATTTTTTGGGTGCAGAACATCGGTCTTGCCTTTGTGCCTATCATCATCGGTAAGGTCATCACTTGGTCCAACCCCGGTATTACCGATCCATTGCAGTACAACTACACCGTCCCGATGTGCTGCTTTGCATCGCTCGGTGTTCTCGCTCTGATCTTCGGCATCATCCTCAAGTCGATGAACGCCATCCACCATTACGGTCTTGAAGATCCCAACATCAAGGAAGACTTTGACGATGTCCGTCTTGACGGTGAGGCTTAAACCTCTCCGTTCACGGACTTTCCGATAAAACAAAGATCCCGCGAACCTTCTCAAAGGCTTCGCGGGATCTTTTTGTCTGTCTGTATCTCCTGCCGGGATTTGGATTGTACCTATCGGCTTCCGGCCGATGACTTGTCAACGTCAGCGTCGGCATTGATGATCTTCTGCGCGCTGCGTTTCTGTCGTCCCCATTGTATATTATAGCGTATTTGGAGGAAAGGCATCGGTGCCATGTCGAGACGTATATGATTCGAATTTCGGTTATACTTGTTGAGCGATTTTGAACCGCGGTCATATTTGGTGAAAGGGCAGATGGCACCGGCTGTAAACTCCCACTTGTGCCAGTCATAGCTGAGCGCCAGGATTGAGATCGACTCGCCCCACGAAATTGATTCTCCCCACAGATCTCTCTGGGCTTTCTGATACTGGGCCGTAAGGGTGAAATCCCAGTGGTGCAGCATTGCAGTGACGTCGCCGCTCCAGTCATGGTTGTAGAGCTTGTAGCCGCGTCCGCGCATCTCTTCGGCCCGGTATTGCAGTGTGCCGCTTATGTTCAGCCATTCAGGCACGATTTCTATTTCCGGTGAGAGGAAGAAACTCAGATTCCGGAGACCGCGGCTGTTTTCAAACGATTTCACCAACCGCTCCCCCTGCCATTCTATATAAGGGGTGATCGCGTCGGGGCTTGTGAACGCTCTGACGCCGAATGTCCCGGTAAGTCTTGGAAAAGTGAAATTATATCTCATCGTCAGCATATAGGAAGTCGATGTTTTGAGATCAGGATTTCCTATCTGCCATTGGAAGCCGTCGATCTGCTGTGGTGCGACATTGGTCTGTGCGAGAGTGGGCGCCGACTGCCAGGATGTGAAATTCAATCTGAACTGCGAGCTTTCATTCAGGCGGTATGTGGCCGACACGTTGGGCCGCAGGTTCCAGCTTGAATTGCCCTGCTCGGTTTCCTTGAAGCGGAAATCGGTGTACTGGGCGCCTAAACCGGCGGTCAGAGTCACATTTTTGATTCGTTGGAAATATTCTCCGAAAAAGTAAACTTTGTCCTGTCGCTGATGGAAAATTGCTCCGCCGAGATTATCATAAGTCGACCGGTTTCTGTTTGCTGTATATGATATGCCTGCCGTAAACCGTGAATTTAGCCACTTCTTTATGTAGTTCGTCTCTATGCCGTAGACTTGGTTACGGTCGTGGATCATGGTGTTGACATCGGTCAGAAGGTCACAGTCCGTTTCGTTGCGTTCGAGATAGTTTTTGGTCGTACGTCCGTTATAGAGTGAGCCGTTGAAATCTACCGCAATCACTTGATTGTGTCCGAGGTGTTGTTCGAAATAAGCCTGAAAACTCGGAGTGAATCCCTTTTTCTCCTGATAGTCGTGAAGCTGTATCGCATCATCGCTGTTGCTCAGCGTCATACGTCCTTCGAAGAGTTCGGCTTCGGGCCATTCTTTAAATCCGTGGACCGCTATCCACACCACTGTTGTGTCAGGTTTGATATAGCTGTAATCAAACTGTACACTGCCAAAGCTGTTGCTCATATATCCGCGGGTCGGGGTTTCGGTTCGCGTCAGAGTTTCGCCGTCGGGATAGGTGAAGACTTCCTTATACTCGCGGTGCATCTCTATTTTGTTGGTGAGCTTATAGTTGGCGCTCAGTCCGAACTGCGAACGTCCGTTGTTCAACTTCAGTCCGGCACTATATTGTCCCCACGCGCAGTTGAGTGCCGGCATCGCCTGTGTCATCAACGATCCCCCTGTTGACGGATTGCTGACGATGAAATTGAGCACTGCGTTGGCTCCCTGATAGCGCAGCCCCGGATTATCCATCCACTCCACGCGTTTGATTGTTTCGGGGAGCAGATTCTGAACCTGTTCGATTGTGGCCTCTCGTCCGTTGATGCGGACCTGCACATTCTGGCCCGAAGTTGTGATTTTGCCGAGGACGTCGTTGACTGTCAGGGCCGGGATCATGAGATTTTTAAGCAATTTCAGACCATCTTTTGAGTGTTCTATCGCTCCGCCCGACGGATAGTAGACATCCATGTCGGATTTGCGGATGACTTTTGGAGCCTGAATGACCACTTCCTGCAATTCCTGAGTGGCTATCGTGTCGGTTTGTTGTTCCTGTCGGGCTGACGCAAGCAATGTTGATGTAGCGAGGAAAACAGCTGATAATGTGTAACGTAACATTTCTCTGTACTTGTCTTGTCGGTTATGAATTTCTATATCCTGTTAGACGTCGTAATTCTTATCGAATTACAAAAGTACAAGAAAATTTTACCCCCCCCCGAAGTTAATAAGTGTTAAAATCGAGGCTTGCAGTGTTTGGTTGAAATCAATTTGGAGTATTTTTAACGTGCTCAATCAGAATTTCCATAGCTTCCCTGAGGGGCTGCAGATCATCACAGACCACACCATATACAAAGTCTGCATCAATTCCGAAATAACCATGAGCGATATGGTCGCGCATCCCCATTATATTTTTCCATGGAATATCAGGACACACAGATTTCAGAAGGAGACCTTCTGTACGGCGGTCAATCTTTTTTATCCCCTCACCGATAGCCTCCAACAACATACATGTGGCAGCAAGAGTTTTCATTCCTTCAGGAGAGGAGGCATATTCGTCGGCGCAGGTCATGCCGCGGCTCCATTCTGCTATCATATCAATGGCTTCATGGATCTGGAGCAGAGTATCGACGATGATTTCTTTATCGAATGACATAGATTGCGTCCCTTTCTATTTGTGCTAAGAAAATCGGCCTGAGGTTTTTATGTCGGCGAATGAGATCGACAGGAGTCCCGAAAAGATCTTCAAGAAAGTTTTTCAGTCCGAGCACAAGATTCATTTTCGGCGGCATGTCGACACATACATCAACATCGCTGTCGGGCTTGTTGTCTGCGCGCGCCATTGAACCGAACAGACACAATGAAGTAACTCCGTATTTCTGCTGTATATATGGAGCCGCCGTCATCAGTCGGTCAATACATTGCTGTCGTGTACACATATATGTCGTCGATTATAAACTAATTGCAAATATAGTAATATCCGCCGAATATCGGAAGTTAAAATCGGTTTTTAGTTCGGTTCGTGTTGGCAACGTCAGGTCGCTATTTGGTGGATGTGCGGCGTCAGAACGACCTTTCGCGGCGTGAGGCGTCGATGCGCAGGAGGATGAAAAGCAGGAACGTGAAGCCCCAGAGCGACGAGCCGCCGTAGCTGAAGAAGGGGAGTGGGATACCGATCACAGGACACAGCCCGATCACCATACCTATATTAATAGAGATATGGAAAATCAGATAGCTGGCCACACAATAGGCATAGACGCGCCCGAACACCGTCGGCTGCCGTTCGGCAATGTTGATGATTCTGAGTATCAGTATGAGGAACAGCACGATCACTCCGGCCGATCCCCACAGACCTTCCTCCTCTCCGACCGTGCAGAAAATGAAGTCAGTGTGCTGTTCGGGCACATATTTCAGTTTTGTCTGTGTACCGTTCAGGAACCCTTTGCCCCAGATGCCTCCCGATCCGATCGCGATTTTTGACTGGTTGACGTTGTAACCGGCTCCCTTGAGATCCTCCTCCATGCCGAGTGCTACTTTGATTCGCATCTGCTGGTGAGGCTGAAGTATGGATGTGAACGTGTAGTTAACGGAAAACAGAAATACGATAGCTGCGAGTGCCGTCCCTGCGGTAATCATAAGTTTGCGCGCCGGACTCTTGAACATCAGAATCACGCAATAGGTAATGGCGGCCATGATCACGGCGATAAAAAATATCGTTCCCGGCACCGCCACACCACAAATTTCAAGTATGGTAACAATGATTCCCGTCCCGACAAACCATAGAAACACATTTCGCGCGGCAGTGAATTCCTTGCAGTAGATTGCGAGCATGGCTACGATGAGCACCATGATCATGATGAAGACCGCGGCCTGTCCCGACGGTATGCCGAGCAGCATCGATCCGGTAAATTTGACCGCCACCACGAAAAATGTCACCGCACAGAGCGCCGCAAGCAGCACGAGACCACTCATTCCCTCGCGGTAGAGCACGAAAAACAGCGACAAGTACACTAATGCCGATCCGGTCTCGTTCTGTGCAAGAATCAGAATCACGGGCAGAAAGATGATCATCAGCGCCAGCATGTAGTTCTTTCGTGAGGCGTTGAGTACGAAATTGTAGCTCGAAAACAGTTTGGCCAGACAGAGCGCCGTGGCAAATTTTCCGAATTCGGCCGGTTGCAGACTCATCGGTCCCAATACGAGCCACGAATGCGAGCCTTTCGTGTCGGGTGCTATAAAGATTGTTATCAGTAGCAGCAGCAGCACACCGCCGTAAATGACATAGGCATAATTCTCGTAGACTCTGACGTCTATGAGCAGAAGCATCAGACCAAGGACAAGTGACAACCCGATCCATCGGAACTGCTTCCCGGAAAATTCAGTGAAGCTGAGCATGTTAGCGTGGTCGAAGTCATAGCTTGCGGCATAGATGCTGACCATGCCTGCCATCACAAGAATAAGATAGAGGATGACCGTAAACCAGTCAACCTGTTTCAATATCGAGCCGCTGTTCTCGTTTTGCTGCACCTTGTTCTATCGTTTTTTTGAGAGAGAGTCTCTCCGGGTTGTCTTATTCTGTTTGTTAATGCTTCTTGGTTCCCGCGAACTGGATGGTGTTCGATTGCAGCATCCGCTCTTCGAGATATTTACGCTCCTGAGGTATGTAGCCTCTCAGATAGCGTTCCATGACCAGTGATCCGATCGGCACACCGAACGTGGCGCCGAAACCGGCGTTCTCGACATAGACCGCGATCGCGATTTTCGGATCATGGTAGGGCGCGAAGCCCATGAATGCCGAATGGTCGCGTCCGTGAGGGTTCTGGGCCGTACCTGTTTTACCGCACACCTCGATGTCCGCGAGATTGGCCACGCGGCATGTACCGCCGGTCACTGCCATTCGCATTCCTTCAGCAATGTCGTTGTACCAGTGTGAGGCTATCGTCGGGGTGTGCTTTTCAAGATATTCGGCCGGCATGACCGTGTCCTGGATCTCTTTGACCACATGCGGAGTTATGAAATGGCCGCGGTTTGCAATCGTGGCCGCGAGATTTGCGATCTGGAGCGGTGTGGCGAGGATTTCGCCCTGACCGATTGAAACCGAGATGATGGTATTGGCGCTCCAGTGACCTTCGCCGTAGTAGCCGTTGTAGGTTTTTGAGTTCGGGATGTAGCCGCGGTATTCTCCCGGCAGGTCTATGCCGAGCTTGTAGCCGTAGCCCATCGAGACAAGGTGGTTTTTCCAGATCTCGAAGGCGTTTGCCGACGAGCCGTACTTTCCGCGCTTGTCGATCATGGCCTTGAATCCCCAGCAGAAGAATGCGTTGCACGATGTCTGGAGCGCAGGTTTCAGCGGCAGCGGCGATCCGTGGCCGTGACAGCCCACGCGAAGTCCGCCGGAGATGAAGCCGTGGGCGCAGGGAAACATCGTTCCGGTCGTGATGATGTTTTCTTCAAGTAGTATGAGGCCCTGTGTCGGTTTGAACGTTGAGCCGGGAGGATAGACGGCCTGTATCGCGCGGTTGAACAGAGGTTTGTCCAGATCGCGCATCAGCTCGTTGTAATTCTTGCCTCGTTCGCGACCCACGAGCAGACGCGGATCATAGGTAGGCGCCGATACAAGGCAGAGTATCTCGCCCGTTGCGGGCTCTATCGCTACTACGGCGCCTTTTTTGTTCATCATCAGCGACTCGGCATACTGCTGGAGCTCGATGTTGAGCGAAAGTTTGATGTTTTTGCCGGCCACGGCGTCACGGTCGAGAGCTCCGTCCTCATAGCGTCCCTGAATTCGGCCGAGTGCGTCGCGCATCAGCACCTCGGCTCCCTTGCTGCCGCGGAGATATTCCTCGTAGGTGTTTTCAATGCCTATATCGCCGATATAGTCACCGGGAATGTAGTAGGGGTCTTTGTCGATGTCTTTCTGCGAGACTTCACGGATATTTCCGAGCACATTCGCCGCGCTGCGGTAGTTGTATTCGCGCAGGATGCGTTTCTGGATGTAGAAACCGGGGAATCTGTACAGTTTTTCCTGAAGGCGCCCATAGTCTTCGGCACTCAGGTGTGTCAGAAGTCGCTGCGGCGAGTAGGACGAGTAGCCCGGATTGCGCCGCTTGTCCTTCATGTCGATGAACCGTTTGCGCAAATCTTCAGGAGTGATGTTGATTGCGCGGCAAAAATCAAGCGTGTCAAACTCCTTGACGTCGCGGGGAATCATCATCACGTCATAGGCCGGCTGGTTGTAGACAACCAAGCGACCGTCGCGGTCATAAATTATGCCGCGCGACGGATAGACAGCCTTGCGCAGAAAGGCATTCGAATCAGCATACTCCTTGTATTTCGAGTCAAGCACCTGGAGGCTGACGAGACGTGCGATATAAATAAGGGCTATAATCACGATAAAACCGCTGATGACATAGCGCCTTTTTTCGAGATTATAATCTTTTCTCACTTTGCGGGGTCATGAAACTGTCAATCCCGACCATTAGGGCCATCGAAAGGATGGTGCTGAACACTATGCGCAGCAGCAGTCTGACGGGATTGAAAAATGTAAATGCTTCGATAAGGAATATGAGGCTGCAATAGAGCAGCGTCATGGTGAGCAGATATTTCAGATAGGTCGCGGTGCCGAGCGAGTACATCGACGGCTCCGGACGTGTCAGGTCCTCTTCACGCGGTACGTAAAGACGCAGTATCGGCTTGCGCATCATCGCCTCGACAGTGCAGGCCAGGGTGTTCATACCGTAGGTATCCGAGAAGATGTCCACCGTCAGTCCGAGGAAAAATCCGATGGTCAGCATCCAGTTGACCGACAGCGTGATCGGCAGGCGTACCAACAGATATATAAATACCATCGGCACGGCCACGTTGAACAGGCAGATGTGGTTGAACACCATCACCTGCGCCAGTACAAGGATGAATCCTAACAATATGAACTGAAGCACCGTTTTGCTCACTGTGCACTCGTTTTTTCCGACCTGCGCGGCCTGCGCCGGGTCAGTGGGTTTTCAGTTGACGTTTTTGATTTCCAATTCTTTCTCCACGGTCGTCAGTTCGTCCTTCATCTTGTCGCGGATGACGCGCACGGTCGAAAGCGTGGAGAAGTCTGTGAAGAGTTTGATCCTCAGAGTGTAGAAGTTGTCCTCGCGGTCGCGTGAACCTGTGATGATCGTGCCGACGGGTACTCCTTCCGGAAATACGGATGAGTAACCGGAAGTCACAATAGTGTCACCTTTTACAAACTTGGCGTGTTTGGGCAGCTCTTCGAGGATCGCTTCGCTGGGATCGCGGCCGTCCCAGACCAGAGATCCCACCTGATCCTCACCTTTTACCTTGCAGGAGAGTCGCAGATAGGGGTTCAGTACGGAGATCAGACGTGCCGTATGGTCGCCGACGACGTTGACGATTCCGACGATGCCGTTCTGGTCCATGACACCCATTTCAGGTTCCACTCCGTCAAGACGTCCTTTTTCTATTGTTATATAGTTATGTGAACGGTTGATGGAGTTGTTGATCACGTGGGCGATCAGGAACTGATAGCGGGTCAGGGCCGAGTCGACTGTCATCGTATCGGCGTAGACCTGCTCCTGATAGTCCCGTATTACCTCCTTGAGCTTGTAGATTTCAAGCTCAAGGTCGGAATTGCGGTGTTGCAGGTCTTCGTTGATCTCGCGCAGCGAAAAGTAGGAGGTTACGTTGTTCGTCGTCTTGTAGACGGCCGACGAAATCGAGTTAGCCGATGTCAGATAGACATGGTGCTGATATGGATTTCGGGCGAACAACAACGCACACCCCGCCACGATGTAGAGGGCAAACAGAAACCACGAACTGTATTTTACGAAAAACTTTAGTAGCTCGCTCAATTCTGTTCAGTCGTTTTAGCGGATCAGGAAGGAGAATGTTTCGATGTTTTTGAGGGCCACGCCTGTTCCTTTGGCCACTGCTAAGAGCGGATCTTCGGCAATGTGGAACTGGATGCCGATCTTGTCGGTCAGACGCTTGTCGAGACCGCGCAGCATGGCGCCGCCTCCGGCAAGGAAGATGCCGTTCATGACGATGTCCGAGTAGAGTTCCGGCGGAGTCTCGTCAAGAGCCTGGAGCACTGCGGCCTCGATGCGGGAGATTGATTTCTCGATACAGTGCGAGATCTCCTGATAGCTGACGGGCACTTCCATCGGCAGGGCGGTCATCTTGTTCGGACCGTGGACAATGAAGTCTTCCGGCGGATTTTCAAGTTCGGTGAGGGCCGAGCCTACATGGATCTTGATCTGCTCTGCGGTGCGTTCGCCGACTTTGACGTTGTGGACACGGCTCATGTGTTCCATGATGTCGTCCGTAAGGTCGTCACCGGCCACCTGGATGCTCTTGTTGGACACGATGCCGCCGAGCGAGATCACGGCGATCTCGGTTGTTCCGCCGCCTATGTCGACGATCATGTTGCCCTGCGGGGCGAGCACGTCGATGCCGATACCGAGGGCTGCGGCCATAGGCTCGTAGATCATGTAGACGTCACGGCCGCCGGCATGTTCCGACGAGTCGCGCACGGCGCGGATCTCGACTTCGGTCGAGCCTGAGGGGATGCCCACCACCATTTTCATGGAGGGGGAGAACCAGTTGCTCTTCGAGCTGGCTTTCTTGATCAGGCCGCGGATCATCATTTCCGCTGCGTTGAAGTTGGCGATCACGCCTTTGCGGAGCGGACGGATGGTTTCGATGCCGTCGTTTTCCTTTCCCTGCATCAGCTTGGCTTCGCGACCCACGGCGATGAGTTTGCCGGTGCGCTTTTCCAGAGCCACGATTGAGGGTTCGTCAATGACGATCTTGTCATTGTGTATGATAATCGTGTTGGCCGTTCCGAGGTCAATCGCGATTTCTTTGGTGAATGAAAATAGTCCCATTTTTTAGGTAGGTTGTGTGTCAGGTTAGTGCTTGAAGTGGCGGAATCCGGTGATCACCATTGCGATGCCGTGGGCGTTGCAGTAGTCAACGCTCTCCTGATCGCGGATTGATCCTCCGGGGTGGATGACTGCGTCTACACCGGCTTCACCGGCGATTTCCACACAGTCGGGGAAGGGGAAGAATGCGTCCGATGCCATGACTGCTCCGTGGAGGTCAAAGCCGAACGAATGTGCTTTCTCGATGGCCTGCTTGAGGGCGTCGACGCGCGATGTCTGACCGACACCGCTTGCCAGAAGCATACCGTTTTTGGCGAGTACGATTGAGTTGCTCTTCGAGTTCTTGACGATCTTGTTGGCGAAGAGGAGGTCGGCGGCCTGCCGGGGAGTGACTGCCTTTTCGGTCACTTGCTTGAGATCTTCGACGGTCTCGGTCTTGAGGTCGCGTTCCTGTACGAGGGCGCCGTTGAGGATCGAACGGAACTGCTTTTTGGTCTCAAGCGGTTTCTTGATCACGAGGATGATGCGGTTTTTCTTCTGCTTGAGGATCTCAAGCGCGTCGTCGGTGTAGGCGGGGGCGATAATTACCTCGAAGAAGATCTTGTTGATCTCCTCGGCTGCGTCAGCGTCGACGGTGCCGTTGGTGATCAGCACGCCGCCGAATGCGCTCACCGGGTCGCCTGCCAATGCGTCTTTCCAGGCCTCGGCGATGGTGGGACGCGTTGCCAGACCGCAGGCATTGTTGTGTTTGAGCACTGCGAATGTCGGATCAGTGAATTCGGAGATCAGGTTGACGGCTGCGTCGATGTCAAGAAGATTGTTGTAGGAGATCTCCTTGCCGTGGAGCTGGGTGAACATTGCGTCGAAGTCGCCGAAGAAAGTGCCTTTCTGGTGAGGATTCTCGCCGTAGCGCATTTTTTTGGCGTCGTCGAATGCGATGCGGAGTTCGTCGACATGTTCGATCGGAGATTCCTTTTCGGTCGATGCGAAGTAGTTGAAAATATCAGTGTCGTAGCCCGATGAAACCGCGAATGCCTGACCTGCAAACCAGCGGCGTTCTTCAAGCGATGACTCTGCCTTGCCGTTGCGTTTGAGCATTTCGGCCAGAGGCTTGTACTGCGCTTTCGAAGCAACGATGATTACGTCGTTGTAGTTCTTTGCGGCGGCGCGGATAAGAGAGATGCCGCCTATGTCGATCTTCTCGATGATGTCGGCTTCGGGTGCTCCGGAGGCCACTGTGGCGCGGAAGGGATAGAGGTCGACGATCACCAGGTCGATTTCCGGAATTTCATATTGAGCTATCTGGCCGCGGTCTCCTTCATTTTCGCGACGGTTGAGAATGCCTCCGAATACTTTCGGGTGGAGGGTCTTTACACGTCCGCCGAGGATCGACGGGTAGCCGGTGAGATCTTCCACTGCGGCACACTCGTAGCCTAAGCTTTCGATAAACGAGCGTGTTCCGCCGGTTGAGAGAAATTTCACACCGTCTGCGTGGAGTAATGACAGGATTTCTTCCAGTCCGTCTTTGTAGAAGACGGATATAAGCGCGGTTTTGATACGTTTGTTGTCAGACATGCTTTAATTATCTTATCTGATTTTGATTGATAAAACTGTGTTCGGTTTTGAAAGTGCAAAGTTAGTGAAAATTACTCAGCAATGGAATTAAAAATAATTATAAATAACGGAAGGTCCATTAAATTCTTCGATTTTCCCCGGAACATACCTGCATTTTTATTATTTGTCTCGGTTGCTTGTGTCGCATGCAACAAAACAGATGTTTTTGGCGTTGTATGGAATAAAAGAGACTGAAATTTGAGCTAATGACACGAGCCATAGCCATCATATCATGCTTGTTTGCTGCCCTGTTCCTTTCTTTTGGATTGGAAGAGGGTGGTGAGGTTCCTGATTTTGGCTGTGAGGCATACTCAGATGTGGAGTGCGTGGTGGCTCAGTCGTCAGTCTCGAAATTCAAAGGACTTGTAAATACCCGTGCCCAACGCCACAATTTTTCCCGGCACCAGCATTTGGCTGAGGCATATTGGAAATCTGTGGCGGTGGCTCCTGCATGTCCGGTTTTGGCAGTGCGGCTTGTGTCTTCTGTGTTGGCCGTCCGCACACCGTTGCTTCCTGCAAGAATTCTCTATTGTGTATTCCGTGAGTGATCCGTATAGGATGAATCTTCGCTTTCGGCGGAGCATTTTCAGCTTATACGTTTAAATTTTCATTAACCACTCACACATGACACTTATACTTTTATATCTGTTCGGAGCGCTTGCAGTTTCGTTTCTGTGCTCCGTGCTTGAAGCAGTCTTGCTTTCAACCCCGGTTTCATTCCTTTCGATGAAAGAAAGTCAGGGGGCAAAAAACGCCGCCCTGATGATGTCTTACAAAACCAATGTCGACCGTCCGGTGGCCGCGATCCTCACCCTCAACACGGTGGCTCATACAATCGGTGCGGCCGGCGTGGGGTCCGAATCGGTCAAAGTGTTCGGCGAAGCTTATTTCGGTATCATATCGGCCATTCTGACCCTTCTTATTCTTGTGTTTTCGGAGATTATTCCAAAGACAATCGGCGCTTCCTACTGGCGCACACTCGCAATGCCGTCGGCTAAGGTCATTCAGGCGATGATTGTCATTACCTATCCTCTTGTGTGGCTTTCGGAGCTGTTGACCCGCTGCTTTTCTCCGAAGATCCAGCCCCTGACGGTGAGCCGCGAGGAGGTCGCCGCTATGGTTAGTGTCGGCGCCGACGAAGGCGTCATCGACATGGCTGAAAACCGCACGATTCAGAATTTCCTCAAACTTGCAGGCAAGTGTGCGGAAGAAATAATGACTCCGTCGGTTGTTGTGTCATCGGTGCCGAAATCCATGACGATGAAAGAATTTTATGCCGATCAGTCGCTTTCGGCTTATTCGCGTGTGCCCGTTTATGACGACCGGCGCGAGTTCATTGTCGGTTACGTGCGCAGAATGACAGTACTTGAAATGCTTTCGCAGGATAAATTCTCTCTGCCGGTCGGCGAAATCATGCGTCCGGTCCTTGTCTTCGGCGAATCTGAGAAGGTTTCCGATATATGGCAGAAAATGCTTGAGGAGAAGGAGCACATCTCGGTCATTACTGACGAGTACGGCTGCATGCGTGGCATTCTGACGATGGAGGACATTATCGAGACTATGCTCGGTGTGGAGATTGTTGACGAATGCGACACCGTAGAGGACCTTCAGGCGATGGCCCGGCAGCGTTTTGTCGCGGAGGCATAGGCATGATAATAAAAAAGCTGTCAGGCTCCTTGGGAGTCAGACAGCTTCTTGTAATCTTCAAGCAAGATTCCTTTCCGGAAGGGGAGAGGAAAATTACTTTCTGATACCGAGTTCCTTCTGGGCGATGATGGCACGGTAGCGGTTGATGTCCTTGCGGATCAGGTAGTCGAGAAGGCGACGACGCTTACCTACCAAAGCCTTAAGAGCTCGTGCGGTCGTATAATCTTTATGATTTGCCCGAAGGTGTTCGGTCAAATGAGCGATACGGATAGAGAATAATGCAATCTGTGCTTCAGGCGAGCCAGTGTCAGTCTTGCCCTTACCGTACTTCTCAAAGATTTCTACTTTTTCATCAGAGTTCAAGTGCATTGATACAGATGTTTAAAAGTGGTTAATGAATATGAATTGCTCAAAAGAGCGCACAAAGGTAAGAATTATTTTTAACAATGCAAACCTTCAGTCGCTTTTTTAAGTCTTTTTGTGCTGATTGGCTGACAGCGGACGCAGATCAGTCGAGGTTGAGATTGTCTTTCGCAGGATTGCGGAAGTGGATCTTGTGGTCGAGGTATTCCTGTGTCGCGATGAGGGTGGGTTTGGGCAGACGTTCGTAGAAACGTGAAATTTCGATCTGCTCGCGGTTTTCCGAGATCTCTTCGAGGTTGTCGCTGAGCGATGCGAATTCCTGGAGTTTCTTTTCGAGGTCATGTTTCATTTCGCCTGCGATCTGGTTGGCGCGCTTGGCGATGATGCAGACTGTTTCATAGACGTTCCCGGTGTCTTCGCTCATTGAGATGAGGTCGCGGGTCTGAGTGTTGAGAGGTGCGTTGGTCTTCTTGTAGTCCATTATATCTCTGTTGTTTACGTTGTTTCTGTTCTGTTGTCGTGAGCGGATGTTATTCCTTGACGTATCGCTGGGCGATTTTGTAGATGTTGTCGGCTTCCTCGCGGTTGGGGGTGTCAGGATAGTTGTTGATATACGAATAATATTCGTCGATCACCTCGCGGAAGCGGTCGGGTTTCTTCTCGTCGATACTCTCGCGGGCTTCCTGATAGCGGGCCTTGAGGATGAGGAGTTCAAGGTCTTCTTTATATTTGGAATAAGGATAGTCCTTGATGGCGTTGCGGGCGACGATGACAGCACTCTCGTAGTTGTTGCCCATGTAGGTGCCGAGGTTGTAGTAGAGCTGGGCGTTTTCAAGCTGCTTGAGGGTCAGTTTGTCCTGAAGCTCAAAGATGGCGTTCTGCGCGTTGGCCACTTTGTCGCTTTTTGGGAAATAGTCGAGAAAGGCTTGAAGTTCCTGAATGGCGTTGATCGTGCCGCTCTGGTCGAGCTGGGGCTCCGGAGAGTCGAGATAGTAGCCGTAGCCTGCGTAGTAGCGGGCAAGCTCCGTGTATTTCCCTTTCGGGAAGCGGGTGTAGTAGGTCTTGAAATAAGATCCGGCTGTCTCGTAGTCCTTGTTCTCGTAGTGGGAGAGTGCGAGGAGATAGAGCGAGTCTTCGGCTTTTTCCGAACCCTTGAACTGGGTGACGATGTCTTCGAGTACGGTTGCGGCCTGAGTATATTTCTTTTGCTCGAACGCACGTTTGGCGAAGTCGAGCCTATAATCGGCGTCACGGCTTTTGAGCACTTTCTGATACTCGCCGCAGGAGGCGAGAAGCATGGCTGCGCCCAGCATGACTGCGTATTTTCTTAGGGATCTGATCACGGTTGTCGGAGTGGTCTGTGTTCGTGAATGAATTGAGAGTTTATTTTCAACTTGCAAAATTAGCTAATTTTTTGCGATATATCATAGCTTCGGATTAAAATTATGCGTAAAATTTAAAACAGTTTCACTATTGCGGAACAATTGTGGCCCGTTTATTGTCCGATTGCAGCGCGACCAGGCGTGATTATTTGAAGAAAAGGCTTAAATTTGTGCTCCGATTATGCCATTTTTTTCTCTTTCATCCATGAAACGACCACTTCTCAGCTCTCCACGGACACTTTTGTTACTCCTTCTCTGTGCCTGCGTCTTTCAGCTTACGGCTTCCGGACCGAAGCGCGAGATGCGCGGAGTGTGGCTGGCTACCGTGTGGGGCATCGACTGGCCGTCGGTCTCCGGAACTTCTCAGAAGATACGCCAGAAGCAGCAGGATGAACTGCGGGCTCTCCTCGACAGATGCGAGGCGGCGAATCTGACCTCTGTTTTCTTTCAGGTCCGCGGAATGGCAGATGTCATGTATGAGTCTCACCTTGAGCCATGGTCGTCATTCGTTTCAGGCAAGCGCGGAGTTTCGCCCGGATGGGATCCGCTGAAATTTGCTGTCGAGGAGTGTCATCGCCGCGGTCTTGAGTGTTATGCTTGGGTCAATCCGTTCAGGTGGAGTTCGGGCACGGACTATAACAGTGCCCCTGACCGCCGCTGGAAGGAAAACGGCTGGTTGTTGAGCTATGGCAAATATACCGTATTCAATCCCGGCTTAGAGGCTGTGCGTCAACATGTGGTCGACATTTGCCGTGAGATTGCCGACAATTACGAGATCGACGGGCTGGTCTTTGACGACTATTTCTATCCCAACCGTATTCCGGAAAACGAGTCAGCCGCTGATTATTCCCTGTGGCAGTCGGAAGCTCCGTGGATGTCGTTCGGTGACTGGCGCAGGGCCAATGTCCACAAAACCGTTGCTGATGTCAGCGCCATGCTCGCCGACAGCCATCCGGGTGTGCGTTTCGGCATTTCTCCAGCAGGTATCGCCGGAAAGAATCACACATCGGCGCCGAAATGGGGCATGTCGGGATGTGAGGTCAGGGGTGACGATTGGCAGTATTCCGAGATTTATTCCGATCCGCTCGGCTGGCTCTATCAGGGGACGGTCGATTTCATATCACCTCAGATCTATTGGACGACAACACACGCCATAGCCCCTTACGAGCCGCTCGCCCGCTGGTGGAGCGAGGCCGCGAATCTTTACGGGCGCCATTTTTATGCAAGCATCACTCTGGCGCCGCTTGACAAGCGCAACACTGGCGAAGAGCGTCGCGAGCTTCTGCGTCAGGTAGACGCCAACCGCAGTCTGAGCCTCGACGGGGATCAGGGCACGGTCCTTTACAGCGCGAAACATCTTCATAAGCTTGCGCCCGATCTTATGAAATCGCATTTTGCGCTCAAGGCACTGACTCCGGAGGTGCGCCATCGTGCTGTCGGGGCAGTCGAACCGCCCGCTGACCTCAGGCTGAAAGGTGGAGTGCTCTCGTGGCACGACAGCGCTGAACCGGCCGGTCCGCGGCGTTATGCCGTCTATGCTTTCCCGAAAGGATTGCCGCAGGACGAGCTGATGGAGGAAAACGGCGACGGCATCCGCGCCTGCTATCTGCTTGGAGTTGTCTATGGCCGTGAGATGCACGTGGGCAAAAGTGCGTCGCTGACATATGCGGTGACGGCTCTCGACGGCTATTCGACGGAATCAGAGGCGGTTTACCTGAAATAGGGCTAACAGACTTTAGCCATGCGTTCGCGATGACGGGCGGTGTCTTGCGTCACATAGAAGCGGATCACGGCATAGATGATGCTCTGAGTCGGTGTGAGTGTGTCTTCCGGATTCTGACCGAGAATAAATTCCATGCTCAGTGCGTTGCTGATCGGTGCGCGGTCAGCGCTTGAAAGTGAATTGATCGTGTCGATGACGCGGGGGGAGATGATGACTGATGAGTTCATGGCAGGAATCATTTTTTTGAGTGAGAGTAAAATTTGAGTTGAGGGTGAGGATGAAGCTGTTGTATTGAAGTGATATGCAAATGTAGTGCTCCTCATGGGCCTGATCCCTGCACACGTAAGTTAAAAGATGTGTACTTCAGCCTTTTTTGTCTCTATCAAGCTTTTTCTGCCGGATTTCTGAAAAGCATCATGTATTCCTGCTCGAAATTCGGCGTGAAGATCCCGCGGCCGATGGAGGCGAGGATCTCTTCGCGTGACCAAAAGCGGCCGCCGTCGAGTTCGTCGGAAGGCTGAGGCTCGTAGTCGATGACCGTTCTGAACGCATTGACAAACTCTTTTTCGCGAGCTGACTCAAATATGTAGCGTTTTATGAATTCCGGTTGGAAATCACTGATACCAAGCTCTTCGCGGGCTTCGCGTCTGAGGGCGCTTTCAAGTTCTTCGCCGTAGTTGATGTGGCCTCCGACGGCTGTGTCCCACTTTCCCGGCTGTATGTCCTTCCATTCGGGACGCCGTTGCAGGTAGAGGCATCCCTGGGAATTGAAGACGTGGAGATGCACTACGGGATGCAGCAGTTTGCTTCCCGAATGGCACTCGCCGCGAGTGGCCGAGCCGATGACGCGACCGTCTTCGTCGACCACAGGGAAAATTTCTTTTGAATTGTCGCAGTTCATATTTTAGTAGCTGTGTGGTTGCTGAGATAAAAAGAACAACGTCGGCATCAGCTTTCGCAGAAGCCGACGCCGGCGTTGTCCGGTCTGAATTATTCAATCATTATTCGTTGAGAAACGTCTGTTTCAGAGCATTGCGGTCGAACGTTTGATAAATTCGCTCAGGTCGCGTCCGCGAAGCAGGCCGTTGGCGAGAAGCGCGAGGTCGATAGCCTGTTTTACGACGGGCTTCTCGGCTGCGTAGCGGGCGATCATGTCGTCTTTCTCCTTGCGGGAGTTCTCCACAGCGGCGGTCAGGCGCTGCTCTTCGGCTTTCTGCTCGTCTGTCGGCTTGTTGTCCTTGATCTCGGCGCGGAGAGCGGTGATCTTCTCGTTGTCGGCGTTGATCGAGGCGTTGATCGGCGTGAGTTTGTCGTCGAGAGCCTTCTCAGCCTCTTCGAGAATCTTGGCTACGACAGGTTGCGACGTGTTGACGATCAGATTGTAGCTGTCGGGCAGTTCGGCATAGAAGCTCATGCCGGCCTGAGTTGCGGCCATATCTTTCATTCGGCGCATGTATTCGTTCTGAGTGATCAGGATCGGGCTGGCGGCGGGATCGAGCGATTCGAACGACACAAGGAACTCGGCTTTGTCCACTGCCGGGATCTGACTGCGGAAGAGCGGGGTCAGAAGTGAGATCTGATCGGCGCTGAGACCGCTGTCGGTGTTGCTTTCCTTCGGGATCAGTTTCTCGGCCACTTCGCTGTCGACACGTACGAAGCGCGTCTTTTCGAGCTTGGTCTCAAGCATGGAGATGAAGTGTCCGTCGAGCTGTCCGTCCATGAGCAGCACGTTGTAGCCCTTCTCGTTGGCGGCGTTGATGAAGCTGAACTGCGCGGTCGGGTCGGTGGCATAGATGTAGACAACGTTGCCGTCCTTGTCGGTCTGGGCGCTTTCGACGAGTGTGCGGTATTCTTCGAGAGTGAAATATTTTCCCTCGGTGTCACGCAGAAGGGTGAATTTCATCGCGGCGTCGCAGAACTTCTCGTCGGTGAGCATGCCGTACTGGATGAAAATCTTGATGTCATCCCACTTCGATTCGAAATCGGCTCTGTTTTCCTTGAAGAGTTCATCAAGACGCGATGCCACTTTCTTGGTGATGTAGCCTGAGATCTTCTTGACGGCCGTGTCGCTCTGGAGATACGAACGGGAAACGTTGAGAGGAATATCGGGCGAGTCGATCACACCCTGGAGCAGGGTCATGAATTCAGGCACCACGCCTTCGACCGAATCGGTCACGAACACCTGATTGCAGTAGAGCTGGATGCGGTCCTTGCGGATGTCGAGGTTGCTCTTGATCTTGGGGAAGAAGAGGATACCGGTGAGGGTGAAGGGATAGTCGACATTGAGGTGAATCCAGAACAGCGGGTCTTCCTGGCCGGGATAAAGCTCGCGGTAGAAGTTACGGTAATCCTCGTCGGTGAGTTCCGAGGGCTTCTTTGTCCATGTCGGTTCGGTGTCGTTGATCACCTTGTCCTTGTCGGTATCGACATATTTGCCGTCTTTCCATTCCTGCACTTTGCCTGAGATTACGGGCACGGGGAGGAAGCGGCAGTATTTTTTCAGCAGGGTGTCGATGCGGGCCTGTTCGAGGAACTCCTTGTTGTCATCGTCGATGTAGAGGATGATGTCGGTTCCGCGTCCCTCTTTTTCTGTCGGCTCCATTGTATATTCGGGGCTTCCGTCACACTGCCAGCAGACGGCTTCGGCGCCTTCCTTGTAGCTGAGCGAGCGGATCTCTACCTTTTTGGCCACCATGAAGGCTGAGTAGAATCCGAGGCCGAAGTGGCCGATGATTGCGTTGGCGTTGTCTTTGTACTTGTTGACAAACTCCTCGGCGCCTGAGAAGGCTATCTGGTTGATGTATTTGTCGATGTCTTCGGCTGTCATGCCGATGCCGCGGTCACTGACGGTGAGCGTTCCGGCTTCCTTGTCGATTTTCACACGCACGTCCATCTCGCCGAGTTCGCCCTTAAACTCACCGAACGAAGCGAGAGTCTTGAGCTTCTGAGTGGCGTCGATGGCATTTGAAACTAATTCGCGAAGAAAAATTTCGTGGTCGGAGTAGAGAAACTTTTTGATGACCGGAAAGATGTTCTCGGTCGTTACTCCAATCTGTCCTTTTTGCATGATATATTATTTTTTATATTGTATTTTGAATTGATACTGTGTGATGTGTTATTACACATATAACACAACAGCAAATAAAATGCCGGACTCCAAAACTGACAAATCTTGTTAAATAATATGCAAAAATGACAGACGCACGCGGCGGCTGTCAGAACGGATTGTGGGAAACAGGCGGAAAAATAGATGTGGAAACCGACGGTGGGATCAGTGCCGCGGGACAATGGCTGTCGTGTCGCGCGGGACGTTGACGTTGTGGCGGTCGAAAATGCCGACGGCATTTCTGACGAATCCTTTACGGTAGGTCTCCATGCTCGGATGCAGCTCGCGGCTTTCGGCGGGAAGGAGGCGGAATTTGCCGTCGGAGCTGCCCGGTTCGGTGAACACAAGACGATAGGTGGCCTCACGGACATAAGCGCGGCCGAAGATGTCGCGCGCAAGTTTGATGCGGGCCATCGCTCCTCCGCGGGTGTCGGTGGTGCGCATCGCCGAGATGAAATTGCCGAGCGAGTAGACCGTGAGGCATGGACGCCCGGTCTTCTCGTTGAGCCGGAGTTCCATCGGCTGGATCACGTGGGGATGTCCGCCTATGATCAGTTCTACGCCGAGATCGCGCAGATATTTCGCAAGGCTCTTCTGGGCGGTGTTGGGCAACAGCTTGTATTCCTCGCCCCAGTGGATGCAGACGGCTATCAGTTCGGCGCCTTTCTCGCGGGCCTTGCGGACGTCCGAGGCGATGAGGGCGCGGTCGATGTAGTCGATCTCTATGTCGGAGGTTTTGGAGATGCCGTTTGTGCCGTAGGTGTAGTTGAGAAATCCTATCTTGAATCCGTTGATGTCGCGGATCATCGGCAGCACCGAATCGCGGTGTGCGCGGTTGCGGTAGACTCCGAGCCAAGGCACACCCTTGTCCTCGAAAGTCCTGATAGTGCGGCGCACTCCACGGTCGCGGCGGTCGAGTATGTGGTTGTTGGCCGAGAGCATGAGGTCAAAGCCGGCCTCTGTGAGGGCGTCGACATAGTTGTCGTGGGCACAGAACATCGGGTAGCCCGAATAGGGGGCGCCTCCGAGCGGCGTCTCAAGGTTTACCACAGCGAAATCAGCCGACTCGATATAGGGGCGCAGCGCCGTGAAATAGGTCCCGTAGTCGAGCGATCCGTCTTTCTGCCGTGCGGCGTCGATCTGCCGCTGATGCTGCATGGCGTCACCGGCAAAGACAATCTCGGCGCTGTCCTGTGGAATCAGCATCGAGAGCAGGGATAGGAAGACTGAAATCATGCTCACGGGAATCAGAATTGATGGTTGGAGAGGGACAAAAAGAGGCTGTCAGTGGGAAATAAATCTTTCCTGACAGCCTCGGCATACGTTTTTTAGCAATAAATCTCTTTCTTGGCGGCAAGAAGAGTGTTGCGCATGAGCGAGCAGATGGTCATCGGACCCACACCGCCGGGGACCGGGGTGATGAAGGCGCACTTTTCGGCTACATTCTCGAAGTCCACGTCACCGCTGAGACGGAAACCGCTCTTGCGGGTGGCGTCGGGAACACGGGTGGTGCCTACGTCAATGATTGTGGCGCCGGGCTTGACCATATCGGCGGTGACGAAGCCGGGACGTCCGAGGGCGGCGATGATGATGTCGGCGTCGGCGCAGGCTTCCTTGATGTTGGTGGATGCGCTGTGCAGAACGGTGACTGTCGCATTGCCGGGCTGGGCTTTCTGCATCATCAGCGTCGCCACCGGTTTGCCGACTATGTTGCTGCGGCCGAGCACCACGCATTTTGCTCCGCGGGTTTCGACACCGTAGCGCTTAAGCAGCTCCATGATGCCCGACGGAGTGGCCGAGACGAAGCAGGGGAGACCGATCGACATGCGGCCCACGTTGACCGGATGGAAGCCGTCGACGTCCTTGCGGTAGTCGATGGCCTCGATGATTTTCTGTTCGGAGATATGGCGGGGAAGCGGGAGCTGCACGATGAAGCCGTCGACCTCCGGGTCCTCATTGAGACCCTTGATGGTTTCGAGAAGTTTCTCTTCGGTCACGTCATCCTCGTAGCGGATAAGGGTCGAGCGGAATCCGCAGGCCTCGCAGGCTTTTACTTTGTTGGCCACATAGGTTTCGCTGCCGCCGTCGTGGCCGACAAGGATGGCTGCGAGATGGGGGCGGCGTTTGCCTTGTGCCACCATTTCTTCGACTTCCGCGGCAATCTCGCGTTTGATGTCGTCAGCAGTCTTTTTTCCGTCAATGAGGGTCATAATTCTCTGGGTATTTGTTGAGTGTGAGGGGTCTGTGATTGAAACTGTTCTGATCAGCGGCGCATTCCCTTCATGCCTCTCATGAGAGCCATAGGGTTCTTGATGCCTGACACGGCCTTCATCATCTTGCGGGCGTCGTCAAACTGCTTGATAAGCCGGTTGACTTCCTGAATGTCGGTGCCGGAACCTTTGGCGATGCGCTTGCGGCGGCTGCCGTTGATGATTTCGGGGTGCTGACGTTCCTGCTCGGTCATGGAGCGGATGATTGCCTCGATGCCTTTGAAGGCGTTGTCGTCGATGTCGATGTCCTTGATGGCTTTGCCGACACCGGGGATCATCGAGGCGAGTTCCTTCAGGTTGCCCATTTTCTGGATCTGCTGGATCTGCTGGAGGAAGTCGTTGAAGTTGAACTGGTTTTTGGCGATCTTGCGCTGGAGCTCGCGGGCCTGCTTTTCGTCGTAGGCGTTCTGGGCTTTTTCGACAAGAGAGACGATGTCGCCCATGCCGAGGATACGGTCGGCCATACGCGAGGGGTGGAAGAGATCGAGCGCGTCGAGTTTTTCACCGGTTCCGACAAATTTGATAGGCTTGGTCACCACCGTGCGGATCGAAAGGGCCGCACCGCCACGGGTGTCACCGTCGAGCTTGGTGAGGACTACGCCGTCGAAGTCCAGACGGTCGTTGAATTCCTTGGCGGTGTTGACGGCGTCCTGACCTGTCATCGAGTCGACCACGAAGAGGGTCTCCTGCGGTTTCACGGCCTTTTTGATGGCGGCGATCTCCTGCATCATCTGCTCGTCGACTGCAAGACGGCCGGCGGTGTCGATGATGACGAGGTCAAGATGGTTGGCCTTGGCGTGGCGGATGGCGTTTTCAGCGATCTCGACCGGATTCTTGTTGCCGTCTTCGGTGTAGACAGGCACGTCGATCTGACCGGCGAGCACCTTGAGCTGGTCGATGGCCGCGGGACGGTAGACGTCGCAGGCCACGAGAAGCGGACGCTTGCCCTGCTCCGATTTGAGCTTGCGGGCGAGCTTGCCGCTGAAAGTGGTCTTACCCGAACCCTGGAGGCCCGACATAAGGATCACGGTCGGATTGCCCGAAAGATTGACCTGGGCGGTCTCACCACCCATCAGCCGTGCGAGTTCGTCGTGGACGATCTTGACCATGAGTTCGCCCGGCTTGATGGCATTGATCACGTTCATGCCCAATGCCTTGGCTTTCACCTCGTCGGTAAACTGCTTGGCTACTTTGAAGTTGACGTCGGCTTCGAGAAGCGCGCGGCGCACGTCCTTCAGGGTTTCGGCTACGTTTATCTCGGTGATTTTACCTTCACCTTTGAGTATCTTGAAACTTCTTTCAAGTCTTTCGCTTAGATTTTCAAACACGTTGGGTGGCTGGAGATTGAGGGTTTATAAAAGTTTGTTGGTACGGGTGTCGGGGAAGAGTACCACGGGTTTGTGGGTGCGGGCTTCCTCCGGGGTCATCTGCGCATAGCACATGATGATCACGACATCGCCCACCTGCACTTTTCGGGCGGCGGCGCCGTTGAGACAGATCACACCTGATCCCGGTTCGCCTGCTATGGCGTAGGTGTCGAAGCGTTCACCGTTATTGTTGTCGACTATGTAGACTCTTTCGCCGGGGAAAATTCCGGCGGCTTCCATCAGTTTGCTGTCGATGGTGATGCTTCCGATGTAGTCAAGCCGTGCTTCGGTGACGGTGACACGGTGGATCTTGCACTTGAGTAGTTCGAGTGTCATTTCCTTGCGGGGTATTTTATGTTGTCGATCAGACGGACATCGCCGCAGAAGACTGTCACGCAGCCCACGGGGCCGGCAGATTCGTTCCAGTCGGCGATCGGCTGCATGGTCAGCGCGTCGACAATTTCGTAATATTCAACCTTGAGATGAGGCAGAGAGTTAAGCTCGTCGATGACATAGCGCTTGGTCTGCTCCACACTGTGGTCGCGGGCCCATGAGAGGCTGCCTTCGAGAGTGCGGTGGATGGCCGGTGCTATGGCGCGCTGTTCGGGTGTCAGGCGCACGTTGCGCGAGCTCATGGCCAGTCCGTCGGCCTCACGTTTGATCGGGCAGTCGACGATTTCGAGATCAAAGCCTTCAAGCTCGACCATACGGCGGATCACGGCGATCTGCTGGAAATCCTTCTCGCCGAAGTAGGCACGGGTCGGACGGGTGAATTCGAAGAGCTTGCTGACTATCTGTGCAACTCCGTTGAAGTGACCGGGACGCATGGCTCCTTCCATCACTTCGGCCACGGGGCCGAGATCGAACACTCTCGTGTCTTCCTCCGGATAGATCTCCTCGACCGAGGGAATGAAAGCAAAGTCCACTCCGGCCGAGCGCAGAAGCGAGCAGTCGGCTTCCTCGGTGCGCGGATAGGTCGCGAGATCGGCGGGGTTGTTGAACTGGGTGGGATTGACGAACACGCTGACCACCACAAAGTCATTTTCGCGGCGGGCGCGCTCTATGAGCGAGAGGTGGCCGGCGTGAAGTGCGCCCATCGTGGGCACGAGGCCGATACTACCTTTTTGGCGGGCGGTATTAAGCTTGGCTTTTAATTCTGCGACAGTGCGAATTATTTCCATTTCTTTTGTGTATTGGCTGAAATTTCAGAGTGCAAAATTACGCATTATGTATTAAATTTCCCAAAAAAGTTTGCAGGATTCGGTTTTCAGGTGGCGATTGACCGGGAAATTTTGTAATTTTGGTCTGAAATTCAGTGGAAGTCATCGCTTTCCGTCTGACCTATAACACCAATGCAACAGGAATTTGCCTCAAAACTTCTCGAAGGTGCCGTCACCGAACTTTCGCGTCTGCCCGGAATCGGGCGGAAAACCGCTCTGCGTCTCGCTCTCCACATTCTCCGCTGCGACGAACAGTCGGGTGTGGCTCTCGGCGAGTCTATCATCAGAATGAGGCGGGGTGTCCGCTACTGTTCGCTCTGCCACAACATTTCCGAGACGGAGATCTGTCCGATCTGCGCCGATCAGCGCCGCGACCGCTCAACGGTCTGTGTGGTCGAGAGTGTTAAGGATGTGATGAGTTTCGAGAACACCCGGCAATACGGCGGTCTCTACCATGTGCTTGGCGGTGTCATTTCGCCGATGGACGGTGTCGGACCCGACCAGCTTGAGATCGACTCCCTTGTCGGGCGCGTCGCCTCCGGAGAGATCCGCGAGGTGATTCTGGCTCTGAGCGCAACGATGGAAGGGGAGACCACCAACTTCTACCTCTACCGTCGCCTCGCTCCTTACGCCGACGTGCGCATCACCCAGCTTGCGCGCGGTGTTTCCGTCGGCAACGAGATCGAGTACACCGACGAGATCACCCTCGGCCGTTCCCTGCTCAACCGCACTCTCTTCTCCGACTCCATCAGGCGCTGACGCAGCCGCCAAGGCCTCCTCTTTTGCTTTCCTTTCGGCCTCGATTCTGAGTTTTCTTTCAGCAGCCTGACGACGGGCGCGGGCCGAGCGCTCCTTGGCTTTGTCGATGTCGCGTTCCATCAGCATGACCACAATCGGCTCCACAACGGTCGTGCAGCCGAAAGCCTTACTTCCGGTATCAATGTAGTTGTTAAGGATATCAATGATATTGCCGAGCACACTTTTGTATCGCACACTGTGAACGCATTTGGCGACATGCTCTATCATTTCATCATAAAATTTGCGGGAGACGGGCTTGGTCCATTGCTCCTTCTTTTTAGCGGTATTTCCCATGATTGTGTGTTTTTTTATGTTTTGTCATGCAAAGATAATACCGCCGTCCCCCTGTTTTAGTGCGATAATGCGGAGAGGGTCATAAAAATTTTTGGCAGATGTAGGCGTCGGAGTAGCTTCCGCCTGAGCGCAACCACGATTTCAGGCGCCCGCAGGGGGTGTAACCGGCTTTTTCAAACAGCCGGCGCGATGCCGTATTCTCTTCTCCGACAATGCAATAGAGCTGATGCAGCGAAAGCCGGCCGCGGCAATAGTCGGTCGCGAGCGAGAGAGCGCGCAGTCCGTAGCCCCGGCGGCGGAAGTCGGGGGCTATCAGTATTCCGGCCCCGCAGCGCGAGTTGGCCGGATCGAAGTCATAGAGATCAAGTGTGCCGACCGTCTGTGCCGTCCCCAGGAGATCTATCATCAGTCTGAGCTGGCGGGCGCTGTAAATGTCAGCGTCGTAGTTGTTCACGTAATCCCAGAGCTGTTTGCGCGAATAGGGGGCAATAGTGAGGCCGACACCCCATACCGCCGGATCGTTTTCCCAGCGGTAAAGAGTGTCGACATCTACCGGTTCGAGTGCTCTGAGGCTTATTATGCCGTCTGTAAGCATGGTCTGTTGTCGTTTTTCTCTGATCAGAGGCCCTCTTCATTGAGGAAGCGCTCTACGTCGAGTGCGGCCTTGCAGCCTGAGCCTGCGGCCACGATTGCCTGACGGTAGGTGGAATCGGCCACGTCGCCTGCGGCGAATACGCCGGGGATGTTGGTCTGCATAGACACACCCTTGATCTTGATGTAGCCTGAGGGGTCACAGTCGATGAACTGGCGGAACACTTCGGTGTTGGGGGTGTGGCCGATGGCAAGGAAGAATCCGTCGATCGCGAGGTCGTAGTGCTGCTCGTTCTGTGTGCCTACGTTCTCCACAAGGTGAGCGCCTTCGAGATACTCCTCACCATAGAGACCGGTGGTGTTAGTGTTGAAGAGAACCTTGATATTGCTCTTGTTGAGCACACGTTCCTGCATCACTTTCGATGCGCGGAGATGCGGTTTGCGCACGATCAGGAACACTTCCGATGCGAGGTTGCTCAGATAGAGCGCTTCTTCGCAGGCTGTGTCGCCGCCGCCTACGACTGCAACACGTTTCTTGCGGTAGAAAAATCCGTCGCAAGTGGCGCAGGCCGATACTCCGAGTCCCGAATATTTCTGCTCGTCGGGCAGACCGAGATAGCGGGCCGATGCTCCGGTGGAGATGATCACTGAATCGGCGAGGATTTCCAGACCGTTGTTGGTGACTGCCTTGAACGGACGCTGTGAGAAGTCGACTTCGGTCACGAGTCCGGCACGGATGTCGGCGCCGAATTTCAGGGCCTGGGCTCGCATGTCGTCCATCAGCTGCGGACCTGTGATACCGTTGGGCTGGCCGGGGAAGTTTTCAACCTCGGTGGTGATGGTCAGCTGGCCGCCGGGCTGCTGTCCTTCGATCACGAGCGGCGAGATGTTGGCGCGCGAAGTATAGATCGCTGCTGTGTAGCCTGCGGGGCCTGAGCCGATGATGAGGCAACGGGTTTTGATTTCTGCCATAAGTTTCTTGTTTTTGAATTGATGTTTTTGAACGGTTGTTTAGATTTTTAGTTATTAGGTTCGGGCTGAACCATACCTATTATATAATGTATAGTGTCTTTGTTTGTTCACTTCACGACTGTGTGATGGAAACTTTGTGCCCTTACCGCAGATCGACCACCGGAATGCCGGGATGCTTGGCCGGGTCGTAGCGGAAGTATGAGACCGGTAGCGCCGCACCGGCCTTGACAGAGTTGATCGAGATGCTGACGCTGCGGCGGTTGCCCATTGTCAGCACGATTCGAGTCGGGTAGAGGGTGGAGGCGCTGAGAGTCAGATCTACGCTGTGGATGTCGCTTCCGGAGTTGGTCGAGGTGAGGCGGATTTTCTTTTCTCCCGCGGGTGCTTTCAGCATTGAGGCGCGGTAGTTGGTCTTGAATGAGTTGATGATCGCGAACGGATTGACCTGCTGCAATTCTTCGGGGGTAGGCTCCGTGATGTTTATCTCTCCGGCATTGGCCGAGTAGGTCCACTGTGTCCGGCCGTCGTACCACGACGAGATCTGCGGCGAGTCTATCGTGAAGCGGTCTCCCGCGATTGTCAGCGTGCCGCTCTGGCTGTGGCCGTCGGCCGAGATGGTATATGATGCCGAAAGCGACTTTGCCGATCTGATTTTTGCCGCGGCCTTGTCGAGGACGGCTGTGGCCGATTCGGCTGCGTGGAGCGGCAGCAGGCAGCAGAGCGCCAGGAGCAGCAGTAGTATGTTTTTTGTGAGCATATTGTGTCGGTGGGGGTATTTATATATTAGTATATGCTTTATTCTATCGGTTGTCGAGGATATGTTCGAGTGTCACGGGATCGACGAGCACCTGGCGGGGTTTGCCTCCCTGAGAGGGCCCTACGATACCGGCGGCCTCCATCTGATCCATGATCTTTCCGGCGCGGTTGTAGCCGATCGAGTAGCGTCGCTGGAGCGACGAGGTCGAAGCCGTGTCGGTCGACACCACGAGGCGCGCGCATTCGTCGAAAAGCGGATCGCGGTCGCCGAGGGTGGCGCCTCCGATTCCTGTGCCGTCGCTTTCGGGAGAGTATTCCGGAAGCTCGTAGGGTGTCTGGTAACCCACCTGCGAACCGATGCTCTCGCAGATCGCGCTCACTTCCGGAGTGTCGATGAAGGCACACTGCACACGTTCGAGCTTGCCGTTGATCGAGAAGAGCATGTCGCCGCGGCCTATCAGCTGGTTGGCGCCCAACTGGTCGAGGATAGTGCGCGAGTCGTTGCCCTGGATCACACGGAAGGCGATTCGGCCCGGAATGTTGAGCTTGATTCCGCCGGTGATGACGTTGACCGTCGGGCGCTGTGTGGCGATGATCAGGTGGATGCCTGCCGCACGGGCCACGGCCGCAAGACGCGACACCGGATTCTCGATCTCCTTGCCCTGACGGATGATCAGGTCGGCGAACTCGTCGATGATCAGTATGATGTAGGGCAGGAAGCGGTGTTTCTCAGGATTGAGCTTGCGGGCCTTGAATTTCTCGTTGTATTCCTTGATGTTGCGGGCTCCGGCCTGTTCGAGCAGCGAGAGGCGGTTGTCCATCTCGATGCAGAGTGAGTTGAGCACCGTGACCACTTTTGACATATCGGTGATGATGGCGTCTTCGCCGGGGAGCGACGCGAGATAGTGGCGTTCAAGTTCGCGGTAGAGGCTCAACTCAACTCGTTTCGGGTCGATGAGCACGAATTTCAGTTCTGCGGGGTGCTTTTTGTAGAGCAGAGAGGTGATGATGGCGTTCAAGCCAACCGATTTACCCATGCCGGTGGCACCGGCCACAAGAAGATGCGGCATTTTGGCGAGATCGGCCATGAAAATCTCGTTGGAAATGGTCTTTCCGAGGGCCATCGGCAGCTCCATTTTCGAGTTGCGGTAGACGTCACTATCGAGAACCGAACGCATCGACACAACCTGCGGATCTTTGTTGGGGACTTCGATGCCGATGGTGCCTTTGGCCGGAATCGGCGCGATTATACGGATGCCTTCGGCTGCAAGCTGGAGCTGGAGGTCGTCGCCGAGGCTGCGGATGGAGCGCGTACGGACTCCCTCTGCGGGGATGATCTCATAGAGGGTCACGGTCGGACCGATAGTTGCCTCGATCTTGGAAATTTCCACACCGAAGCGCCGCAGTGTCTCGGTCAGACGGCGTTTGTTGAACTCCATCTCCTGAATGTCGACGGTTGGACCTTTATCTTCTGCCGGACGCAGCAGATCGACAGTAGGGAAGCGGAAATGCGAAAGCTCGGCCCGCGGATCGTAAGGCTCGGCGGCGAGCACCTCTTCGGCTGTCGGGTGGCTCGGATGGCTTTCTTTTGCTGCGAAGCCGCTCTGGGATTCGCTCTGAGAATCTTCGTCGGCATCGTTGTCGGCCGGAGTAGCGAAGAGCGGCGACTCAGCCTCGTCTGCCGCGTCGCTTTCATCTGCCTGACCGGCTTTGCTGTCGGAGAATAGTGGTTTGTTGAAATGCTCTTCGTCATCTGAGCCTGCAAAGAGGGGGCTGACGGTGGTTCCGGCGCCCGCTTCGCTTGCGGTGTCGTCATTTTCTTCGTCCCTATCTTCGTAGTCGGTGACCTCGATCTCGTCAAGTTCCGCTTCCGGCGCATCGTTGATGCTCACGGTCATTGCTGCGGGAGCTGTGGCAGCGGCACTGAATTCCGGGGAGGTTTCCTCTTTCTGTGCCGTCATGGCAGCTTGTGCCGCCTGAGCTTCCTGCTGACGGAGTTCGGCAGCGCGTCGTTCAGCCTCGGCTGCGGCAGCTGCCTGACGCTGGGCTTCGGCTGCTGCCTCGCGGGCTGCACGTTCGGCTTCTTCAGCCTCACGGATGCGGTTGCGCTCGGCACGGCGTTCGGCCTGACGCTCATTATAGGCGCGGATGCCTTGTGAGGCAACGCCATAGACGCGTCTGATCTCTGTCAGATAGAGGATTATGACGAGGCCGCCCATGATGATGCTGACGGCCAGGGCTCCCCAGATGCCTGTAAGGGTGATCAGGCGTCCGTTGAGAAGATGGCCGTGGAGACCGCCCCAGTAGACAGGCGATGCAAATTCGTATGTTACGAGTCCGCAGATGATAGAGAGCGCCGTGGCTGTCAGCAGACAGCGCAGTGTCAGCGGCCAAAACGGGGTGCGGTAGACGCGCAGCATCGACAGACCGCAGACAGCTAAATAATAGATCAGCAGGAAGGACCCGATGCCGAGCCAGTTGTAGAGCAGCGTGTGGGCTATCCAGGCGCCGAACGGTCCTCCTGCGTTGCGTATCATCGTCGGATCGAAATCGCCGTTGAGCATGGCGCTCTGGTCTGACCCGATATTGGCGAAATAGGAGATGGTGACGATCAGCATGTAGCCTGCAAGGATCGTGAATACCAGACCGAGAAACATCACCGTGCGTGAGTCGCGTATGAGCCGGAGTGTCCGTGCTATCCCTGCGCGCGGACGGCGGTGTTGGGTCCCTGCGTGTTCATTCGCCGGGGCGGTATAGGCCGGAGCGGAAGCAGCGGAGGTTTCCGGTGCGAAGTCGGGGTGCTCCGGTGCGAAATCAGCCTGCCGAGCCGCAGGTTCGGTCTGAGTGGCGGGTGACGCGTGGGAGGGGCGACGTCCGTTGAGCACCTCTTCCGCATCGAAAGCGGTGTCGGTGAACGAGGGTTCGTCTATTGGTGAATATGATGTAGACATAGCCTTAGGGATTGGAAATTTTGTAAGTGTGCTTTTTCGAAATGACAAAGTCTGAAAAACGTGTCAGAACTAATGACACTCGCTTAAACAGATAGCAAAATTACAATTTTTATTTCACAAATTCAACATCGCGGATTTTTCAGTGGCGATTTTTATTTTTCAGCAATTTTTTGTCTGCACGGGAATGATGAAAAAATAACCGCTGTCCCGGATGGCGGGACAGCGGTTACAGACTTGGAGATCGTGTTATATGTTATCTTTTCACGAACTTGAACGATTGCATTGACTTGCCGTCTTCAACCACGAGGATGTAGACGCCGCGTTCGAGTGAATCGAGGATATCTTCGCGGTCAGAGCCTACGGCTGTGCGGATGATCATGCCGTTGAAGGCGTTGACCACTGTGTAGCGGGCGTTGCCGCCGTTGGCGATGATGTCTTCGATTTCAGAGAGGCGCAGGAGGTTGTAGTGTTCCTCGATTTCCTCTGCCGAGAGGGCTTTGGGATAGATGACAAATTCGTCGATGGCGCCGCCGAAGGTGCGGTGTTCGTTGCCTGCGGTCAACTCGTCGTCACCGCCGATGAAGATGAGTTCGCTGTCGGAGAAGCTGATACCGTTGGTATTCACTCCGCTTGCAGTTGCCGCTTCCTTGCCGTCGATGTAGAGGGTCATGGTCTTCTCTGCAAAGTTGCGCACGCAGGCGATGTGGTGCCAGTTGCCGTCGAAGGCAGCGTTTGCATCGTCGAGTTTGCAGTCAGTCTTGGTCACATTGTCGTCGATTGTGAATGTCATGAAGCCGTCCTTGCGTTCGAGGCCAATCCAGTTGCCCGTGCCGCCTGCAACGTTGGTGGTGTTGTGGGTACCGATGCAGAAGAGATAGCCGTTGTCATCGGTAGATTTAACCCAGAGTTCGGCGGTGAAGTCGCTTTCGCCGACATTGATCGCGTCGTAGACGGGCTGGGTGAAGTATTCGGCGTTGTCAAATTCGGCTGCTCCGGCCTTCACACCCTGCACGGATGCGATGCCTGCGGTGGCTGTTGCCTCGCCGTGGGCGAGGTTGGGAGTGGTTGCGCCCATTTCGTCCATCGGGAAGTAGAGGATATAGTCGGCGGCCTGAGATTCGTAGTGTTCCTTGACCTTGCTTGCACTCATTACGCCGCGATAGATCGAGAGTTCGTCGAGCATACCGATATAAGAATTGTCAAACGCGGTCACGTCGCCGATCACGAGAGGTTCGTCGGGGCAAGTGATTTCGACTGTGGGGTCGTCACCGGAAGCCACGAGCTCGCCGTCAACATAGAGCATAAGCAGTTTGCTGACAACGTCGCGGGTAGCTACGATGTGGTGCCACTGGCCGTCGAAATATTTCTCTGCGCCGGTCACTTCGACCTGCTTCTTGGTGACGTTGTCGTCGACTGCGAAGCGGAGTTCTTTGGTGCCCTTGTTGTCCTTGTACTCGATGCCGTACCAGTTGCCTGAGCCGAGATCGGGTGAGATGACGCCCTTGTTGAGCAGGTAGCAGTTTTTGTCGGCTGCGGTGGAGTTCATCCAGAGTTCGATGGTGAACGACTTGTCTCCGAAGTCGATAAGACCGTAACTTTCCTGCACATAGCGGTTCGATCCGTTGAGGTTGAGGGCTTTGCCGCGTTTGCCGTCGATGGCTTCGCCGTTGCCGCCGTTAGCGGTCGCTTTTTCACCGTTGATGTGGTTAGGAGTTGTTTCGCCTACGATTTCAAAAGGATAGAAAGCTACGAGTTCGATAGAGGTGTTCTTGCGAACCTTGATTGTGCCCGTTAGGGTTGCGTTCTGGCCATCCTCAGCACCGGTGGTTGTGATTGTGAAGGGGAATTCTCCTTCGGCGTTCGGTGTGCCGGTGATAGTGCCGGTGAGTGTGGCGGGATCAAATGCATAAGTCATTCCTTCGGGCAGCCCGGTGATTTCAACGCCGGTTGCGCGCTTGACGGTGAACTCAATCGGCTGGATTCCATCGCCGAGATAGACAACCTGGTTGAGCGCTCCGCTGTTGATGGTGATTGCGCCCTGAGTATTGAATGCCTCCTCAAGATTGTAGCTGAGGTGAGGCGGCTGGTTGTAGGCCACATTCTGCCAGGCGATGGCCACGCGATACTGGCGGTCCTGCATCAGGGTGTTGACGCGGTAGTCGGTCGGGATGGTGGTGGAGAAGATGAGCAGATCGGATTCTGTCTCCTGATCGTGGAGGATGATTTCCTCGCGCCAGTCGCCGAAAAGGTCGGCCTGAAGGTTGGGTGTGGCTTTGGTGCCGTTGGCCGAACCTGCGTTGGAGTAGCCAGAGAATTCCCAGCTTGCGGCTGTGCCGTTCAGGTTTTCACTGCGTTTCTCGATTATGGGATAGGACTTGCCTTGGCCGGAATTGTATTTGCCGTCGAAAAGCTCGTCGAGCAGATCGCCGTCCCAGTAGATACGGAAGTTTGACGAGGAGGGCACTTTGCCGTCGATTGCTATCTCGCCTGTGCAGGTGAAAGTCTTGTTCTTGCGTGAGCTGTCATCGCTGTTGGCATACCATGAGCCGGGCCATACTTCAAATCCGCGGAATTTTGACGATATGTTTGCTGCGAGACCGCGGCCGATGTCATGGCCGCTTTGTGGAGTGCCCCAGATGATTTCGCCGGTGCGGCCGTCGCGGAACTCGGAATCCCATTTGTAGGATGATGATTTCTCTTCGTGAACCATGAAAATTTCAAGACCTTCGCGGTCGGGGTCCATGTCGGAGAGGTGAAGAGCGTCGCCGTGACCTGCGCCGGTACGCAATACCTTGACGCCATCGTGGTCGAGGATTGCGGCTCCGTAGACGATTTCGTCGAAGCCGTCGCCGTCACAGTCGCCGATGGTCAGCGAGTGTGCGCCTTCGCCATAGAGCCCTTTACCTTTTGATTCTGATTTGTGGAGCCATTTTTCAGTCAGTTTCTGACCGTCGAAGTTCACGGCCCATACATAGGCTGCGGTATAGTAGCCGCGGCAGAAGATGGCCGAGGGAGTCTTGCCGTCAAGGTAGGCCACGCCTGCGAGATAGCGTTCGCAGCGGTTGCCATAACTGTCGCCCCATGAACTGTTGATCGTGCGGGGCGGGTTGTAATTTATGGTATGGATTTCGGCACCGGTCTGTCCGTTGAATACAGTGAGATATTCCGGTCCGCTGAGCACAACTCCTGAGTTATCGCCGCTCTTTGTGCGGTAGTCATCGGTTACTTTGGCATCGCCGAGCAACACGGCCTTGCCCTGTCCGTCGATGGTACCGGGAGCTGTCTTGCAGATCAGCTCGGCCTTGCCGTCGCCGTCGAAGTCATAGACCATGAACTGAGTGTAGTGGTTACCTGAGCGGATGTTCTGGCCAAGGTCGATGCGCCAGAGTTTGGTGCCGTCGAGCTTGTAGCAGTCGAGAATGGTATTGCCGGTGTAGCGGCGGAAACTGTTGTCGGCCTGATTGGTAGGGAACCATTTTACTATGAGTTCCCATTGACCGTCACCGTCGACGTCGCCTACGGAAACGTCATCGGGTGTGTAGGTGTAGTTGCGCTGCTCATCTTTACCTCCGGCAGGCGAAGTGCCCCCGGCGGGACGGTCGAGATGGACGCGCAGGAAGTTGTCGGCCCATGCGGTTGCTTCTTTCGAGGTCTCGATGTCTGTGCCGTTGAGGATGGCCTTGACCTGATACTTAGCACCGGGAGTGCCGGCTGCGTCGTTGAAGTTAGTTACTTTCAGAGGTGTGGCGTTGATCTTGGTGCCGTCACGATAGACGTCGAACGTGAGTGACTTGTCGTCGCCGAGCAGCGAGCGCCACGATACGAAGACGCCTTTGTCAGCCTTCACGGCCACCACTCCGCGGTCAAGCTTTTCGGCCTGAACCGTATGGGAGTATTTGGACTGTTGGGCCGACATTCCGAGCGACATCAGCAGTGCCATGCACGATAAAAAAGTTTTTTTCATGCTAACAGTTTAAAGTAAAGAATAAATTGATAAGTTTTCTGATATTTTCGTTGATGAATAGTTGAATCGGTTCCGGTAGCAGGATGGACACCGAGAGAGTCGCGGAACCCTTTCACAAGAATCCATGACCGTCTGTGTCTCCAGATAACTTTGATGGTATTTGGGAAGCAAAGTTAATGATTTTTAATCAAAAACGCAAATCCGTTGCCGCCGCCCGAACCTAAGTCGAAATTCCCGCGTTATAAGACAAACGGCATTTCATAGACAATCGCGGTTGTTTCATGGACAAATTGCCGCTATGAATTAATAATATAAGATCACAGATCGACTATATAAAAAAGATTGGTATTTTTATATGAAAAAGATTGGTATTTTCTGCGGTACGACAACCGGAACGACTCTCGGAGTTGCCGAAGCAATTGCACGTGAACTCAATGTGAATCCTCAGGATGTCCGTGATGTCGCTCAGTCGGCTCCTTCCGATGTCGCTGACTACGATGTCCTGATTCTTGGTGCCAGCACCTGGGGCGCGGGCAATCTTCAGGACGATATGGCTGTCTTTCTCGACGGCCTTCAGTCTCTCGATCTCGAAGGCAAGGAGGTTGCGATTTTCGGCTGTGGCGATGAGTCGATGGCCGACACTTTCTGCAATTCGGTAGGGGAGATCTACCATCGTCTCCACGACACGAAGGCAATGTTCATCGCTCCTTTCAACAACGATGCCTACCACTACGATTTTTCCCAGAGTGATGTCAAGGGAATGATCGTCGGACTTTGCATCGACAATGTCAACCATCCCGAAGAGACCGAAGGACGCATCAAGAGCTGGTGTGAGGAAATCCGTAAGGAAACTGCCTGACCATTGCAGAAAAGTGTTATAAAATGTGAAATTTGTTTGACCGTTTCAAGGATTTTTCTTAAATTTGCACCTCAAAATGCAGAATAACGAAAAATAAAAATATACGGCAATGAAAAGAACATTTCAACCTTCTAACAGAAAGAGAGTTAACAAGCATGGTTTCCGTGCCCGCATGTCTACCCCCGACGGACGCAAGGTCCTCGCTCGTCGTCGCGCCAAAGGTCGCGCACGCCTGACCGTTTCTGACTCTATCGCCGGAAAGTAATCCGTCAGCCGGGTCCACCCGGCATCTCTTTTCTGTCCGGCTTCTTTCATTGAGGCCGATTCACGAAAAAATTACCGGTTCACCTCACCACGAGGCGAACCGGTCGTTTTTTTAATAACTATTTATCGGTCAGTTTCTCTATCCAAAGCGATCTGCCGCTTTATCGGCGATTTCTTTGTTGAAGGTCTTTATTTCGTCGGTGATCAGTTGTTTCAGTTCTTTTTGAGGAACTATAAGCTTGTATTCAGCTACGCCGATGGGTTTTGTGAAGCCTTCAAGGGCAAGCTCGACTTCGACGTTGTCTTTCTCGGCGCATAGAATAATACCGATTGAGGGATTTTCGTCTTTTCCACGTTCAAGTCTGTCAAGCAACGAAAGATAGAGATTCATCTTGCTGACATATTCAGGCATGAACTCGGATATTTTCAAATCGACGGCAACGAGCGACCTAAGTCCACGATGAAAGAAAAGCATATCCACTTTGTAATCCTTCCCGTTATAGGACAGAACGTGCTGATTGCCGATGTATGTAAATCCCTGACCGAGTTCAAGAAGAAACTGTTTAACCTTTTCTACCAACCTCCGTTCAAGCTCCAGTTCAAGAAGCGGCTCAGTCACTCCCAGAAATCCCATGCAATAGGAATCTTTGAAAATCTCGTTGGCGTATGCTGCCTGAGCCTCCGGGAGAGCAATGGCGAAATTATTCGACATGTTAGCTTCCGGCTGATGCTTGTGCATCTCCAGTTTTACAGCGTTGACCAATAATGCCCGGCTCCAACCTTTTTGAACTGTTTTCTCAGCGTAATAAAGAATCGAATTGTCATCATTTCCAAATTTAGTAATGAGATGATTGATATGTCCCCACGGCAAAACTCCAACAGCTTGTTGTAGTTTTGGATCTGAGTTATGAAAGCGCACATACAAACGCTTCATATTCCATAAATTACTCACCGACATACCCATTTTGGGATACCTTGCTTTCAAATCCGCAGAGAGCCGCTTGACCACGCCATCTCCATGTGCACTGTCGAGCTTACGCTCATATAATAGCTGACCAATCCGCCAGTGCATTTCATTTGAGGTGCTGACAATGGCACGGGCAGCATTATCTCTCGCGGTTTCAATAACTGCAACAGCTTGTCGCAGTATTTCATTATATTCTGATTCGTTATGACTATGAAAAACTGTTTCCATACGCAAAGATAATACTTCTGTTTTGATTCCCAGCTATGTACAGACATTTTGTTCCTAAAAAATACACCCTTGTAATCACCTGAGAATAAGTCAGCCAAGATGCTATTGGATCACGTCTTTGCTGAGGTCAATTATAACTGTCATTTCCCGGATGTCATTTCCCGGATGTCATTTTGCGGATGTCGTCGGGGGTGATGTTGCCGGTGATCTGTATGAGCGTCAGTTCCGACGGTTCGCTGACACGTATCAGATATTCCATCTTGTTGTTTCCGAGCGATTTCTGAAAAATATCTGTCTTCTCTCCGCATTCGTTCACCTTGACCAGGATTTCGTATCCCTTTGAAGTCTGTGCCGTCGTTTCTTTCATGATTTTGGGTATCAGGGCCTTGCGCTCGCAGGTGAGCACCTGGAGATTGTCGAGTTTCGATGCGATTTCGCCTATCTTCAATCCGCCGGCTCCCTCGCCGATGTCGGGCATCATCCGGAGCATGGCTTTCGAGATATAGACCGTCGTGACGCCGTCAGTGTCGGCATAACGGTCGAAAATTGTGGCCTGTGCGCTCATGATTCCGGTGCAGAGCGTGATAAACAGTGCAATGATATATATGCGTTTCATATTCTGTCGTTTTTGGTTGTGGAAGTTTTCTGGAGTTGTGATGTTACTTTGGATTGTATGGCGGCGGTTGTGTTTTCTACCATCTCGACCTGTCGCATACCTTTGTCGAGTGTCGTCGAGAAGATTTCAAGGGCTTTATGCACCTCGGCATAGGCTTCCTCAGGATTAGAGTACGTGTCGCGTGGAGTGGGTGGTGCTGTGCGCAGATCGCGGTTGAGCAGATGTACTCCGAGAGTCAGCGCGACAGCCACCGAAGCGGCTATGCCCGCCAAAATTCTCCATCGGCGCACTTTACCGTGCTCTTTCACTCTGATGCGTCCGCGGACATCTTCGCTTTCGGCGGCGCGGTCTATGGCGGCGGCAAGTCTCGACTCAAGACCTGCCGGAATATCCGCATTGTCTTCGTCGCCGAGCAAACGGATGAGAGACTCCTGGTCTTCCGGAGTTATATTGTCGTCGGCGAAACGGTCGATCAGTCTGTCGATCTTTTTTATTTCGGAATTTTTATCGGTCATTGGTCAGTCGTTTGAAAATTTCTTTGATCTGCTTGCGTGCGCGAAACAATGTTACTCTCACATTGGTCTGGGTCAGTCCTGTCTTTTCGGCGATTTCATCGAAGGGGAGTTCTTCAAGATCGCGCATCCTGACAATCTCGCGCCGAGGCGACGGCAGGGAGTCGATGATGCTTACGATCAGTTCGCTTTCCTCGCGGCGCTCGGCCGTCTCGTCGTCATCGCTGCGGATATTGTTGTCAGTGGCGGGATCAAAGCGCCGGATCATCTCGTCGGGCGGCCGCGATTTCAGCGCCGAGAAGCAGACGTGGCGCAGCGTCGTGACGGCGTAGGCCTGCGCATTGCCGACGGTATCGAGCCTGTCGCGCTGTTTCCATAGCCGGAGGTAGGTTTCCTGCACGAGATCCTCGGCGTCCTCCCGGTTTCCGGTGATGCGCAGGGCAATCCGGTAGAGCAGCGGATGGAGCGGCAGGAAGATGCGTTTGACATCTGAGGCATCCATCACTTTAGTCGTCCGATGAGTTTTTGACGAGGTTGCTGAGATCTTCCTTGGTGAACTTGCCTGCGAGGCTGATGAGGGTGCAGTCTGTGCCGGCATGATCGCGGGTATAGATGATCAGTTTGCTGATGTGGTCTTTCTTCATCACTCCGAAGATCTTCACGCGCTCCTTTTCGTCGGTGACGCTGATGAGTTCCTCGAAGTTCTTGCCCGACATCGACGCCATCCGTTCGGCGAGGCGCGTTTTGTCGGCCTGCGACGCGCAGTCGAGATCGAGGACTTTCACGGACCGGACTTTTCTGATGATCCTTGCGTCGAGATCCCCTTGGCAGGCGCCCACTAAGCCACATAGTTTCATCATGAAGGGACGGACGTTTACATAGTCGGCATTGTCAACCTTTGAAAAATCGTCGAACACACTGTCGATGCTGTCGGCGGCAAGCAGCGGGGTTGCCATTGTGACGGCAAGCAGGAGGGAGAGCAGATATCGTTTCATAAAAGTTTCTTTTTTTGAGCCTCGGAATTTCATTCCGGAGTGTTAGGGGTTGTTGATTGAGTTTTGCTGTTGTGCGCGCATTCAATAACTATGACCGCCGGAATGCGGGTCTTGTTACAAAGATAGGCGAAAATTTTTGAAAAAATCGGTGATAAAAACATATTGCGGTTGATTTTCAGGGGGCGTTTAATGAAAAAAACGGTCTTGCAGGGGGCTGCAAGACCGTCAGAATGTATTTAAAGAGATATTTTTCTAAGCGGAGTCCTGATCAGAAAAGATAGGCTGCTGTGATTGTCCAGTAGCGGTTTTTGCCTTCGATGCCTGCGGCCTGGGTGTTCGCTCCGGCAGCGCGGACGGCTTTTGTCAGGCCGAGACCGTAGCGTGCGTTGAGATCGATGTGGTTAAGGAAACGCAGACCGAAACCGAAGTTGAAAGCCCAGTCTACTGATTTGTTGGAGTAGGCGTCCTTGATGTTCTTGCGGCTGGTAAGGAACGACACGCTCGGACCGACGCCGATGTAGGGGAGTACTACGCGGTTGACAACCGGGATCGAGAAATTGTAGCGGACGTTGAGAGGGAGTTCTATATAGTCTCGGTTGTCCTTTGAGATTCCCTGTTCCTGAAGGAATTTTGTATTGCGGCGAACATACATTGCAGAGAGGTCGGCAGAGATGCCGATGACGGGCACGGTGAACTCGCCCATCACGCCGGCGGTCCAGCCGGTTTGGTTGTCGGCGTCAAGGACGCTTTTGTTGAAGTGCATGTCGTTGACAGTGAGACCTACTTTCGGTCCGAAGCGGAACTGCGCGTCGGCAGTGAAGGTGGCGGCGCTGACGATCACCGCAAGCACCAGCATGATTGCTTTGATTGATTTCATGAAAAATTGAATGATTGTGTAAATGATGTGTGATAATAATTAAGGTATGGATTGAAAACACAGATATAGGACCGCCGTGTTTACGGGGCCCTATATCTGTGTCTGTATTTCTGACGGATCAGCCTTCAAACTCGATGAGGGCTGTGTCGGTGGCAACCTGATCGTCAACGTCGACAAGCACACGCTTCACGACGCCGCTGATTTCGGATTCGATGTCATTTTCCATCTTCATGGCCTCGTAGACCATCACTGTGTCGCCGGGTTTGACTTCCTGACCGGGTTTTACGTTGATGGCGACGATGCGTCCGCTCATCGGTGCGGCGATCACGGGGCCGGTGATCGGCTCTACGGCTGCCGCAGGTGCTTCCTCGACAGCTGCGGCTGCGGGAGCCTTCGCTGATTCCTCGGCGTCGAATTCTTCCTTGCGGCGCTTGCGCAGGAAGCCGTTGGCCACGGAGGGCAGGAGTTCAAGCAGGAGATACTCTTCGGTGTTCGACGCGAGTTTGCGGCCTCCGAATTCGGGAAGTTCGGGATTTTCAGGCTTGCGGTAGATGCTGACGTCGTAAGGTTTCTCTTCGGGGCTTCCGGTGATCTTTTCGCGGAATGCCGGGTCGATGGCCACCGGTGTTTTGCCGTATTCACCCTTGACGAGCGAGATGAATTGGTTGGACTTGTTGGTGTAGTCGGGTTTGCCGTTCTTGCGGTCGAGAGCCACGAGCACAGCCTGGCTGCCGACGATCTGGCTTGTCGGGGTCACGAGGGGGATCAGACCGGCGTCGCGGCGCACCATCGGGATCAGGCGCATGGCGTCTTCAAGCAGATCTTCGCTCTGGAGCTGTTTGAGCTGGGCTACCATGTTGGAGTACATGCCGCCGGGGACTTCTGCGGTCTTGACAAGTTCGTTGGGCTTCGGGAAACCGAAGTAGGCTTCGATCTTGTGGCAGGCGTCGAGGAGCGCGGCTTCGTCTTTCGCTTTGGCAAATTCGATGGCGCTGTCGAAGAGGGCGAGCACTTCTGCGGGGAGCTGATCGGTCAGCGGGTCGAACGGACGCGGCATGTGGTCCTTGTTGAGGTCGAACTGTGCAAGCTCCTTGCGGGCTTCGAGCAGCTCGGTGCGGATGCGGCCTACGGCTTCCATGTTGACCTCTACCTCTACGCCCATGCGCTGGCAGAATACCCAGATGAGTTCGATTGCGGGAGCTGCCGAGCCTCCGCCGAACCACCAGATGTTGGTATCGAGGATGTCGACGCCGTTGATGATGGACATGAGGGCCGATGCCAGACCGTAGCCGGGAGTACAGTGGGTGTGGAAGTCTACGGGAACTTTGACTTCGCGCTTGAGGGCCGAGATGATCGAGGCGGCGCGCAGCGGGTTGACAAGTCCTGCCATATCTTTAAGGGTGATGATCTTGGCGCCGAGGGCTTCCATCTGACGGGCCTTGTCGACAAAGTATTCGTCGGTGAAGATCGGGGCGGGGCCTGATTCAGAGCCGCCGAACATTGATTTGAGCTTTCCTAAGAAGCCTGCCGGTTTGGCGGGAGCTTCGGGCTTGGGATCGACAGTGTAGCAGACAGCGCCGTCGGCGATGCCGCCGAGCTTGTTGATCAGGCGGATGGATTCCTTGACGTTGTCAATATCGTTGAGTGCGTCGAAAATACGCATTACGTTCAGACCGTTGGCGATCGCCTCCTTGTAGAAGCCTTCAAGCACCGAATCGGGATAGGGAACATAGCCGAAAAGGTTGCGTCCGCGCGAAAGTGCCGAAAGAAGCGCTTTGGGATGCTCGCTTTTCGAGTCCATTGCTTTGGAGAAGGTGCGCAGGCGTTCCCAGGGCGATTCATCGAGATAGCGCATCACTGAATCGGGAACGGCACCGCCCCAGACTTCCATGATGTGGAAGCGGGCGTCCTCGTAATATGGCAGAAGACGGTTGATGGTCTCCTGTTTCATTCGGGTTGCAAAGAGCGACTGCTGGCCGTCACGCAGAGTGAGGTCGCGGATTTGAAGTTTTGGTCGTGTCATAACTGTTATAATAGTTGAACGATTGGATGAGGCGATAATCTGCGGTACGATGGCCCGGAAGAGGGGCAGCGGGTCAAGGCCGGGGTTTACCGACGGCAAATATAAGGTATTTAATCTTATTAAAGAAAAAATTCCGTAATTATTTTTTAATAGTTGTCAAAAAAGTGATCTACGGTCGCAGGTTGCTCTACCGTGGCCGTAGATGACCGGTCTTTTGATGACGTCAGGATCGTGTCAGAGGTAGGGGTTGGAGGCTTTTTCGCGGCCGATGGTGGTTTCGCCGCCGTGGCCTGAAAGGACCACGGTGGAGTCGGGGAGCGGCAACAGTTTGCGGCGTATCGAATCGATGAGCGTGGCGTGGTCGCCTTTGGGGAGGTCAGTGCGGCCGATCGAGCCGGGGAAGAGGGCGTCGCCGGTGATGACAAAGCCTGATTCGGGACAGTAGAGAGCGATGCTGCCGGGTGAGTGGCCGGGAACGGAGAGGATTTCGATCGGCTCTTTACCCAGATAAAGCGTGTCGCCATCGTGCAGTTCGACGTCGAGTGTCTGCGGAGCGAGGGGCAGACGCATACCGAATCTGGCTGCTTGTTCGTGGAGGGTGCGGGCAAGGAAGTCGTCGGCGGGGTTGGCTTTGATTTCAAGTCCGTATTTTTCTTTTATATAGGTGTTGCCGAAGATGTGGTCGAGGTGGCTGTGGGTGTTGATCAGCTGGGTGACCTTGAGATCGTCTCGGGAGATGAAGCTGTCGAGGGCGTCTTTTTCAGCCTGATCGATCATACCGGGATCGACGATGGCGGCTTCGCGGCTTTCGGGATCCCACATCACATAGGTGTTGACTCCGAACATGTTGAATACAAAACGGCTTACTTTCATAATTCTACATAGATTAAGTCTTTGGTTTTGAAATAGTCTTCGGTGAACCAGTCGCTCAGGGGTATGTCGAGCAAGGGTCGTTTGACGCGGCCGAGTTCCGGCGCGAGGTCTCCTCCTTTGAGGCATACGAGTCCGTTGGGCACACGGTTGCGCTGCTCGCGGGAGATGTTGCGGCCGACGATCTTCACCAGTTCGTCGAGCTGCATGACGGCGCGGCTCACGACATAGTCGGCTTTCAGTTTGCACTCACCCATGTCGCCGTGCTGGAATGTGACGTTTTCGAGTCCGATCTCCGCGGCGATTTCGGAGGCTACGCGTATTTTTTTGCCGATGCGGTCGATCAGATGGAAGCGGCAGCCGGGCCAGAGAATGGCGAGGGGTATTCCGGGGAAGCCTCCGCCGGTGCCGAGGTCGATCAGCAGAGATCCGTCGACGGGAGTTATGAACCTGGCTATCGCGAGAGAGTGGAGGATGTGGTGGGTATAGAGGTTGTCGATGTCCTTGCGGGAGATGACATTGATTTTTTCGTTCCACTCAGGGTAGAGGCGGCCGAGGGCGGTGAAGCGTTCGATCTGCGTGGCGCTGAGATCCGGGAAATATCTGAGAAGTTCTTCCATTTTTTTGAGTCAGATGGTTGTTTAGCGGGTTGAGTCGGAATGGTCTGACCGCGGGTTGTGTGCCCGTAGGCTTAACAAACCGATGGTCTGAAGCGTTTATCAATAAGCGCCGTTTCTCCGTCTGATTATGCAAAATTAGGGCTAATTTGTGGAAAAATGGTTAAATTTGCAAAAAAATAAGTGACGCGATATGCTTAAGATCGGAAAATACAACACTCTGCGGGTGGCCCGCAATGTGGATTTCGGGGCCTATCTTCAGGACGCCGACGGAAATGAAGTGCTGCTGCCTTCACGTTATATTGTCCACCCGCTTCAGCCGGGCGACGACCTGGAAGTGTTTGTCTATAAGGATTCCGAGGGGCGGCCGATCTGCACCACGGAACATCCGTTCGCTCAGGTCGGTGAGTTTGCCTATCTTCAGGTCAGCGACGTCAATCAGACCGGTGCCTTCCTCGACTGGGGCATCATGAAAGATCTGCTTGTGCCTTTCCGCGAGCAGAAAATCCGCCTCTCGCGCGGCATGGTGGTGCTGGTCTACGTCTATCTCGACGATGCCACCAAGCGCGTTGTGGCTTCGGCGAAGATCGAAAAGTTTATCGGTAACCGCTATCCGCGCTACAAGATCGGCGACCGCGTGAAGGCATTGGTCTACAAGCGAACCGATCTCGGCTACAAGGCTATTGTCGACGATCTTTTCCACGGGATGATCTATGAGAACGAGCTTTTCGCGCCTCTGGAGATCGGCGAGGCGATCACGGCCTATGTGAAGCAGGTCCGTGACGACGGCAAGATCGACTTGGTGCTGAGCGGCAGTAACGATGGCCGCGTGGATGCACTGATGGAGCGGATTCTTGAGCGTCTCGCCAATGAGCCGGAGGGCTTTCTGCCGATCTCCGACGCGGCGGCTCCCGAAACCATCCGTGCCACTTTCCAATGCTCGAAAAAGGATTTCAAAAAGGCCATCGGCCATCTCTACCGCGACCGCAAGATTTCGATCACCGACGGCGGCATCCGCCTGGTGGTATAGGCCGACTGAAGAAAATGAAGCCTGTTGTCAGAAAAGCTGTCGCCGTTGGACAACAATGAAAATCCATTTTAATTGTGGCGAATTCGCTACATTAAATAAAATCTACCCCGAAACCTGAATTAAGAGTCGGTTTCGGGGTTTATCATTTCGGAATATCGGACGCGCGAGAGACGTGAGACATCAGGGAGGAATGTCCTATTTCGAGGAGATCTCTTCAAGTTCCATAGAGGCGAGTTCCCAAAGGGACATGGCGTTTTCGAGTTGCTTGGTCGCGGCGGCGTGGCGGTCGTAGATGTCGGCAGGGGGATTGCCTGCAGAGATGGTCGCTTCGATGTCGGCCACTTCCTTTTCAAGACGCGCGATCTCGGCTTCGGCTTCTTCGACTTTCTTGCGGGCTTTGCGGACGAGCTTTTCGTGCTCGCGTTGCTCGGCGTAGCTCAGTTTGCGCGGAGCAGCTTCGGCGGTTGTGGCCGAGGTCGTGGCAGGAGTATTAGCCGCAGTTGTGGCCTGTTTCGGCTGCGGGTTGGCCTGCGTCTTGTCGGCTACCGGACGGATGGTGTTGCGTTCGAGTTCGGCAAGCGATGCGAGCTTTTTCTTTTCGAGGAATTCATAGATACCGCCGAGGCATTCGCGCACCTGTCCTCCGCCAAATTCATAGACCTTCTCCACAAGGCCGTCGAGAAATTCGCGGTCGTGGCTCACGACTATGACTGTCCCGTTGAAATCCTTGATCGCCTGCTTGAGGATGTCTTTGGTTTTCATGTCGAGGTGGTTGGTCGGCTCGTCAAGGATGAGCAGATTGACCGGTTCGAGCAGCAGACGGATCATGGCCAGTCGGGTCTTCTCGCCGCCGGAAAGAACTTTTACTTTCTTGTCGGAAGCTTCTCCGCCGAACATGAAGGCACCGAGGATGTCGCGGATCTTGGTGCGGATGTCACCGACGGCCACACGGTCGATGGTGTCAAACACTGTGATCTCGCCGTCGAGCAGCGTGGCCTGGTTCTGGGCGAAGTAACCGATCTTGACGTTGTGGCCGATCTTGAGTGTGCCGGTGAACGGAATCTCGCCCATGATACATTTGACAAGAGTCGATTTTCCCTCACCGTTTTTGCCGACAAAGGCTACTTTCTCGCCGCGCTTGATGGTGAACGTCGCATGGTCGAATACCTGATGGTCGCCGTAGGCTTTGCCGACGTTGTCGGCGATGACTGGGTAGTCGCCGGAGCGCGGCGCGGGCGGGAATTTCAGATTGAGGTGTGAGGTGTCAACCTCGTCAACCTCGATGCGCTCGATCTTGGCAAGCTGCTTGATGCGGCTCTGGACCTGCACGCTTTTGGTGGCTTTGTAGCGGAAGCGCTCGATGAAGTCTTCGGTGTCCTGGATCATCTTCTGCTGGTTCTGATAGGCGCGCATCTGCTGGTCGAGGCGTTCTTGGCGCAGGACGAGGTATTTCGAATAGTTGACGGAGTAGTCGTAGATCTTGCCGAGCGAGATCTCTATGGTGCGGTTTGTGACGTTGTCGATGAAGGCACGGTCGTGGCTGACGAGCACCACGGCTTTGGCTTTGGTGATGAGGAAATTTTCAAGCCACTGGATCGACTCGATGTCGAGATGGTTGGTCGGTTCGTCGAGCAGGAGCACATCAGGACGGGCGAGGAGGATTTTGGCAAGCTCGATGCGCATACGCCAGCCGCCGGAAAATTCCGAGGTGGGGCGGTCGAAGTCGCTGCGGAGGAAACCGAGACCGATGAGTGTTTTTTCAATCTCGGCTTCGAAGTTTTCGCTCTCCTCGATGGCAAGGCGGTCGGTCAGTGAGGTCATGGCCTCGATGAGTTCCTGATAGGCGTCCGACTCGTAGTCGGTGCGGGTGAGGAGTTCGTTATTGATCTCGTCGAGGCGTGCGCGCATTCTGTCGACATGGCTGAAGGCGCTGCGGACTTCGTCGACCACGGTAGAGGTGTCGCTGACGGTGATGTGCTGGGGAAGGTAGCCGACGGTGGTGTCGCGCGGCATGGCCACGTTGCCCGACGTGGGTTTCTGCAGGCCGGCTATGATTTTGAGCATTGTCGATTTGCCGGCTCCGTTTTTCCCGACAAGCGCTATCTTGTCTTTGGGATTTATAATATAGGATATGTTGTCAAAAAGTGATTTTGCGCTGAATTCGACCGACAGGCTGTTGATTGAAATGCTCATAAGCTGATTGCGGGAGATGGTGTACGTTTGATTGAGTTTGCTTTCGGGAGTGCAAAATTACTCAGAATCCCGCAGATTGCCAAGAGTTTTGTCTTATCGCATGAAAGGATGGCCGTGGGCCGGGTCGGGGATGAACGATTCGTAGGTGCAGTCGTCATAGTAGACCACGATGCCTGTGACTCTTTTCCCTTTGCCGGGAGTGAGGGTGATTGAGTCTTCATCCGGGGCGTCGGGTGTTTCTGCGGGACGTGATCCCGGAGTCGGAGGAACCGGTGGCTCGGCTGGAGAGGCAAAAGTGAAGGTTGCAGGTGCTTCCGGGGCCGGAACCGGGGTCTGAATTTTTTCTGAAGAATTTTGCGAAGAATTTTCGTTGAAGTCTATCTCGAAGTCAAGCGTCTGGTTATCAGCTTGCTGCTGTTGCTGAGCGGGCGAAATCCGGGTGTTTTGAGGCTCTGAGATTTCAATATTTGCGCCCGTCACCATATCTCCCTCGCCAAACATCAGCCAGACGATGTTAAGATCGGGGTAGGCAGCATGGATTTTGCTGATGATCTCATCGCTCACTTTCTTATTGCGGCCTGCAAGCAGCTGGCTGCCAGTCGGGCGAGGGATTCCGCATTCATCTGCAAATTGGGTTATGCTGATCTGACGGCTGTCGAGATACTGTTTGAGTCTTGAAACGAGGTCCATAAATGCAAACTCTTGAGAATTTTGTTTTGTAATGCGTTGCAAATGTAATTATATAATTTTGAATATGCAAATTTATAATTGAAAATTGTGAAATTTAGAAATGAATACGATTTGAGGCTATATTTATGTTTGCAAACGCAAAGCGCGAGGGTTGATTTGCTAATGTAATATCGATATCTCAAGTAATACTAAAAATAAAAATCAGATATAGCCATATTATAGGGATATTATGGCTGTAAATTGCGGTTTGGGATGTTTTGAGTAGCTGAGAGCTGGATATTGTCGCATTAATTATAGTATTGGTTTATGTTTTATTTATAAGATCGGTGATTATTAGTGATATAAAATTATTGTTAATACAATGTAATTTACATTTGTGCTGCCTAATTTGAATTTCTGAACAGATCAGTCGCTACTGATTGTAATTTGGAAAACGGAGGAAAATCATGCAAATTTAAAAATGTAAATCGAATAAATTTAGTGTTTTGAATTTGGAATTACAGTAGTGCAAATAGAAATTCATGCAAATGCAAATCAAGTAGTATGCTAATGCGAATCATAAATTGCAAATATAAATAGGAGTTCGGAACTTGAAACAGCATCGAATGAGTTTGCAAATTCAAACACACCTGTCATATACAAATAAGTTCAGTCTATTGATCATCCTCCTGATGCTCACTGTTATAACAAATTCAGGATTACAAATGCAATTGGATTAACAATGATTAACTGTCAATATTTGGATTTTAGTATAATAATACATTGTTTATAAGCTCTTCACTTTCGCCTGTGAGGTGCTACAATGCCATATTTGAACCAATTTTTAGTTTCGCTGCTAAATATTGAATTCTCAGCGCCCCTACCGCCCGTCGGGAAAGTTCTGAGATAAACAGAAAGAAGGCCGTCAGCTTATGGCAAGCTGACGGCCTTCTTGAAGCGATTATATTTTATGCCACTATTAGTTTAGCGGCTTTCTATCGGAGGTCTATGAGACAGCTTTATCACAGGCGATCCGCAGAAAATCTTCGCGGTTTTTAGCCGGTCCGTGGGCTGTCTGTTCACAGTCGATCCATTCGAGATTGTGAAAGCCGACGGCGTCGCATATTGTCTCTTTGAGATATTCGGCGAAAAATGGCTTGAACCTGTCGGCCGGAGACTGGGATGTGGTCAGCATCAGAGTCCGCCCGATATTGATTTTGTCCGGGATAAGAGCGCCCTCTTCGCTGTAACGATAGGCACTTCCTACAAGCAGCACTTTGTCAAAAAATCCCTTCACTATCGCAGGCATCATGCCCCACCAGACGGGGAAAATGAAGATCAGGTGGTCGGTTGAAAGGAGAGCCTTCAGATATTTTTCGACGAGTGGGTCGGTTGTTTCTCCGCGGCTGTAAAGACGCAGGTCGGGAGCCTCAAGAGCGGGGTTGAAACCGTCGGCATAAAGGTCGATGACCGTATAAGGCTGCCCCGCATTCTCCAGCGATTTCTTTATTTCCTGGAGTACTGCGTGATTGAAACTCCCGTCATAGGGATGTGCGTAGATAATGGTTGTCATAGGCTGGTGAAGATAATACAGGATTAGGAATGCTTGCCTGAGAGTAATGAAACATGCCAGACAATAATGATTTCTTTGACAACGCCCTCAGCATCTGTTTGGTTTATTTGGATAGAGTTGGCTATTGGGATTAATTCTGGATATATTAAATAACAATCCCCTGCTTGCAACTGTTAACACTTTGCAAGCAGGGGATTTAAGAGGATGAATCTTTATCAGAAGGAACGGTTGTGATCTACTCTACCGTCACTGATTTGGCAAGGTTGCGCGGCATGTCAACGTTGCAGCCTTTGCGGATGGCCACATGGTAGGCAAGCAACTGAAGTGGAATGGAGGAGATGATGGGGGAGATGCAGTCAGGTACAGCAGGAATTTCAAGGACATCGTCGGCAATCTGTGAGATCTCCCGGTCATTTTCGTTGATGACGGCGATGACTTTACCGCCGCGGGCTTTGACTTGCTGAATGTTGGATATGATTTTGTCATGAAGATCATCCTGAGGTGCTATAACAACTGTCGGCATCATCTCGTCGATCAAGGCTATGGGACCGTGTTTCATCTCTGCGGCAGGATAGCCTTCGGCATGGATGTAGCTGATCTCTTTAAGCTTCAAGGCTCCTTCAAGAGCTGTCGGGTAGTTGTAGCCGCGACCAAGATATAGAAAATTATGGACGTAGGTATAGATCTTTGACAGGTCTTCGATCTTGTCGTTAAGTTCAAGTGTCTTTTCTATCAGTTCCGGAAGCCGGCTTATGGATGTGGCGATTTCACTGACTTCGCTTTCGCCGATTGTGCCGCGCAGATGGCCTACGGCCACAGCCAGCATGGCGAGTACTGTAACCTGTCCTGTGAAAGCTTTGGTGGAGGCTACGCCTATCTCCGGGCCGACATGTATATAGGTGCCTGTGTCGGCTTCGCGCGAGATCGAGGAGCCGATGACGTTGCAGATTCCGTAGACGAAGGCTCCGCTTTCATGTGCCATCTTTATGGCCGCGAGTGTATCGGCAGTTTCGCCTGATTGGGAAACGGCGATGACAATGTCGTTAGGGGTGAGCAGCGATGTGCCGTAACGGAATTCGCTGGCATATTCTACTGTGACCGGAATGTGGGCCAGTTCCTGAAACATGCGTTTGCCGATGAGCGATGCGTGCCAGGATGTGCCGCAGGCGACAATGACGATGCGGTTGACATTAAGAAATTTTTCTTTGAAGTGATTGACACCATTGAGAAAGATTTTTGTCCCGTTGTCATAAATTCGGCCGCGGATGCAGTCGCGGATAGTGGCGGGTTGCTCCATGATTTCCTTTAGCATGAAGTGGGGATAGCCGCCTTTTTCGAGTTGGGCGATGTCGAGGTCGATCTGCTGGACCGGCGGCTCGACTGTTTCATTCTCAAGATTGAATACCTCGATCGGGGCTTCGCGGGTGATGACAGCGATCTGATCATCGTCGAGATATATGATTTTATTAGTGTATTCGATGATCGGGGAGGCGTCTGAGGCCATGAAATATTCGTTGTCACCCAATCCGATGGCAAGCGGAGAACTGCGCCGGGCGCAGATCACAGTGTCGGGATTCTCCCGGTCGATTACCGCGATTGCAAAAGCTCCGACGACTCGCTTGAGAGCCTGGCGTGTGGCTTCATAGAGAGTGCATCCGTCGTGATTTTTCAGATATTCAATCAGGCAGACCAGAACTTCGGTGTCGGTTTCGCTCTGAAAGACGCATCCGTTGTTGATGAGGAATTCACGGAGGACGGCGTAGTTTTCGATAGTCCCGTTATGGACCATTGCGATGTTGCCGGAATTGCCGGCATGGGGATGGGCATTTGTGTCGTTTGGTTCTCCATGTGTAGCCCAGCGCGTGTGGGCGATTCCGACGGTACTTCAGTATCTCTGGATGAGCACACGCTTTCGAGATCGTTGACTTTGCCTTTGGATTTGTAGATGTTGAGTCCGCAGCCGGAGTCGATCAGCGCAACCCCCGCACTGTCGTAGCCACGGTATTCAAGACGGTGAAGACCGTTGATCAGGATCGGATAGGCCTCACGATGGCCGATATATCCTACGATTCCGCACATAAAATAAGATGTTGTATTTAGTTGCTATTTTGATTTAATTTCTGCCAATATAGTGGCCGTTACAGCCATGAAAGATTATTGAAGATGTCAAGCATCTTTTTGCCTGTTCCTGATTCGATTGAATTAATGAACATAATTTTGGGGGACATGCACTCCGTCGGAGATTATGATAGATGTGACAGAAATGCGGTTCTTGAATTAAGAAGAGATCAGCAACTCAATTTTATTCGCGATTTCAGGAGGTAGGGCTGTCACCGCTCGGTCAGGATGCGGTTACGGCTCCGGATATTGTTGACTTTTGAGTTGAGGACTTCGCCGGCTTTGTAGGCGTAGCGGGAGATGTCGA